>NZ_JBBMGE010000006.1:0-200710 GCF_037908395.1 Corynebacterium sp. KPL4072
GCGTCCACTACATCCTCGACCACATCACCGGCACCATCGCCTGGCTCCACCGAGACGGCACCTACCAACTAGACCACGCCACCGGGCCCCTAGCCACACACCAAACACACTGGAACCACACCTGGGCACAATACCTCGCGCTACAACACCAAAGAACAAAAAGAAGAGTGCCGGAGGGCAGAGAGTCTCGTTAAAGTGGACTAATAGCGTAGCGAGGAGGCTGCACACATGAGCTCATTGGCTGATGTCGTCTTGCCATCTTTTCGGAGTCGGACCCGATCCTTTCTCGATGAGGATCGGGCAGCTAGGCGCGCGCTGAAGATGCAAGATGGAATTTGCGTGCTCGATTTTGCCGTAGAGGACTCATCGGAGGACTCAGCCGAAGTATTCTCGATTGTGCAAGAGGCGCTGGAGATTGCCGTCGGTGTGATCGCTAACGCGGATGACTCACTTGGCATGCTGAGTGAGGTGGTTGAAGAGCTCATTGAGCTGCACGCTAAGAGCGCACAGCGAGCGAAGCCTGATCCGCTCGTGCTGGCGGAATGGTTTATCGCTTTCCATGAGACCACTGAGGTTGATTATTTCGAGCTCGACCCCGTTGCTTATTCAAAGGTCCTCGGAGAAGATGGACTGGCTCGTGTCCGAGCTTGGGCGGAAAACGCAGATGCTTTCCGACGCAAGTATATGGAGAAGCGTTTTGCGGTGTTAGAACAGAACGTCGAAGCAATCGTCCGAACACACTTGGCTGAGGACGGCTACGTGGTCTTTTTCGAAGGGTTAGCTAGAGCCTTGGAAGAAATCGGTGAGTATGATGCCGCGTGGGAGTACGCGAAGCGTGGAACCGAATCTGGTTCAGACTGGCAAGCGCGGTCCTGCGGACAATACTGGGTGGATTTAGCGAGGAAATGGTATCCCGAGCGCGAGGAGGACGTCGCAAAGCAGGTGCTTAGTACGTGGCCATTCCTTGAAGCAGTGCTGTATCCAGAAAGGCTTTTGGAGCTCTAGAGAACCAGCAGGTCGAACTTAGTAGCCTTCACGTCGGAAAGGCGCTTGCGGGCGCGCTCGAGGCGCTGCCACTGGTCTTGGGGGATGGATTTGCGAGCGATGGTGACGGTCTCGGCGTCGGGGGTGCCCCAAGCGATGGGCATCGGGGTGATTTGCTGCCAGCGGTTGTTGTCCGCGCGGCCAGAAACAGCCGCAACGGGAACCTTGGTGCCTACGGTCCGTTGGGTGCCGGGGATGGCGGTCACAGTGCGCAGGCATGCAGCCCAGCGGGGAGGCAAGGAGGGATCCACGTTTGTATTAACCAATGCGAGCAAGACCATATCGCGCTCATTTACTTCGGCGATGACGGCCGGAGCAAGGGGATAGGAGTCATAGAGTTGCTGGGCGGTGCCAACCTTACGGGCGGCGGCAAAGCCGACGATGGCCACCATGATTCCGAATAGAATCATGCCCAGGCCGATAGTAATGCCCCAGGAAAATCCCCACCAGATCGCCGCGCCGCCGATGATGAGCAGGATGCCCAGTACGAGGCCGGAGAGGCGAAGGCGGTTGGAATCGCGCAAGAGCTCGTTATTGGCCTTGGCAAAGGACTCGTCTACGTCGAACTTGAAGATTTTCATTGTTCTAAGTCTAGTGCGTCGATAAGCCGGTAGGCATATCCCTGCTCGGCGAGGAAACGCTGGCGGTGCACGGCGTAGTCGGCATCGAGGCTATCGCGGGTGACCAGCGAATAAAAGAGCGCCTCTTCTTCCTTGGGGCGGAGTAGCCGGCCAAGGCGCTGAGCCTCTTCCTGGCGGGAACCGAAGGTGCCGGAGACCTGGATGGCTAGGGCGGCTTCGGGGAGATCGATGGAGAAATTGGCGACCTTGGACACCACCAGAACGGGAAGGCTGCCATCCCGGAATTGCTGGAAGAGGCGTTCGCGCTTAGCAGTGGAGGTGGAGCCATCGATTACGGGGGCGTCAAGATGCGCGCCGAGTTCTTTGAGCTGGTCGACGTAGCCGCCGATGATAAGCGCCTGCTGTGGGTGGTGGGCCAGGATTTTGTCGACCGCGCGTAGCTTGGCGGCAGCCTGGGCAGCGATACGGTAGCGGTCGCGAGGTTGGGCGGTGGCATAGAGCATGCGCTCCTCGTCGTCCATGTCTACGCGGACTTCGATGCACTCGGCGGTGGCGATATAGCCGGCCATCTCGAGCTCTTTCCATGGGGCGTCGTAGCGCTTAGGTCCGATGAGGGAAAAGACGTCGCCCTCGCGGCCGTCCTCGCGCACGAGGGTGGCGGTGAGCCCTAGTCGACGCCGCGATTGGAGGTCCGAAGTCATACGGAACACCGGCGCGGGCAGGAGGTGGACCTCGTCGTAGATGATGAGGCCCCAATCGCGGGAGTCGAAGAGCTCGAGGGCGCGGTATTCGCCTTTGGTTTTGCGCGTGACCACCTGGTAGGTGGCAATGGTGATCGGCTTGATTTCCTTCTTTTCGCCGGAGTATTCGCCGATTTCATTCTCGGTCAGGGTGGTACGGCGCAGGAGTTCATCGCGCCATTGGCGGCCGGCGACGGTATTGGTGACCAAGATGAGCGTGGTGGATTCTGCTTTGGCCATGGCCGCCGCACCGACGATGGTTTTGCCAGCACCGCAGGGAAGTACTACGACGCCGGAGCCGCCGGACCAAAAGGCCTCGGTGGCGTACTGCTGATAATCGCGCAGCTGCCAGCCGTCATGATTCAGGGCGATGGGGTGGGACTCGCCATCGACGTAGCCGGCGAGATCCTCTGCCGGCCAGCCTGCCTTGAGGAGGGCCTGCTTGAGGCGGCCGCGCTCGGAGGGCGGGACGGCGATGGAATGCTCGTCGATGCGAGCACCAAGGAGCTTTCCGGTTGCGCCACGGGAGAGTTCTTCCAGGATAGGTGGCTCTTCGGACTCGAGAATGAGGCCGTGGGCCGGGTGGGCGTGCAGGCGGACGCGACCGTAGCGGGACATGGTCTCGGCGACGTCGATAAGCAGGGCTTGGGGGACCGGAAAGCGCGAGTAGTTTTCGAGGACGTCGACGACCTGCTCGGCATCGTGGCCGGCCGCGCGGGCATTCCACAACGCGAGCGGGGTGATGCGGTAGGTGTGCACGTGCTCGGGGGCGCGCTCCAGCTCCGCAAAGGGAGCGAGCGCGGCGCGGGCCTCGGCGGCTTGGGCGTGATCCACCTCGAGCAGGACGGTCTTATCCGACTGCACAATTAATGGTCCATTCATGGCTCCAGCGTAACGGAGGTGATCCGGTGCAAGGGAAATCGGATAGTGGAGCCATCGGCCGCGCGGGCGTCGATTTGCCCACCCGCGACCGTCAGCGGGGTGACGGTGCGGTGCTTTTCGTTGCCGTTCTTATCCGCATAACCAATGGTGATCGGCCGGGCAGTGCGTGCGGCGGCGTGGACTATATCGAGGCTGGGAGTGGCAGGCGCGGAGTCATCGCGCAGGTTGCGCATGGCTTTCGCAATGTCCGGGGAAGCGGGGGCCCGACGCGCGGTGGGGGTCGGCAGGGTGGCTGGTTCCGGCGCAACCGTGAGGCTCGCGCCGTTGTGGTCCTCGGCCGCGGGAGAAAGACCGTGATCACGCAGCCGCTCCAGCAGGTCGTGTACCGGCAGTTGAGAAATAGCGACGGTGGGAGCGAGCAGACGCAAAGGCGCGGCCTTGAGCGCAATCTGCAGGAGGGCTGGGTCCTCGCTGCGCAGGTAGGACAGTGCCGGGCCGGAGCGCAGGGTGCCATGGCGCTTGGCGACGTCCCCAATATGGAACTCCAGTGTCTGCGGCACCTCGCCGTGTGCCGCGAAAAAGGCGTGGATTTCCTCCCCGGTCATCCCGCGATCAAGGCCGCGGCGCAAAGAAGCGTCCGAGATGCGGTAGACACTGGCCAAGCCGGGGGATTCAAGGTCCGCGACGGATTCGAGCCGTTGGTGGGTCTCTGGATCGAGCGGGCCAGGAACTAATACGGTCATATCTGCCTGAATTAGGAAATAGTCAACCGTATCTGGGGTCAGGCGGGCGGCGGCCTCGGGACCCTCGATAAGCACGCTGGTGGGGCGATCGAGGGCGATTGCGCCGATCCACTCGGCTTCCGCACGGAGCTCGGCGATGGTCTCATCTGAGGTATGCGTAGCGAAGAGTGGGAAATGGAAGCGCAGGGCTTCCTCGAAGGTGGGTTTCGCCCCGCGCAGATAGACCTGCAGGACCTTTTCCCTAAAGCTCGGCAGGCGGTCATTGGTGTGCGCCAGCGTGCGGCCTTCGTTGGTCCATGTGGAGGTTGTCCATGACTCGAGCAGGAGCTGCCATTTTTCGGCGAGGTTCGCATCGAGCCAGGTTTGGGCGAGTTCTGTCGGGGCGAGGAAATTGCCCTCCATGTTTTTCGGCTCGCCGCGGCTTAGCAGGCGGCCACTCATGCCGAGTTCGATGAGGCGCCGCAACTCCTCCTCGCCAATGTTAAGGGTCTTGCTTAATCCGGTGAGCTGGCGAACGCCGACGGTCTTGTCTTTGAGGAGTTCTACCGGCCGTGCGCCTAGGGAGTCAAGGACACGCTGCATGCCGCGCACGACGGATAACCCGGCTGCAGTGCCAGCATCATCGGCCTTGGAATCAGGAGCGGGGGATTCGGTGATTCCCTCCACTGGGATAGGCGCGGTGGCTTTGCCGTTCAGCGCAAAGTGCACGGCGCGTGGCAGGCGGACGGTGGTTGAGTCAACGCGGTGGAGCAGCTGCTTGGCGATGAGCCGCGGGATCGGCCGGGTCGGATCCGCATCAACGGCTGCGTCCCGCGTGGTACCGAGGCCATTGGACCGAGCCAAGGTCTCTAGGACCTTGCGCTCTTCAGCTGGCAGCTCGGCGATGTCTTCCGGGCTTACTCGTATTTGTTCGAGGAGGGACCAGCCCGTAGGTAGGGCAGGCATTACCTCGGGCGGAATGAGGACGTTGCCGTATGCTAGTCCGCGCTCCTTGAGCTGGCGGGTGGTCTCCGGATGCAGATCTTCTACCTCCTCGAGCTCTCCACCACGGCGCGCGATGTCCTCGATCTCCGCGAGCAGTTCCGCGGAGCAGTCCATAAGGGCTCGTGCTATAGAGGTGCGCAGCAGGAGCCTAGTGGCAAGCGCGGCGATACTTGGGGGTAGTGGATTGAGCACATCCGGTCGGTTGCGGAGGACTGTTGCCAGCTCTTCTTCCTCAAGGGAGGCAAGCCACGTGCGGAAATGCGGAAGATGGGAAGACTGAGTCATGATGACTTCCCAGTTTAGCTATCGATTGAGTTACGTTTTTGCGCAAGGTTTGAAATAATGGGGACTATGTCGAATGAGAAGAAGGGTCACGTTTCCCCGGCTTGGCCGAAGAACGAAAATCGCGAGCACGCAATCACGGAAATCTCTGCGCCTTTTGCTGGTGCATCCAGCCCCTACGGCGATGATCTGATTTTGCCGATGCCGGCAGAGAAGCTGAACTACGTTCACCCTTATACTCGCATCAACCGCTAAAGCATTCCCCCGCCTCGGTGCGGGGGAAGATTTGTATCTAGCGTTCCCTCACGCAGAAAAGGCCCCTTGCGCATGCAAGGGGCCTTTCGTCGCTGTGTCTTAGCGGGTGATGTTCTCAATCATCTGCGCAATCGGGTCGATGACGTTGCGGTTGGCAGAGTAGAAGTTGTTGAAGTCGTGGCGGTTAGCCTTGTACAGCTCGGTGAACTGCGGAGGCAGAGCCAGGCCGTAGGAGTTAGCGGCGTTCTTGATGGTGTTGTACAGGGCATCAACGGCCAGTTCGTCGGACTTCTGGGCAGCAGCCTGCTTAACCGGAGCCGGTGCCTGGGCCGGAGCCTTAGGTGCAGCGGACGGAGCGGTGCGCTGGGTAGGAGCGGAGTTCAGGCCTAGGGAAGCGGAGCAAGCCGGCCATGCGCCCCAGCCCTGGGAAGCAAGCACGCGCTCAGCAACAACGATCTGCTGCTCGCGGGAAGCCTGGTCAGCGGTAGCTGCGAACTCGCCGCCGCCATTAGCCTGCCAGGTCTGCGGGTTGAACTGCAGTCCGCCGTAGAAGCCGTTGCCGGTGTTGATGTGCCAGTTGCCGCCGGCCTCGCACTGTGCCAGGCGGTCCCAGTCGGAATCCGGGGCAGCAGATGCGGTTGGTGCCATGATGGCAGCAGCGGCGCCGAAGGCGACGGTGCCGGCGGTGAACTTAGCGGCCATGCGGTTCTTAGCGGAGTGGCGTCCCATATAGTTAGTCCTCTCTGTGTGCCCGCATTAAGTGCAAAGAATATGTACCAAAAAGAAAGGGCGGGCGAGGGCAACTTTCTTAACGGCTCTTAAATGTCTGGGGGACAGCGTAGCGGTTTATAACGAAAGTGTCACGTTATGGGCACTAAATGGGAAAGGAATGGGGCGAATGTGGCGCGTGCGAGGGCATTTGTGCAGGTGAGTGGCAATGTGTGATCTGTGACACATGGCGGAGGTGTGTCGCGTTAGCGTGCGCGACTTCTGTTGTTTTGACCAGGCAGCTAAAATAAAGATTTTCCCCTAGAGAAGAGGTGGGTACCTATGCCTATTGGCAAAGTGAAGTGGTAT
The DNA here is from genome assembly GCF_037908395.1 of Corynebacterium sp. KPL4072. Taxonomy (NCBI): domain Bacteria; kingdom Bacillati; phylum Actinomycetota; class Actinomycetes; order Mycobacteriales; family Corynebacteriaceae; genus Corynebacterium; species Corynebacterium sp. KPL4072. The sequence continues at coordinate 6,589 of NZ_JBBMGE010000006.1, forward strand.
GACGCCGAGAAAGGTTTCGGTTTCGTCAGCAACCCGGGCGATGAAGACGTCTATGTCGGCCGCAACGTGTTGCCTAAGGGAGTAGAGGAACTGTTCCCAGGCCAGCGCATCGATTTCGATTTCGCGGCTGGGCGCCGCGGCCCGCAGGCGCTGCGCGTCAAGGTATTGGATAAGCCGCGTCGTCGCACGCCGGCCCGCAAGCCCGAGGAACTCGGCAGCATGGTCTCTGATGTGATGACTTTGCTGGAGTCACAGATTCAGCCGGTGCTCAATTCCGGCCGCTACCCGGAGCGCAAGACCGGCCGCCAGGTAGCAGAAATCCTTCGCGCAATTGCGAAGGATTTGGATAGCTAGTTAGAAGCCTTCGTGGATTCCTCCGCGGAGGCTTCTCGTTCTTTATCGGTCATCGTGGTGAGCGACCACACGGTGGCCAAGGGGGTTTCGTCACCATTGTCATCGGTGCCGATCATCATGGAGGAAATCTCTACCACCTTGAGGCGGGGGCGCTTGCCGGTGGAGGCCTTGATGGGCTCTACGGAGCCGGGGATTGATACCTCAGTAGTCTCGTTCGCGCCGTGTGCGGTTTCATCATTGGCGGCGGGGTCATCGTAGATGGAAAGAATCTTCCACTCGTGATCAGAAATCTCTTCGGGGATATCCAACTTGAGGGTGTCGTCTTCTCCCACGGTGAGGTTCGGGACCTCGCCCTCCGGGCAATCGGCGCCGGGCTCGCACGCGATATAGGGGCTGACCTCGAGGGAATTATCGCCCACGGTGGCGGTCACCTTGATGTCGCGCGGATCTGGGCCCGGACGTTGGTTCCACCAGTTCTGGAAGATCACTACGGCGGCGACGATGACTGCCACGACCACGATGAGGGCCAAGATCTGCAGCAGCGACTTTTTCCTTGCTTCCTTACGGGTTGCCATGGGCCTTTACCTTACTCGAACGTGGAAGAGTTCTTTCCACCGCTTGCCGGTAAGCCAGAACTCATCGTCTTTGATGTGCGCGATGCCGTTGAGAACGTCATCGGGGTCGGTATAACGGGATTTATCTATGGCGTCGGTGGAAATGACGGCGGTTACTCGGCCGGTGGAAGGATCGATGCGGTAGATATTGTCATCCATCCACACATTGGCATAGACGGAATCGCCCACGCACTCCAGTTCATTGATGTCCTCGAGGGGTTTTCCTTCCAGGCTGACGTCGGTGGTCGAGCGCTCCGCAAAAGTTTCCGGATCCATATGCCGCAGGGTAGCGGAGCCATCGGACATGAGAAGATCTTCGCCGTTATTACACAGCCCCCACCCTTCACCGGTGTAGGAGGCGGTATCGACCTGGCGCAGGTCCTGGTCGTATTTCAGGGCCTGGCCGGACTTCCAGGTTAGCTGCCAGATGGAATCTCCGGCCTGAGTGATGCCTTCGCCAAAGTAGCGGTTTTCCAGGCGCGTTTCGGCTAAAGTTTCGCCGGTTTCGGGGGAGAAGCGTTCCAGGCGAGATTCGCCCCATTGGCCGGTGCCAAGGAGCAGGTTGCCGTCCGGATCGGTTTCGAGGCCTTGAGTAAAGGAATTGGCCGGCAGGGAAGCGGTGCCTAAGACCTCGACGGAGAGGTGCTCAACTTCGGGTTCTGCAGGGGTAGAGGAACAGGCAACGAGGGTGCAGGGCAGGAGAATGCAGGCGGCGCGGGAAAGAAACGACATGCACCATATGTACCACCGCGTACGCCCCATAATGAATAATGAGGGGCGTGAGTAAGCGAAAAGCAAATCCGTTGATCGATTCCCGCGCCGTGCGCATTGCGCGCGAGGCGCTGGATGAGGTGGGGGAAGGGGGCGTCGGCAAGCATATCGGCGTCGCTGGGATGGGCCGAAACGTTGCTACCCACCGATTTGAAGCAGAGATGCCTGGCTACCCCGGCTGGGAATGGCAGGCGGTGCTCGCATGTGCGGAGGGATCGCGCTACGTCACCGTCAATGAAGTGGCGCTGGTGCCAGGCGGGGAGGCTCTGCAGCCGCCGGAATGGGTGCCCTATGAGGATCGCGTGCGGCCGGGCGACCTTGGGCCGGGTGATTTGATGCCACCGGCCGTAGATGATTCCCGCCTGGACGGCGACAAACTTTCCAAGTCCGGCTTGGACGACGCCAAGAAGCGCTGGCGCACCGAGCGTGGCCCGAATACGGATATGGCGGCCAAGGCGCGCCTGCAATGCCGCACCTGTGCGTTTTATGTAGAGCTGATGGAAAACTACGGCGTCTGTGCCAATGAGTATTCCGCGGACGGACGGGTAGTGCACTCGCGTTATGGTTGTGGCGCGCATTCCCAGACACGGGTGCGGGAAGAAAAGAACCCCGAAGTTGCCTTCGATGATGAAAAACCCATCTTCCAGGATTTTGATTTCGAGGATTAAGGCAGCACACTTATGGCGTAAGACTCGCTGTACGTGAAAGGCGCAGGCGTTGAAAGCCACTCTCGATCGCTACTTCCATATCTCTGAACGTGGTTCCTCCATTGGAACCGAGCTACGCGCGGGAACGGTCTCGTTCTTCGCCATGGCCTATATCATTCTCTTGAACCCGCTGATCCTCGGCACCACCGAGGATGCAGACGGCTACGCGCTGGGCGTGCCGCAGGTTGCTGCCGCCACCGCGCTGGTCGCGGGCGTAATGTCTATCCTCTTCGGCGCTATTGCCAAATACCCCTTCGCCATGGCCGCCGGCCTGGGCATGAATACCTTCGTGGGCGTGAGCATGGTTGCCACCAGTGGGCTGACCTGGCAAGAATCGATGGGCCTGGTGGTTATCGAGGGCATCATCATCGTTCTGCTGGCCATTTCCGGTTTCCGCACCGCCGTCTTTGACGCCATACCGCAGTCCATGAAGGCGGCGATGGGCGTAGGCATCGGCATGTTCATCGCCATGATTGGCCTTGTGGACGGTGGTTTTGTTACCCGCGTGCCGGACGCTGCGCATACCACCGTGCCGGTGGGCTTGGGCATTAATGGATCGATTTCCACTTGGCCGGCGCTGGTCTTTGTCATCGGCCTTATTATCTGTTCCTTCATGGTCATCCGGAACGTGCCGGGCGGGCTTTTTATCGCCATCGTGCTCACCACCATCATCGCTTTTATCGTGCAGGCATTTACCGGCTCCGAGGACTGGGGCATGGCCGCGCCCGTCAAACCAGAAGCGCTCGGTGGGATTCCGGACCTATCCATTGTGGGCGATGTGAACCTGGTAGGCGCCTTTACCAAGATCGGCGTGGTTTCCACCGTCTTGCTCATTTTTACCCTGCTGCTTACCAACTTCTTTGATGCGATGGGCACCATGACCGGCCTAGGCAAGCAAGGCAAGCTTGTCGACGCCGACGGCAACCTCCCCGATATGAAAAAGGCCCTCGTCGTAGGGGGCTTTGGCGCAGTGGCCGGTGGCTTAGGCTCTGCTTCTTCCAATACCGTCTTCGCGGATTCCTCCGCCGGCATTGCCGATGGTGCCCGCACCGGCCTGGCCAACCTCATGACCGGTGTTCTGTTCCTCGCCGCGATGTTTTTGACCCCGCTTTATGAAATCGTGCCCATCGAGGCCGCCTCCCCAGTGCTGGTCATCGTCGGCGTGATGATGGCCGCGCAGTTGACCGAGATTCGCTGGACCAAGATGGAAATCGCCATTCCGGCCTTCCTGACCATTGTGACCATGCCCTTTACCTATTCCATTGCCAACGGTATTGGCGTAGGCTTTATCTCCTTCGCGCTCATGTCCACCTTTGCCGGTAAGGCCAAGGAAGTGCACTGGATCATGTGGCTCTTGGCCGGCCTCTTCGTGATTTTCTTTGGCATGGATCCGATATCCAATGCCATCGGCTAGCCTAAAGGCATGCTGATTACTGACCCTGCGGACCCTCGCCTGGACGATATTCGGAACCTCAACAAATCCGATAAATCCGGCGAGGGTCTCGTCATTGCAGAGGGCCCGCTGGTGGTCTCCCGGCTGGCCGAATCCCGGTTCCCCATGCGTTGCTTGGTGGGCTTTCCTAAGAAGCTGGAAGCATACGTTTCCGAGTATGGCGAGCCTGAGTGCCCCATCTACGAGGTCTCCCGCGAGACCCTCGCAGAGGTAGCGGGCTTTGATATGCACCGCGGGCTTGTCGCCGCCGCGGACCGCGCCCCAGAGCCGGATCTGGGAGAGATTTTGAAGACCGCGAAAACCATCGCAGTGCTGGAGGGCGTGGGCGATCACGAGAATATTGGCGCAATCTTCCGCCACGCCGCCGGCATGGGGGTGGACGCGGTGCTGCTCGGCTCAGGGGCCGCAGATCCGCTCTATCGACGCTCGGTGCGCGTATCCATGGGGCACGTGCTGCGCTTGCCCTTTGCCCATTTGGAAGGCGGGTTCACCACGTGGCAGCGTTCCTTGCAGGCGCTTGCCGACGCCTCCTTCACCCTCATTTCCTTAACCCCCAACCCCCACGCGGTGCATTTGGCCGAGGCCATGCATGGCTTGGATAAGGTGGCCATGCTCGTCGGTGCGGAAGGCCCTGGCCTTACCGAACACGCAATGAAGGCCACCGACGTGCGCGCACGCATACCGATGGCCCCTGGTACGGATTCCCTCAATGTGGCGACGGCCGCCGCCATTTCCTTTTATGAACGCCAGCGCTCCTTGAGCGACCTAAACGTCTGAGCGCCCCAATTGCCGATGAGGGAGCCCAGATGCTTCGCAGTGGAGATGATCTCCTCGCCAGTGGATTCCGGCTCGGCGCTGTGGTCCTCGTAATCGTCATAATCGTTCAGACCCAGCTTATTGGCCGACTGCGCAGCTAGCTCGCCCACGGTCCGCTTCGGCTTCGGCGGGTCGATCTTCGGCTCTGGGCGGCCGTCAACCGCGTAGCCTACGACGTCCAGATCCGGGCCATCGTGTCCTACCTCGATGCCGAGCCAGTACTCCTGGGCCGCCTCCATGATGCCCTGCGGCTCGAAGGGCAGGGAAATGCCACCGATCGGTTCGTACTTTTCTCCTGCCCAGTAGGGCGCCTCGAAAGGCTCTGGCAGGCCAGTGTCTTCATAAAGGTGCTCGCGCGTAGCGCACAGGCAGCGCTTGAGCTGGCCGCCCTCCCACAGGGCGAAGCCCGCATAGCCTTCCTTTTCATTACTCGCCAGCGCAATGACGCGCTGGGCGGGGACCGCATTGAGTAGGGTTTCCGGCAGCTGCGAGAGGAGGACAGAGTCACCTTCGCACACCGTCTGTACCACGGTGATGCCGGGGTAGCCGCCGATGTAGTACTCATGTGGATCCGTCTGCGCGGAGCGGTTAAGCGGGAATTGCCCAATCGGGGTGACCGGGAAGGTCGGGTCTAATTGGGCGAGGAATTTTCGCCCAAAGCCGCGATCCGCCTTGGGTTCGGTCTTTAGCACCTCTTCTGCGTTGGGCTTAGAGATGTACCAGAGAGTGAGTACTGCGTGAGAGATGTCCACGATTAGTCCCTAGGGCGCTTGGTATTGGAGCGAACGCCGAGGAGTACGTCCTCCCAATGCGGAGTGACGGCCTTGCGGCGGCGCTTGGCGGGCTTTTCTTCCGGGGAGGGGTTCTGTAGGAACTCCTCTTCCTCGGGCTCTTCCGGCGGGGTGGTTGGCGCAGTGAGGTCAGTGACGTTGCTGGGCTGATCGCCGTCGATAGCTTCGTCGTAGCGGCCACTGCCCAACGAGGTCAGCGAGCGCACCGGCTGTACGAAGTCCGGGTCCGTTAGGTCTGCGGCCACCGAGTTGCGGGCCTCCACCGTGGCGGGCGAGGACATGGACTGCTTGAAGTACCACTCGGCTTCGTTCTCGGACAGGCCGGCCTTCCACGTCACGCGCACGATCCAGGCCTCGCCCTGGTGGCGGTAGGCGTCCCAGGTGGACTCGGACAGTGAGTGTCCGCGAGCGGCAAAGGCGGTAGCAAGAACCTCCCACAGGGTGAGCTTGGCTGGGCCGTCCTCGCGTACCGGGTGAGCCTGCTTGGCAATCTCCGCGATGCGGTTGCGCTCCAGCATGACCGGGTAGGCGAAGGGTTCAATGCGGGACTCGGGCACGCCCATTTCTTCCGCCACTTCCGCCGCGGAGGCACCGGCGCGGATGCGGTTTTGGATCTCCGCCGGGCGAATCTTTGCCTCTTCAACCGGCTCCGGTTTGGCGGGCTTGGCAAGGCTGATGGCGGGAGCCGCCGGCTCTTCTTCCGGGGTTTCCTGCTGTTCACCCTGCAGGACCTCGCGCAGTTCATCGGTGATGGAGAGGAAAAACTCTTCGCCGTCTTCGGTGCGCAGCACCAAAGAGGTTTCAGTCGATTCGCTGTCAACTGGGAACAGCTCGCGCATAATAGGGCGCTCCTTTTGCCTATCGACGGCGGACAATTCTGTGATGCATTCAACTATAACGTGAAAAAGCCCCACGGCCTGCGAGGTGGTGGGGCATGTTGAGAGAGTGATGCGTTACTTTGCATCCAAGACGTAGTCAATACACTGGGTGAGCCTAGCGATATCCTCCGGATCAATGGCCGGGAACATACCGATGCGCAGTTGGTTGCGGCCCAGCTTGCGGTACGGTTCCACGTCCACGATGCCGTTGGCGCGCAGGGTGGCGGCGAGCGCTGCGGCATCGACGGAGTCTGCAAAGTCGATAGTGCCCACCACGAGCGAACGAGAAGCAGGATGTGCGACGAATGGAGTGGCCTCCGGGCGAGATTCGGCCCAGCGATACAGGGTGGTAGAGGATTGCGTGGTGCGCTTTACCATGTCGTCCAAGCCTCCGTTCTCATTCATCCACTGGATTTGGTTATCCAGCATGAGCAGGGTGGCAATCGCCGGGGTGTTATAAGTCTGGTTCTTGCGCGAGTTATCCACTGCTGTTTGAAGGTTGAGGAAGTTAGGGATATAGCGCTCAGAGGCGTTGATCCTTTCAATCCGCTCTAGGGCGGCGGGGGACATGGCGGCTAGCCACAGGCCGCCGTCAGAGGCAAAGCATTTCTGCGGCGAGAAGTAGTAGACGTCCGTGTCGGCGATATTTACGGGCAGGCCGCCTGCACCAGAGGTGGCGTCTACAACCACTAATTGTTGGTCGTTGCGCGGGTGTGGGCGGGTGACCTCTGCCATCGCACCGGTGGAGGTTTCATTATGCGCCCAAGCAACCACGTCCGCCTCCGCGGAGAGATCGCCTACGTCGGGCACGGTGCCCGCGGGAGCCTCCACGATGGACGGGGCATCAAGCCAAGGGGCACCCGCGGCAGACTTTGCAAACTTAGTGGAAAACTCGCCAAAGGTAAGGTGCGCGGAGTGGCGTTCAATGAGTCCGAAAGTGGCGGCATCCCAGAAAGCGGTGGCGCCGCCCACAGAGAGGACAATTTCGTAGCCTTCTGGCAACGAGAAGAGAGTGCTTAATCCTTCCCGTACCGAACCTACGAGGTTTTTGACCGCTGGCTTGCGATGGGAGGTGCCCATAACCTCGGGGTCTATGGCCGCAAGTTGGTCGGGACGAATCTTGGAGGGGCCGCAACCAAAGCGGCCGTCGGCAGGCAGGAGATGGGCGGGCAGCGAAAGTTCTGGAGTGCTCATGAGTGTCAGTGTAGGACAGTTCCGGTCGAACGGCAGTTATTTTAGTCGACCGAAACTTGTAGGCGGCGTCACAAAGTTTGCTAAACTGTGAAGAGCTATCCAACTAGCTTCTTTAAGTTAGTGCCTAATAATGACTCTCACAAAGAGAAAGGAACTTCCGTGGCTTCTGAAGACAACAAAGTAGTGCTCCAGTACCCAGGCGGCGAGTACGAGATGGACATCAAGCAGTCCACCGAGGGTGACTCCGGCTTTGACATCTCCAAGCTCCGTAACGAAACCGGACTTGTTACCTTCGACCCTGGTTACACCTCCACCGGTTCCACCGAGTCCAAGATCACCTTCATTAATGGTGAAGAGGGCATCCTGCGCCACCGTGGCTACGACATTGCAGACCTTGCAGAAAATGCTTCCTTCAACGAAGTTTCTTACCTCCTGATCAAGGGTCACCTGCCCAACGAGGAAGAGCTCAGCCACTTTAATAAGGAAATTCGCCACCACACCCTGCTGGATGAGGATTTCAAGGCCGCGTTCAACATCTTCCCGCGCAACGCACACCCGATGGCGGTGCTAGCTTCCTCCCTTAACATTCTCTCCGCTTACTACCAGGACCAGCTCAACCCGCTGGACCCAGAGCAGCTGGATAAGGCAACCGTTCGCCTGCTGGCTAAGGTGCCAATGCTGGCCGCCTATGCCTACCGAGCTTCCCAGGGTAAGCCTTATATGTACCCGGATAATAGCCTGAACGCCCGCGAGAACTTCTTGCGCATGATGTTTGGCTACCCAACCGAGGAATACGAGGTTGACCCGGTCGTAGCTAAGGCCCTGGATAAGCTACTCATTCTGCACGCTGACCACGAGCAGAACTGCTCTACTTCCACCGTGCGCATGATTGGTTCCGCGCAGGCGAACATGTTCGTCTCTATTGCTGGCGGCATTAACGCTCTGTCCGGCCCACTGCACGGTGGTGCAAACCAAGCCGTTCTGGAGATGTTGGAAGATATCCAGAACAACCACGATGGTGACGCTACCGACTTCATGAACCGCGTGAAGAATAAGGAAAAGGGCGTTCGCCTCATGGGCTTCGGCCACCGCGTGTACAAGAACTACGACCCACGCGCTGCCATCGTCAAGGAGACCGCACACGAGATCATCGATCACTTGGGTGGCGACCCGATGCTGGATCTGGCCATGAAGCTGGAAGAGATTGCGCTGAACGATGACTACTTTGTCTCCCGCAAGCTCTACCCGAACGTGGACTTCTACACCGGCCTGATCTACCGCGCCATGGGCTTCCCGACGGACTTCTTCACCGTCCTCTTTGCTATCGGCCGCCTGCCGGGCTGGATTGCTCAGTACCGCGAGCAGCTGGAGATCAACACCAAGATCAACCGTCCGCGCCAGATCTACACCGGCGAGTCCCTGCGTAAGGTTACCCCACGTAACGAGCGCTAAAGCGCCCCGCGGGTTCGCCGAATTAAGCCGAATCGGGTGGTAGCACCTATAATAGGTGCAGCTCGGTTCGGTTTTTAATGCGACCGCACGAACAAACTAGATTTCCCAAGGAGAATAATCCCCATGGATAAGCCTGTTATTGAAGCCCAGTCTGGCCCAGCGCCGACGGACCTTGTCGTAGAAGACATCGTCGTCGGCGACGGTGCTGAGGCACAGCCTGGTGCCGTAGTGGAGGTCCACTACGTCGGCGCTGAATACGAGACCAACCAAGAGTTCGATTCCTCGTGGGACCGTGGCCAGTCCATCGAGTTCCCACTGACCGGTCTCATTGCCGGCTGGCAGGAGGGCATTCCGGGAATGAAGGTGGGCGGCCGTCGCAAGCTCATCATTCCGCCGGAAAAGGCCTATGGTCCTGCCGGCGGTGCGCACCCGCTATCCGGCCGCACCTTGGTCTTTATCATTGACCTCATCCGTGCCGACTAGAAGCGCTTAACCCCAGGTTCGCCCTGGGGTTTCGTCGTTTTCGGCGCGGCTTTAAAAACTGCGGCACAATGGAGGGCATGACTGTGCCAACCGTAACTTTTAATGATGACCGCGAAATGCCCCAACTGGGCCTAGGTACGTACAAGCTCTATGACGAGGAATGTATCCGCATTATTCGTGAGGCCATCGACTTGGGCTACCGCCACTTCGATACCGCTACGCTGTACAAGAACGAAGAGGCGGTAGGCACCGCCCTCAAGCAGGCAATGGATGCCGGCGATGTCACCCGCGATGAGCTCTTTGTTACTTCCAAGGTCTGGCATTCTCACCAGGGCGCGCACAAGGTAGAAGAAGCTTTCCAGCAGTCGCTGAAGGATCTGCAGCTGGACTATCTTGACCTGTATCTCATCCACTGGCCGTGGCCGCAGGGTGGCCTATACAACGAGACCTTTGAGGCTATCGCTCGCTTGCAAGGTATGGGCCAGATTGCGTCTATCGGCGTGGCCAACTTCTACGAGGACGTGCTCAAGGACTTGATTTCCACCACCGGTATTTCTCCGGTGCTTAACCAGGTGGAGATTCACCCGGGTTTTACTCAGTCCGGCTTGCGCGCCTTCCATCACGATAACGACATCGTCACCGAGGCATGGGCCCCGTTGGCACGCGGGGTAGTGCTCAATAACCCAGTGATTGAGCAAGCTGCCGCTGACCACGAGGCCACCGAGGGCCAGGTAGTTCTGTCCTACCTCATGTCCAAGGGTATGTCCGTGATTCCGAAGTCCGCGCGCACCGAGCGGCTAAAGGAAAACCTCGCCGCCACCGAGCTGGAGCTTACGGCGGAGGAAGTATCCGCCATCGATGCCCTGGAAGGCCAGGAGGGCTTTGGTCGCATGTTTAACGACCCGCGCGAGTTCCCTGGCGACGAGGAATAGTCTCACCCGCAGTTTAAGCCCCCTCACCGGGGGCTTTTCTTTTGTCAAGCGACTGTTAACAATCTTCGCAAAAGGGGGTTGTTTCCACCGATGGGGGTAGTTGGCTAAAGACGTTGATCCAGCTCGGCGGAACCTATGAGCTTGAAAGGGTGGAGAGGTGAGGTGTTTTCTTGGCAGAGTTCACAACCTTGCAGAAAATGTTCGGTAACTTACATGTCAACGTGTATAGTGATGAATCCCACACTATCTCGTGTGACCTAAGTTCCTCTCACCCAAGGAGACGAAGCTCTATGAGTGACGTAGCTGCAACTCCTGTCTCGCGCCGCGAACCCACCGGTAGCGAGTTCATCGCGATGCGCGACTCCGCCGAATTCGGCGAGCTGCGCCGTACCTACCGGAGTTTTACTTTTCCCATGACCGTGGCCTTCTTTGTGTGGTACGTGGTCTACGTTCTAGCTGCCGTGTTTGCCCCTAGCTTTATGGCAATCGAGCTTGGTGGCGGCTGGAATATCGGACTGGTTTTCGGCCTAGCCCAGTTCCTCACCACCTTCATTATCACGTGGATCTACGTGAAGTATGCCAATAAGAATATCGAGCCTAAGTCGGCCGCCATCCGTGAAGAGTTGGAGGGCATGTAATGATTACCACCACCCTCGCCGCCGAATCTTCCGCTGGCAATCCCATCTTGAACATCTCCATTTTCGGCATCTTCCTTTTCATCACCATGGCGGTGGTGCTGCGCGCCGGAAAGACCACGAAGAAAGCCTCGGACTTTTATACCGGCGGCGGCACCTTCTCCGGCCGACAAAACGGCCTCGCCATCTCTGGTGACTACCTCTCCGCTGCATCGTTCCTGGGCATCGTTGGCGCTGTGGCGCTCAATGGCTACGACGGCTTTTTGTACTCAGTCGGCTTCTTTGTTGCCTGGCTGGTAGCACTCATGCTCGTTGCCGAGCCTATGCGTAACGTTGGCCGCTTCACCATGGCGGATGTCTTGTCTTTCCGTTTGAAGCAGAAGCCCGTGCGCGTAGCAGCGTCCATCGCCACCCTCTTTGTCACGCTCTTCTACCTCATCGCACAGATGGCAGGCGCAGGATCTCTAGTGGCCGTGCTGCTGGATATCCACGATTTTAAGTGGCAGGCGGTCGTCGTGGGCGTCGTTGGTGTGCTCATGATTGTCTATGTTCTGGTCGGCGGCATGAAGGGCACCACCTACGTGCAGATGATCAAGGCCGTACTGCTGGTAGCCGGTGTGGTCATCATGTGCTTCTTGGTATTCATTGCACTGCGCGGCGGTTTTAGCACCCTGTTCAATAACGCCATTGATATGCACGCCGCCTCTGAACAGATTAAGGAGAAGGGCTATGAAGCTAAAGACATCATGGCCCCTGGCCTGAAATACGGCGCCACCACCGCCACCAAGCTGGATTTCATCTCCCTAGGCATTTCGCTGGTGCTTGGTGTGGGCGGTCTGCCGCACGTGTTGATGCGCTTCTACACCGTGCCTACCGCTACTGAAGCCCGCCGTTCTGTTACCTGGGCGATCGTTATCATCGGCGCCTTCTATCTCATGACCTTGGTCCTGGGGTACGGCGCCGCCGCCTTGGTCGGTCCGGACCGCATCCTCGCCGCGCCGGGCGGGGCTAATGCCGCGGCACCACTGCTTGCGCTGGAGATTGGCGGCTCTATCTTCATGGCGGTTATTTCCGCAGTGGCCTTCGCCACCGTGCTTGCCGTGGTTGCTGGCCTGGCCATTACCGCCTCGGCATCCATCGCCCACGATATTTACCATGCGGTCATCCGCAACGGTAAGTCCACCGAGGCCGAGCAGGTTCGCATTTCCCAGGCCACCGTGGTGGTCCTCGGCATCGTCTCCATCATCCTGGGCATCCTGGCCATGACCCAGAACGTGGCATTTTTGGTCTCCTTGGCCTTCGCGGTTGCGGCTTCTGCCAACCTGCCGACGATCCTGTACTCCCTGTACTGGCGCCGCTTCAATACCGCAGGTGCAGTGGCCTCCATGTACACCGGCGTGGTGTCCTGCTTGGTGCTCATCTTCTTCTCCCCAGCAGTCTCCGGTTCTGAGACCTCCATGTTCCCGAGCGCGGACTGGGCTATCTTCCCGCTTTCCTCGCCGGGCTTGGTATCCATTCCGCTGTCCTTCTTCGTCGGCTGGTTGGTCTCCATCATGACCAAGCCAGACGACTTGGAGGAGCTTTCTGCAGAAATGGAAGTCCGCTCGCTTACCGGCGTAGGGGTGGAGGCACCCGTCCAGCATTAATTGCCTAGATAGTGCACTCAACCGGTAACATGTATCGACGTGTTTAGAACGTCGTTGACTCGCAAGGCGGCATCAGCCAAGGCTGGTGCCGCTTTAGCCGTATGTATGCTCGCCTTGACCGCCACCGCGTGCAGCACCAGCGAAAGCGATAGCGGCGCGCTTGCCGACGCCCCCTCGGGCGCAACAGACACCAACCGCGACGTCCCACCAGAAATCAATGAGTTTCTAAAAGGTGATGAGGGGCGCTCCGTTACCTATATTCGCCTGCATGATGGCATGCATATGGGTTCTGCCTCGGAGCACGAGGCTCGCCCGGCGCTCAGCCTCATCAAACTCTATATCGCCACCTACGTCATGGAAAAGGGCGAGTACGAAGATAAGTATGAGGCGCTGGATATGATCGCTAGCTCCTCCGATAAGTCCGCCGAGGACCTTTTTGAAAAATACCCAGAGTCCATCGACACCATTGCCGATGAATTCAAGTTGGAATCTACCAAAGCCGGCGAGAAATGGGGTTACTCGCAGACCTCTACGTATGACGTTGCCAGCTTCATTTCGCAGCTCATCGAGCGCGATGAAACCCACCCAGTGCTCGTAGCTATGGCACATGCCGATCCCATCTCTGAGGATGGCTACCGCCAGGACTATGGCACCGCCAAGCTCTCTAACGTGGTGGGCAGCAAGTGGGGCTGGTCCAATGATAAGTCCATCAACTCTTCCGTCTCCTTTGGTGAGAACTTCGTAGCCGCAGCCTCAATCAATGGCTCGTCCGATGAGCTTACTGATTACGTAAAAGATGAGGTCACCGGAAAGAGCCTGGGCAAGGCTACCGAGCGTTTCCTCAAGTACAAAGACGGCGAGGACGTGCCGCCGATTGAAACCACTACCTCGGAGACCTCCACGACGTCGTCTAGCAAGAAGGATAAGGACGAAAAACCCGGCACAGGGAAGAAGGATAAATCCGCGTCGAAGGAACCTACCAGCGAGTCCACTACGTCCAAAAAGAAGGATAAAGGCAGCTCCGATAAGAAGTCCACAGACAAAAAGAAGGACTCGGAGAAAACCTCCGAGCCCTCTAAGAAGTAGTACTACCGCGCCTTAGCAACCGTTTCTGCAATGATCTTCGCTAGCTGGCGAATTTGATCGTTGCTCAACGTTTTGCCATTGAAAGTTACGCCATCTGCAGTTACCTGCGGCAGTTCTGGCAGCTCTGGGTGCTTGCTCTGTAGCTGTGAGCTCAGCTGATTTACCAGGTCGGATGAGCCATTGCTCGGGGCCGTGGTCTGCGGCTGCGGCTTTGGCTGTGGTTTCTTAGTGGTTGGCTTCTTTGCCGGTGCGGGTGCCGCGGACTTGCCTGGTGTCCACTGGCCCCAGTCATCAGCGTAGACCTCGTTAACGTCTACGATGACGCCGCCGATGGTCTGCTGTTTGCCGTGCGGCAGCTGGTGAATAGTCGTGCGCGGGTGGATCTTGCCGTTAGAACCCCAGTCATGCATCCAGAAGTACTTGCCGATGCCGTCCTGGATTGCCCACTCGATGGTGTTGTAATTGCCGTAGACACCTGTCTGGTAGCCGGCTAGCTCCAGCGTCTTGGAGAATGCCTGCAGGTATGGGCGGATTTGGCGGGTGTACTGCTCGCGGGTGGGGTTATCGTCGATAGCAATGTAGATGGGGCGGTTGGTTGGGCCGCCTGCCTTCTTGTGTAGTGCAATCGCCTTCGGTGCGTGAATTGCAGCACCTGCTGCGCCCTGCTTCCAATCCGCGGTCTCCGCGCGGCCAAATTGGTATACGGAAGCGGTGGGCAGGCCTGCTGCTGCATTGGCCTTAGTTTCCTTGAGGGTTACCGGCTTGCCGGTCATCCACGCTGCGCCAGGGCGCTTGTCGGAGACGTAGCGAATCGCGCCCATGTGGCCGGCATTCTTAATTGCCTGCGGGGAAGGAACGCCGGCAGAATAATCGATGATGGTGCCGCGCACCCGTCCGAGGGCCGTTGCATGGGGAGCGGCAGCACCGATGGCGCCTGCGGTCAGGGCGAGAGCGCCGACCTTAAAGAGGCCGCGACGGGAGAAAGATGGTGACATGTTGAGCTCCTGCAGTAATCACATTTGTCACAGTAGTTAACAATTGCACCATAGCAAGAGGTCTAGCGCCCCAGCCGGAACGCAACCGCATGTCGCGCTTTTACTTTGGGAAACTATTTTGAGTCGTTGCTAAACAACACTCGTGTGGGATTCTCAACCGTGCGCGATACCGTGCAGTCCTTCTCATGGGAGATGCGAATCAGGTTGTCCACGAGCCTGCGAGCTTGGTTACCCTCTGGCGTATCCGGGAACGATAGATCGAACCCCACGCGAACCTCTGACAGGCGCGATGCCCCGTCCTCATTTACGCGGTCGCCTTCCACATGCACATCAAAAGATTCCGGCTCCGCGCGCCGGGACGTCACCACATCCACGTCTACCGCGGAGCACCCCGCAACGGCTGCAAGCAAAAGTTCAACGGGGGAGAGGAGTCCCTCACCACTGCCAAACTCAATGCTGGCTCCGGCGGAATTGGTAGCGCGGTATACGGCGGTGTCGAGGCGGGTGAGGTCTACGGTGTACTGCTTTACTACTTCAGACATGTGGCCAGTTTAAGGCGAGGGATTAGGTCATTCGAGTGGTCCAAGGACACACTTATCGGAATATCCGCGTGTTTAGTAGTGATTTAGAAAGTCTGCGTATTGTGAATTCCATGAAGGTCATTGCTATTTACGCGACGGAAACCATGTCTGATTGGGAGTATGCCTACCTCACAACGCAGGTAGCTGAAGCTGAGGCCCAAGTACCGGATCGCTTCAAGGTCTTGTTTGTTGGCGAATCGCTAGAACCCGTTCGCTCCAAGGGCGGAATCGAGATAGTTCCAGGCCTGACCTTGCAGGACATCCAGAATAGGACTGATATTGCGGCGTTCGTGGTGCCAGGAGCGGATACATACTTTGACGGGCACGAACAGCTGTTGGAGACGATTAAGGTCTTAAAGAAGAATGAAGTGCTCTTGGCAGCAATCTGTGGTGGAACTGTGGCCTTCGCTCGTGCTGGGGTGCTTGACCACTGCAAACACACTTCAAACGCGCATGGCTTCCTTGCCTCAGTGAACTACGCCAATATCGATGGCTATAAAGAAGAAGATGCAGTTTTTGATGGTGGAGTGATTACAGCTTCAGGCTTGGCTCCAGTGCCATTCACCGCGGCGGTATTGCGCGCGGCGGGCGTTTACCCAGATGATGTCGTGGACGCTTGGATTCAATTGCATGAGCAAAGAACAGAAGCGGCCTTCGTTGAACATATGAATATGGTTCAGGCGTGGGCCTGTTCAAACTAGCTGGAGTTACCGAAGACCACTTCAACGATTCGGGTTCTTGTTGAAACAAAAGCGGCCTGGCATTCAGCGCTTGTATTTCTCGGCGCAGGCCTTTGAATATTAAGCTACCGGACCTAATAGTCAACCAACTGGTTGACCACAGCTTCAACCAGCTCTGTGATTCAAAACGGGGACGCATGTAGAAAGATAAGTCCTTAGAATATTTTATTCATCGCTACTCCGGCCGTGGCAGCGGTTGGGAAGGAGAATGACCATGAAAGCTTTGTATTGGGCATCTATTTTCTACCTTGTCTTGGGATTGGGGGCCGGGGTCTTCTACCGCGAATTCACGCGTGCCAATGACTTCCCCGAGGGGGAGTTCACTCAGCTGAGCGTGGCGCATACTCACCTGCTGGCGCTCGGTTTCATGATGAGCCTTATCTTCTTGCTATTGGAGAAGGTCTTTGGTCTGTCACGCAGTCGCGGTCAGTTCAACGCGTTTTTCTGGCTGTATAACGTCGGCGTGGTCGTCACCGTCGGCGTCATGATCTGGCACGGAAGCTTGACCGTATTGGGGGACGAGTCCACTGCAATGATCTCCGGGATCGCTGGTCTTGGTCATATCCTCATTACGATTGGCCTGATTGCATTCATTGCAGCACTAGGCAACGCCATCAGCGAGGCTCAAGAGGCTTAGGCCCAACCCGTAGCAGGTGACTAATGATGAGCGAGATGGTTACTAAATAGGCGCAGTGTCTCCACGGCGAGACTGGATTTAGCTAAGGCGCGATGGGGCAGGAGTTCGTTTATCGTCCTGCCTGCAGCGCTGTTGTAGGCCTCAGGAAAGATTACCGATAGCTGGGGTCGCAAACGTTCATTTCTGGCGTGGCTGCGGTTGGATCATTGCCTTGCCATTGACGCTCTACGGCTTGGGCTTTGTGCCTGTGCAGTTAACGGGCACGCTGCTCAGCGAGACTCCGGTGAAAAGTTCCGGTCAGGCTTCGGCTACCCAGAGTACGGTCCACCAGGTCGGTTCCGCGCTGGGTACCGCGGTTTCTGGGTCGGTATATTTCAGGGCCCTTGGGTTAACGTTGCCGAAGACGCTCGAGTCGGCCGGCATCATGGGGCTGGGGGCCGATGGCATAGCAGAAGCAACGCGTCAATCAGCCGGTTCCGCTATTGCAGGACTGCGCGCTCAAGGTGGGCATAGCCCCCCCCTTGGCGAGCAGACCAGCGTTGTGGTGCAGGCGCTTAGCGATGGCATGACCGAAGCCGTTCGATACTCGATTCTTGCTGCAACGGCATTCCTGGTGCTGGGCTTTATTAGTGCGATGCGGGTTCGCCGTGCTGCGAACGAAAGCAGTTCCATGGAGCAATCGAACTGATTTATTGCCAGAAAGTTAGTGTAAGTCTGTTGTTTTCCTGGGCGGATTAGATGAGCATAGTTTTTCCACCTTCAACTACGAGGGCTTGCCCATCCCTCAGCAGTAGGAGATTCCAATCTTGTCCGTACTGCGCAACAGTTTCACTGATGACGTTTATAGAATAAGGACCAGTTGTTCCTTGGGCGTGGGGAATAATGACATACGGAGTGAGATTTAGTCCTGTGTGGTCGGTGAGCTGCGGTGCCGTCCGCGGATCGTCCATGATTGATGCCGGTTCGATTGAAGGTCCTGCAACCATTGCGCCGGCAGAACTTCCAGCGTAAAGCGTGCCGTTCTGGACCGCTTCAACTAGCAGGTGGTCGGTACCAGTGAGTCTCAGCGCATCAAGGAGACGGAATGCCTCGCCGCTCGCAACATAGATGCAGTCGGCTAAGTTGATTTCATTGCGTATGTCGCTCGGTTGCGCCTGCGCCACGGTTAAGGGGATTAGTTCCTCTGCCGCATTGCGAATGGTTGTCAACTCTGTTTGGGCGAACGGGGCTTGGCTCATTCCCGCGGCAGCATCATCGATGTACAGCACTCGACCCGAAATGTATTTGCTGATTTCTGGGTGTAGGTATGAGGCGAGGAGTAAGTGCATAGGTTTAGTCTACGTGAGCGCCTTATATGCTTGGGGCAGCAATATCGGAGTATTGAATAATCGGAAAAGTCTCGAGACGCCGATCGGAACGATGTCTCGAGACTTCACATGGTGCCCCAGAGTGGATTCGAACCACCGACACCGGCTTTAGGAGAGCCGTGCTCTATCCCCTGAGCTACTGGGGCGGGGTTGCGTGTGCAACTTGGCTAATCATAGCAGTGGGGCAGGGGTGCCCCGAAATGGCTGGGGCTTGGATTAGCTCTCGGCCAATTCCTTCTGCTTATTGCGTACGGAGGACGCCGGTGGGTTGGTCTCGTGAGTGCCGTCGGAGTAGAGGACGGTGGGGATGATGCGGTTGCCGTCGTTGACGGATTCGATCCAGGCATTGATGTCTTCGGTGTTGTCGGCCTCGACGTCGACAAGCTCGTACGGGGTTTCGGTGCGGTCAAGGTTCTTGATTAGCTTGGCGCAGAATGGGCACCAGTCGGCGTAGAAGATGGTGACGTCGGAGTTGGTTTCTGGGGTAGCAACAGACATTAGGCTGCATCCTTTCGGTCGTAGGTTAAAAAGCGGTATTTCATGGGGAGATCGCTGGCGGATTGCTCCGGGAGCTCTAGGTGGCCCTTGTCGGAGGTGAGCCAGTCGGTGCTGTGGGCGAGGCCGAATTCCTCGGGGATTTCGGGGGCGTAGATGGATTTATCGCCGTAGGTGCTACCGATATTGACGCCCATGAGGGTGACCTCAATTCGGTCGACCTGATCCAAGGTGGCGGTATAAATTTGGCCGCCGCCGATAACCCAGGCGTCGGAAAGCGGGGGCATAGCGGTGATGACCTGGGCGCCGGCGGACCACTGGCCGGGTGTGCGGGAGGAGAGCACGTAATTCTCCCGGCCGGGAAGGGGGCGGAATTTAGGGTTGAGTGACTCCCAGGTTTTTCGGCCCATGATGACCGGCGCGCCCATGGTCACGTCCTTAAAGTGCTTGAGGTCTTCCGGCACGTGCCAGGGCATTTGCTCGCCATCGCCAATGATTCCGTCGAGGGACTGCGCCCAGATTGCGCCCAACATTAGACGGATACCTGAGCCTTGATGGTGGGGTGGGGATCGTAGCCCTCAATCTCAAAGTCGGCGAAGTCATAGGAGAACATATCTTCCGCCTTGCGCAGGTTGAGCTGCGGGTACGGGCGGGGTTCGCGGGAAAGCTGCTCTTTGACCTGCTCCACGTGATCGTTATAGATATGGCAATCGCCGCCGGTCCAGATGAGCTCGCCCACCTTGAGCCCGGCCTGTTGGGCAAACATGTGGGTCAGCGCCGCATAGGAGGCGATATTGAACGGAACGCCTAAGAACATGTCGGCCGAGCGCTGGTAGACCTGCATAGACAGGGTGCCATCGGCCACGTAGAGCTGGAAGAGCAGGTGGCAGGGCATCAGCGCCATCTTGTCCAGCTCCGCGACGTTCCATGCAGAGACCAGGTTGCGGCGAGAATCCGGGTTATTCTTCAGAGTGTCGAGCGCCTGCTGGATTTGATCAATGTGCTGGCCATCCGGGGTGGGCCAGGAGCGCCACTGCACGCCGTAGACCGGCCCTAGCTCGCCATTGTCATCCGCCCACTCATTCCAGATGCGGACCTTATTGTCCTGCAGGAACTTAATATTGGACTCGCCTTTGAGGAACCATAAAAGCTCGCCCAATACCGCGTGGAAATAGACCTTCTTGGTGGTCAGCAGCGGGAAGGACTCGGCCAGGTTATAGCGGAGCTGCGCGCCAAAAATAGAGCGGGTGCCGGTGCCGGTGCGATCGCCTTTCGGCGTGCCTTCGTCGAGAACGCGGCGCAGCAGATCCTCGTACGGAGTGGCAATAGCGGCGCTAGAAACGGTGGACGTATCACTCATGGTGCTCCAGTGTAGAGCGTTAGAAAAACATTGGAGTAGTTGGAGCGTTTATTTCCTCTTGGCGCTGGCAGTGGCATTATCGCAGGAGACTGTTTCGCGTAGCGCTTGTTCTATGGGGGTAGCTTTCCACCGTGCAGTGGCGCCGGTGAGGATGGAGGGGCGCTCCCATAAGTAGGTCATCTCAACCAGCCCACGCAGATCGGTGCTTAAGAGTCCACCGAGCTTGAGCATCCAGGGGTGGATCGTTATCGGGGTGCGGTGGCACCCCGCGCGGTCGGCGAATTCCGCCTGCGTTAGCGCCGGAGCGCACGGTGTTGCGACGATGGGAGCACTGGTGGGGTCGAGGAGGGCATCGGCAAGAGCGCGGCCGAAATCTGGCAGGTAGGTCACCGAGTGCTTCGCATGTGGGTTGATTAGAGCTAGGGGGAAGCGCTTGCCGATTATCAGCTGGTGGTAGACGCAACCCGGCCCGGAGTCGGGACCAAATAAATCGGCCGCGATGACGGATACGGTGTGGGCGCGAGAGGTGAGACGGGCGTCGATGAGCTGCGCGCGCACGCCGGGCTTTCCATTCCGGGAGCCGGTCAAGGGAGTAGTCGGCGAGACTTCTTCGCGGTTTGGATCAAAGCCATAGGTGGATTCGGGGAACACGATGGGGATGGTGCGTTCCGCAGCGATGTGAAGCGCGGTTTCTTCGGCGGGGATGAGGAGCTTTCGCCATTGCTCGGCGTTATAGGCGGCGTGAATGCAGTGCGCGATGCCGTCGATATTGGCAGGGTAGGACTCTTTACTGGTTGCATCGCCGGTGATGTGCTGGACGCGGGGCCCGAGGTTAATCGTGGTGGCGTGTCGGCTCATGATGAGGCATTCATGTCCCCGGGAGGCGAGTTCACGGGCAACTACGCGGCCGACGGGGCCCGCTCCGGTGATGAGATATTTCATTTCCAAGATTCCTGTTCAATTTAGTGACTAGTGCTCTCTCAAGGTATAGGAATTCTCCCACGAAGACAAGAGCAGTGCTCTCATTTGTGAGTTGCTATAGTTTATTCATGGCACAAACCCCACGAGAGCGCGCCCGCGAAGAGACGATGACCCGCATCATCGAATTGGGGCGGAAGCAGCTCGCAAACGGTGGCGTGGAGGCGCTGAACCTGAGGGCCATAGCCCGCGAGCTAGGGATAGTCTCTTCCGGTATTTATCGCTACGTCCCCGATAGGGCGCAACTGATTACGTTGCTTATCGTCGATGCCTTTGATGGGCTCGATAATGCCGTGGCGCAGCGTGATGACCTACGAGCCCAACCACGCGAGAGATTCGTGGAAGTGGTGAGCGCTATGCGGCGGTGGGCCCTGGATTTTCCGCAACGTTGGGGCCTGATTTATGGCACGCCGATCGTGGGCTACCGAGCCCCGGCTGCAGAGACTGTTGTAGCTGGGACGAAAGTGAGCCGCCGGATAGCTGCTCTGCTGGAAGGAGCCTCCAGTGCGCCGCTAAGGCGTCGTTCGCCACAGTTTGCTGCGGATCTGGCAGCCGCCGCGCAGGACATCGGTGCAGAGCTCACCGAGGATGCGATGGAAAAGGCGCTGGAGGCTTGGGCGAGGATTATTGGGCTGATCAACGCCGAGGTCTTTGGCTATCTCGGCCGGGATACCCTTAGCGATTACGATGAGTTTCACACAAGGGCAGTATCGCGCCTGGCTACCGATTTAGGTCTTTAAAAGCCGCCGTTCTCCGCGGCAAAGGCCTGGGCGTGCTCCAAGATTTCATCCTTGAGCTCGGGGCGGCAGATGAGGATGTCCGGGATGAAGGTGTCCTCATTATTGAAGCGGATTTCGGAGCCGTCGAGGCGGCAGCAGTGCAGACCGGAAGCTTGTGCGACGCCCACCGGGGCGGCCTGATCCCACTCGTACTGGCCACCGGCGTGGATATAACCGTCATAATCGCCGAGCAGCACGTGCATGGCCTTGGCACCCGCGGAGCCGACGCCCACGATTTCATAGCCCATTTTCTCCGCAATATAGTCGGCTACCTTGGGCGGGCGATTGCGGGAGACGACGAACTTCTTAGACAGCGGGCCGGTGACCGCCCGAACGTCCGAGGACTTGAAGGTAACGCCGAGATCCGGCAGGCCCACCGCCGCGTGGATGGGGATACCGTTTTCTACCAGGGCGATGTGTACGGCCCAGTCTTGGCGGCCGGTGGCAAATTCCTTGGTGCCGTCGAGCGGATCCACGATCCACACGCGGTCCTTCTTCAAACGGGCCAGGTCATCGGAGGCTTCCTCAGAGAGCATGCCGTCCTGGGGGCGGTGCTGTTCAAGCACGCGAGCGATCCATTCTTGGGCGGCTTCATCGCCGGCGTCGCCAAGCGAAAGGCCCCGTAGCAGGCCCCCGTTGCGCACGCCTTTCAGGATCTCGCCGCAGCCCTGGGCGAGGGAATTGGTCAGGCGGGAATCAGAAATTTCGACGGTCATGGTGCCCACATTACAACGCGGACTAGAGTGTGGGCATGCCAGAAAACATCCTCGACCGCTTCCGGCCCCAAGTAGCGCAGTGGTTTCGGGATGTATTTGCCGCCCCCACCGCAGTGCAGGCGCAGGCCTGGGAGAAGATTTCCCGCGGTGAGCATGCCCTTGTAGTGGCTCCTACCGGCTCCGGTAAGACCCTCGCCGCGTTCTTGTGGGCGCTGAATAATTTGGTTGAACGCGAAGGCCAGCTGGCGCTGCCGGTGGGCTCTGGCGCCTCGGGTTCCGCTGCTGGGGTGAAGGTGCTGTATATCTCCCCGCTTAAGGCACTCGGCGTGGACGTGGAAAATAACCTGCGCGCCCCGCTGACCGGTATCGCGCGCACCGCGGAGAACCTTGGGCTGGATGTACCGGATATCTCGGTAGGCGTGCGCTCGGGAGATACGCCCTCGGCGGAGCGTGCGCGGCAGGTGCGCAAGCCGCCGGATATCTTGATTACCACCCCGGAGTCAGCCTATTTGATGCTTACCTCTAAGGCGGCGGGGATTTTAAAGACGGTGGATACCGTCATTATCGATGAGATTCATGCCCTGGCTGGCACCAAGCGCGGCGTGCACCTGGCGCTGACCTTAGAGCGCCTACAGCAGGTGGCAGGGGACTTCCAGCGCATTGGACTTTCCGCCACCGTGCGTCCGCTGTCTGCGGTATCGAATTTCTTAGGCGGCAACCGCCCAGTAGAAATTGTCGCGCCGGCCGCGGAGAAGAAGTGGCAGCTGGACGTGCATGTGTCGGTAGAGGATATGTCCGATTTGCCCACACCGGAGCAAGGCTCCACCATCGGGGAGATGACGGTGGATGATGCGATTGGCATCAGCTCTCCTTCCGTGGATGAGTCCGCGCTGCCCACGGCCAAGTCCATCTGGCCGTTTATTGAAGATGACCTCTATGCGGAAATCATGGCGCATCGCTCCACACTGGTATTTGTCAACTCTCGGCGCACGGCCGAGCGGCTGACCAGCCGGCTCAATGAGCTCTATGCGCAAGAGCATGATCCGGATTCGCTGTCGCCCGAAACCCGCCGGGACCCAGCCCAGCTGATGAAGCAGGTCGACGTCGCCGGCAAGGCCCCGGCGGTTATCGCCCGCGCCCACCATGGCTCGGTGTCTAAGGATGAGCGCGCGATGACTGAAACCATGCTGAAAGAAGGAACGCTCAAGGCCGTGGTGGCCACAAGCTCGTTGGAGCTGGGCATCGACATGGGTGCAGTGGAGCTAGTCGTACAGGTGGAATCGCCGCCCTCCGTGGCCTCCGGCCTGCAGCGCGTGGGCCGCGCCGGCCACTTTGTGGGCGCGGTCTCGCATGGCTCCTTTTACCCCAAGCACCGCGCGGATCTAGTGCAGTCCACGCTGACGGTATCGCGCATGCGCGCCGGGCTCATTGAAGAGATGCATACCCCGCGCAACCCGTTGGATGTGCTGGCGCAGCAGACGGTGGCGGCGGTGTCCGCGGCTGGTGAGGACGGGCTTGATGCCGATGAGTGGTACGAGATGGTCCGCCGGGCCTGGCCCTATCGCGATCTGGCGCGCGAGGTCTATGACTCCGTGCTGGACCTGGTAAGCGGCGTCTACCCGTCCACGGACTTTGCGGAACTTAAACCCCGCGTGGTCTATGACCGTGTGGCGGGAGTGATGACCGCGCGGCCTGGTGCCCAGCGGGTAGCTGTCACCAGCGGTGGCACGATTCCGGATCGGGGCATGTTTGGAGTATTCCTCTATACCGGCTCGGGCGAGGGCTTCGGTGGCGCTCCGCGCCGGGTGGGCGAGCTGGATGAGGAGATGGTTTATGAGTCCCGGGTGGGCGATGTATTCACCTTGGGCGCTACCAGTTGGCGCATCGAGGACATCACGCGCGACCAGGTGTTGGTCACACCCGCGCCGGGGCATACCGGCCGCCTGCCGTTTTGGAATGGCGATGGCGCGGGCCGCCCCTATGAGCTGGGTAAGGCGCTAGGTGAGTATCGCCGCGAGGTCTTTTCCTCGCCGGATATCATTGCGGATGCCGACGATAATGCGCGCTCCAATATCGTGGCCTATTTGCAGGAGCAGAACGAGGCCACTGGTGTCATCCCGGATGAAAAGACTTTGGTGCTCGAGCGCTTCCGCGATGAGCTAGGCGATTGGCGCGTGGTGCTGCATACCCCGTTTGGTCGGCCGGTCAACTCCGCGTGGGCGTTGGCGGTGGGGGCCAGGGTAGGCGAGCGCACCGGCATGGATCCGCAGGCCGTAGCTGGCGATGATGGCATCGTGCTGCGCCTGCCGGAAGCAGAATCCGAACCTGATGGGTCCATCTTCGCTTTCGACGCTGATGAGATTGCCGATATCGTGGCCGAGCAAGTGGGCAATTCCGCGCTCTTTGCCTCCCGCTTCCGCGAATGCGCGGCCCGCGCGCTGCTCTTGCCTCGCCGTAACCCGGGCAAGCGCGCGCCGTTGTGGCAGCAACGCCAGCGCGCCGAGCAGCTTTTGGACGTTGCCCGCAAGTACCCGTCCTTCCCCATCATCTTGGAGACGGTGCGCGAGTGCGTCCAGGACGTCTACGATGTCCCCGCGCTTACGGAAGTCATACGGGAGCTGGGCCACCGCCGCATCCGCATTGCGGAGGTCACCACCGAACAGCCCTCGCCATTTGCCTCTTCGCTGCTGTTTAATTACACCGGCGCGTTCATGTACGAGGGCGATTCCCCATTGGCAGAAAAGCGCGCGGCTGCCCTGGCCCTTGACCCCGCGCTTTTAGCCAAATTGCTCGGCACGGTGGAGCTGCGCGAGCTGCTCGATCCAGAGATTATCGCTGAGGTCCACGCACAGCTCCAACGCACCGAGCCCTCGCGCCGGGCCCGCACCACCGAAGAGGTAGCGGACCTGCTGCGCGTGCTCGGGCCGATTCCCGTAGACGAGCTGGGCGAGCACACCGACGTGCCGCTTTCCGCCCTGGACCAGCTGGGCACGCGGATTATGCGCGTGCGCATTGGCGGGCGCGAGCACCTAGCCCAGGCCCCGGATGCACCCCTGCTTCGCGACGCCCTCGGCATCCCCATTCCTCCCGGCATCCCCGCCCAAGTGGCAACCATTTCTGATGCCTTGCCGCAGCTGGTCTCGCGCTGGGCGCGCACCCGCGGACCCTTCGTGCTGCGCGATCTCACTGCGGCCTTCGGCATTTCCGTCTCTGCCGCGCATACCGTCCTCGGCGCGCTTGATGAGGTAGTGGAAGGCCGCTACCGCCAGGGCGTCGACGAGCAGGAATACTGTGCCGCAGCCGTGCTCAAGACCATCCGCTCGCGTTCGCTCGCCGCTGCGCGTGCCGCTACCGAGCCGGTTTCGGGTGCCACTTTTGCCCGCTTTTTGCCGGAGTGGCATAGCATCGCACCAGCTGGAAAGCGCCCGGCCCTGCGCGGAGCCGATGGTGTCTTTTCCGTCATCGAGCAGCTAGCCGGGGTGCGCCTGCCGGCCTCCGCGTGGGAATCGCTCATCCTGCCCGCGCGGGTGGGAGATTATTCGCCCACCATGCTCGATGAACTTACCTCTAATGGCGAGGTGCTCATCCTCGGCGCCGGCAAGGCCGGCGCGGCAGACCCCTGGATCATGCTGCTGCCCTCGGATTACGCGGCCCAACTCGCCCCGGAAACCGATGCCGAGGGCGTGAGCATGCTGCAACGTGCCATCCTCGACGTCCTGGGCCGCGGCGGCGGTTTCCTCTTTGCCGATATCGCCGCCGAGGTCCCCGGCACTACCGAGGAAACCCGCGAGGCCCTCTGGGGTTTGGTGGAGATGGGCTTGGTGAGCCCCGATTCCTTCGCGCCATTGCGTACCCGGTTGTCTTCCGGCGGTTCGCGCTCAGGCCGCACCGCGCATCGCTCAAAGCGGCGGCCCACCCGCTCTCGCCTGCGCATGGGGCGCACCTCTTTTGCCCAAGCTCAGAACGCTGCGGCAGCGCAGACTCCGCCCGATGTCATGGGCCGATGGTCGCTGGCTGTGTCTGCCGCTACCGATGCCACCTCCCGCTCCGTGGCACACGGCGAGGCCTGGCTCGACCGTTATGGCGTGCTCACCCGCGGTTCCGTCGTGGCCGAAGACGTGCTCGGTGGCTTTGCGCTGGCCTATAAGGTGCTCTCCGGTTTTGAGGAATCCGGCAAGGCCATGCGCGGCTACGTGATCGACGGGCTGGGTGCTGCCCAGTTTTCTACGCCTGCCATCATCGACCGCCTGCGCGGCCTGGCCGATTCCCCGGATGTCACCGGATGGCCGTCTGGTACCACCGAGCCCGAGACCTTTGTCCTCGCCGCCTGCGACCCGGCCAATCCCTACGGTGCGGCCCTGCCCTGGCCGCAGCGCGACGACGCTGACGGCAAAGCCACCGGCGGGCCCACCCGCTCGGCCGGCGCTTTGGTAGTGCTTATCGACGGCCTACCCATCGCCCACCTCACGCGCGGCGGGAAAACCCTCACCACCTTCCTGGAATCGCTGCCGGGTGGCATCGAACCGGCGGAGGTATATCCCCGTCTGGTAAGCGCGCTTACAGACATGGTGGCAAGGGGAGTGCTGTCGCCGTTGGTTATCGAAAAGTGCAATGGCAATCCCATTCATAAGACCGATGCCGCCTCCCACCTGCGCGAAGCTGGTGCCGGAATTACGCCTAAGGGCGTGCGCATCTCCGCTCGTGCCGCCGCTCCGCGCACCCCACGTGCCGGACGCCGCGCGAGCGAGGCCATCGAAGAACTCAGCTTTGATGATCCGCCACCTGCACCGCGCAATAATGGTGGCTTCCGCCCGCGCGGCGGGTACCGTCGCTAAAGATCCACTGGAGGTGTTATGCCCGAAGGCGATTCCGTCCTGCAGCTATCCAACCGCCTGCAGTTCATGGCCGGACGCGAGGTCACTGGCTGTTCCGTGCGCGTGCCGCGCTATGCCACCGTG
This sequence comes from Corynebacterium sp. KPL4072, assembly GCF_037908395.1. Taxonomy (NCBI): domain Bacteria; kingdom Bacillati; phylum Actinomycetota; class Actinomycetes; order Mycobacteriales; family Corynebacteriaceae; genus Corynebacterium; species Corynebacterium sp. KPL4072. Next base: position 34,007 of record NZ_JBBMGE010000006.1, read on the forward strand.
CACCTAGACGGCATGGTGTGCGAGCGCGTCTGGCCCTATGGCAAGCACCTCTTCATGCAATTCGACCAGACCATCGTGCACACTCACCTCAAGATGGAAGGTACCTGGGCCATCCATTACGCAGGCGATCGCTGGTGCAAGCCCGGACATACCGCGCGCATCGTCCTGCAGCTGGCCAACTCCCCGCGCGATATTGAGGTCGTTGGTCACCAGCTGGGCTTCGTGGATATCTATCCCGCCGACCAGTACCACCAACGCATCGCGCACCTTGGACCGGATATTCTCGACCCCGACTGGGACCGCGAGGAAGCACTGCGGCGGCTAAATAGCCGCCCCCAACGCGACATCGGCGCGGCGCTGCTCGACCAAAAGGTCGTCGCGGGGATCGGCAATGAATACCGCGCCGAGGCCTGTTTCCTAGCGGGGGTCCACCCGGCCACGCCAGTAGCCGAGGTGGATACCGCCCGCCTCCTCGATATCTCTCGGCGCATCATGTGGGCTAATCGCACCTCCCCGGTGCGCGTGACCACCGGCGTGCGCCGCGCCGGGGAGACGACCTATGTCTTCGGGCGCAATCGCAAGCGCTGCCGCCGCTGCGGCACCTTCATTACCAAGGGCGCACTCGGCGGTGTGGATGCCGGCGGCGATGAAGGCGAACTCGAGCGCATCATCTGGTGGTGCCCACATTGTCAGCCACTTCACCCCGCGCACTAAGACTCCCGCGCTAGTGTGGGGGACATGCGTACCTTTCTTAACATCGTTTGGTTTATCACCGGCGGGTTCCTCCTAGCCCTTGCCTATTTCCTCTTTGGCATCATTGCCTGCATCTTCATCGTCACCATCCCCGCGGGCGTGGCGTCGTTCCGCATGGCTAATTTCGCCCTGTGGCCATTTGGCCGTTCGGTAGTGCAGCCAGTCAAGGGCAGCGGCTCCATGTCCACCTTCTCCAATGTCGTCTGGTTCGTCGTCGCCGGCCTGTGGCTGGCCATTGGTCACGTAACCACCGCGGCGGCACAGGTAGTGACCATCGTGGGCATTCCGGCCGCGCTGGCCAACCTGAAGATGATCCCGGTGACCTGCTTCCCGTTCGGCCGCAAGATTGTGGACTCTGATCACATCCCCTTCGGCTGGGAGCCGATGGTCAAACTCTAGCTTCAGCTCACGGGTTCGTTTCAGTGGCGCAGGCAGTAGCAGGCAAGGACTGCTTACGCGGCTCGGTGCTGCACCTGGCGATGCCGCCAGTATGTCGGCAAAGAGCTTTTAGTCGTCGAAGTCTGTGCCTGCCGCTTGGGCTTGTTTGAGCTTTTGCTGCAGCTGGGGTGTGTCGCTGAACAAGTCAGTGAGTTGCTTCTTGAGTAGTTGCAGGGTGGCGGCAGTGCCGATGAGGCTGAACATGCCTGCTTCGCTGTCAAACTCGATGCCGTCGGTGGAGATATTGGATTCAAGCAGTAGCTGTTGGGCTAAGTTTTCGAGGAAGTAGCCGTTGGGGTTGTGTCCGGCTTTCACTATGGTGCTCACGACTTCTTCTGGCATGGCGTCCGGGGCGGCGAAGAGGGTAGTCATGCCGTCGAGCTCGGCGAGGTGGAATAGTGGTTGGCCTTCTTGAGGTGTCTCAGCAGTCATAGTGTCTTGTTCCTGTTCTTGATTGTCGCTGAAGTCGGGGTGGGTGGGCCGCGGGGTGTCGATCAGGCCGTGGTGGGAGAGCGCATCCTCTAGCGCGAACTCAATATGAAGGTCCTGGAGTAGACCCGCAGGCATGAAGTAGGCCCCATCGGGAGCTTCGTCAGCTGTTCCGCCTTGGGGAGGATTGGTGTCATGAAGGGTGTATTCAATATGCCTTTCTTGCTTGGGAATAAAAGTTCCGAGCTTGTCTGTCGGTAGCGATTCTGAGCTTGGGACGAACGCTTGTTCTTCTGGGGACCATGGAAATGACGACCGGTAGTTAAAGTAGCGATCAAAGGGGACAGGATGTGGCGAATTCTTGTCTTTTACTGGGTAAAAATCGCCACCCTTTCGGAAATCACTTTTGATGATTTGAAGGGGTGGAATAAGTAATTCATTCTTTTCAACAAGCGGGTACCACGTGGTGTCTTTGATATCAGAAATAAGTGCACGATAAGGGTGGATCATCACGGCTGCGCCGAAGAATGCCTCTGTGGAGACGACGCCGACGGGGATGTATCCGAGGGTGGTTTTCATCAGGTAAAGCTGTCCGGCTTTGGGACGGCTGCCCTTAGGGGAATCGAAGACTAATTTGAGCGCCATTTTCTTTCCGCCTCGAGAGTTTCTATAAGGTCTTCTTCTTCCGCGGAATCCCAGAGGATTCGACCTGCTTGCCCGATAAAAGATATGGCGTAGGCCGATTCAGGAATAGTGGCGAATCGGGAGGCAGAAAGCCATTGAAATTCTGGTGCGATACGAAATTCATCGTTCCTTACCGCTTTGCGCAGGAATTCAATTTGGTTGTCGAGGAGTACTGGCCCCTTGAGGCTTAGATAGCGGTTGAACTGTTGGAAATTTGATGGGCAGATGACGTCGGGAAGAAACCATTGGTCGTTGTCGATCATGTCTAGAACATCTGGGTCTGTCGACTCCTGGTAGTGCTCGGCTTCATCGACAATGGGGGTTATATCAAGGTCGGTGGCGCCGAGATTGATGGCGATGCCGAAAAAATGTCGCGTTGCGGGGTCTTCGAAACTTGCAGTCGCAAGGGGCTTAAGTAGTTGGATGATGTGGTTGAGCTGTTCTGGAGTCGAGCGGCGTATGATCTCTTTGCTCCAACCCATTCCAAGGGCTGGAGCGTCAGGCAGTACTTGCTTGGTGAGGTCCCACACTTTCTCATTGACACCAGCCACCGGTAGCACTGGGGATACTACTGTCTTTTCGGTCCCTTGGGGAACGCTTAAGCGAGACGAACTGTTCGGACTGTAGTTAGCGCGATACTCACTAGAATCAGTGTTGCTGGGAAATGCCATCTCAATGACGTCGAGATATGAGTAATAGTCGCGGTTCATCCAAGAAATGTTGACTATTTCATCATCTTCGATGAAGAACTTAGTCCAATGCTCGTAGAGAACGATGATATCGTCGTAAACTATTGAAAAGGGAATTGAGGCCTTTTCTAGTTCTGCGCAAAACTCCTTTGGAACTAATTTCAGCGGGATGTCATAAAAGGAATCCGGATTGACGACTTTTTGGATACCAATTTCCGCGATTACACCGTCCAGTTCTTCGATAGTGGTTAGCCGGGCAGGATCTATGAATTCTGCTTGGCCAACATGGCGCACGATGTTATCTGCTGGGGTGCTGAAATAAAAAGGTATTTCGCGAGAAGTTCTATTCGAGAGGTTTCCCAAAAGAGCATGGGCGTCCTGCGAAAAAGAGAATTGAGGTGGTGGACTTGACTCGAAACGCATTTCTCTCCATTTCGGGAGTGATCGATCTGGTTGACAGTCAGGACGGGCCCTGTGTGCAATCGAGCCTACAGTCAAAGTTCATTATGGACTGTGGATATTGAGTGAACATCCTGTGCATACTGTATGAAAAAATCCTCCCGGTGGGCCGGGAGGACGTCGCCAAGCAGTGCTTAGCGGTGGTTGCGGTACCAACCGATGAGCTCGTCGGTGGATTGGTCGCCGGATGCGGCCTCCTCCTTACCGGAGACAGCCGGCGCCAGGTCATTAGCCTGCTGCTTGCCCAGCTCCACGCCCCATTGGTCGAAGGAGTTGATATCCCAGATAACGCCCTGGGTGAACACGATGTGCTCGTAGAGTGCGATGAGCGCGCCGAGGGTTTGCGGGGTGAGCTCCTCAGCCAGGATGGTGGTGGTTGGGCGGTTGCCTGGCATGACCTTGTGCGGCACGACGGCCTCATCGACGCCCTCTGCCGCGATTTCTTCCGCGGTCTTGCCAAAGGCTAGTACCTTGGTCTGGGCAAAGAAATTGCCCATGAGCAGATCATGCATGGAGCCGGAGCCATCGGCGGTGGGGAAGTCCTGCTTGGGGCGGGCAAACCCAATGAAGTCCGCTGGGATGAGGCGGGTGCCTTGGTGCATGAGCTGGAAGAAGGCGTGCTGGCCATTGGTTCCTGGCTCTCCCCAGTAGATTTCTCCGGTGGACGGGACGGTGACCGCGGTGCCGTCGCGGCGCACGGACTTACCGTTGGATTCCATGGTCAGCTGCTGCAGGTAGGCCGGGAAACGGCCGAGGTCCTGCGAATAGGGCAGCACGGCGTGAGTCTGGGCGCCGAAGAAGTTGGTGTACCAGACACCAAGGAGCCCCATGAGCGCGGGGACGTTTTCTTCCAGCGGGGCGGTGCGGAAGTGCTCGTCCATGGCGTGGAAGCCCTCGAGGAAGCGCATGAAGTCCATCGGACCAATGGTGCACATAAGGGATAAGCCAATGGCACAATCCACGGAGTAGCGGCCGCCAACCCAATTCCAAAACGGGAACATATTCTCGGTATCGATGCCGAATTCGGCTACCTTTTCCGCATTGGTGGATACGGCGACAAAGTGCTTTGCTACGGCGGATTCATCGCCATCGAATTGCTCGATGAGCCAGCGGCGCGCGGCGTGTGCGTTGGTCAGCGTCTCTTGGGTAGTGAAGGTCTTGGAGGCGATGATAAATAGGGTGGATTCTGCATCCAGGCCATCGAGGGTGGCGGCCATATCGGCGGGGTCCACGTTGGAAACGAACTCTGCGGAGATGCCAGCGACCTCGTAGGAGCGCAATGCCTTAGCTGCCATGGCCGGACCAAGGTCGGAGCCACCGATGCCGATGTTGACCACCTTTTTGATGGTGTGACCGGTGTGCCCCAGCCACGAGCCGGAGCGCAGTGCAGTGGCGAAGTCGCGCATGCGGCCTAGGACCTCGTGGACATCGGCGGCGACGTCTTGGCCATCGACACTTAAGTCATCTTCGACCGGGATGCGCAGCGCGGTGTGCAATACAGCGCGATCCTCGGTGTTATTGATGTGCTCGCCGGCGAACATGGCATCGCGGCGGGACTCTAGGTCGGCGGCCTTGGCTACTTCCACCAGCTGCTTGACGACGTCCCCGTCGATCAGATTCTTCGATAGATCGACGTGCAGGCCGGCGGCGTCGAAGGTGAAGTTGCGGGCGCGGTCTGCATCGGCGGAGAAAAGCTCGCGGAGGTTGAGGTCCTTTTTATCCTCATATACTTTCGCGAGCTCGCTCCACTGGGCAGATGCGGTGATATCCATGATGTTTGGCCTTTCTGGCAACTAGCGCATTGGCAACATTTACCTCTCCCACCGTAGTCCAGAAAGGGCAACCGCGTCGGGCCCTTCTAGAGGATGAGCGCGCCTGCCCAGCCGGCGATGAGCAGCGGAATATTGAAGTGGATAAAGGTGGGAATGACCGAGTCGCGGATGTGGTCGTGCTGGCCGTCCGCGCCGAGGCCAGCAGTGGGGCCGAGGGTGGAATCGGAGGCGGGAGAGCCGGCGTCGCCAAGCGCGCCTGCAGTGCCAATGAGCGCAACGGTGGCCGCGGGACTAAAGCCCAGCGACATGCACAGCGGCACGTAGATAACGGAAATAATGGGCAGCGTGGAAAACGACGAGCCGATGCCCATGGTGACTACCAAGCCCACCACCAGCATGGCACCGGCGGAAAGGACCTTATTGGTGCCAAAGAGGTTAGCGGTGGCATCCACCAGTGGGCCGACCTCATTGGTGGCCGTCATGACCGAGGCAAAGCCCTGGGCGGTGATCATGATGAAGCCGATGAGCGCCATCATCTTCATGCCATTGGTGAAAACGTCATCGGCATGCTTCCAATCCACCGCGCCGGTCAGCAGCAAAATACCCAGGCCGGTCAGTGCGCCGACCATGAGGCCATCGGATTCGAAGTCGAGCGCCTGCATGACAATCTGCACCGCAAAGGTGGCAATGATGGCCACGACGGAAACCCAGACCTTATAGGTAGAAGGGGTCTCTTGGTGCTCCGCAGCGGCGATGGGTAGGTCCTTATAGTTACGCGGCTTGCGGTAGCTAAAGAAAATAGCGATGAGCAGGCCTGCGAGCATACCGAGCGCCGGCACACCCATAACCTGCATGATATTGATATCCGAGGTATCCAACCCTGCCTGCTGGATATTAAATAACAGGATGTCGTTTAAGTAGATGGAGCCAAAGCCCACCGGGATGAACATGTAGGTGGTAATAAGGCCAAAGGTCAGGCAGGTGGTAATGAGCCGGCGGTCTAGGCGCAGCTTATTCATCACCTTAAGCAGCGGCGGAACGATAAGTGGAATGAAAGCAATGTGAACCGGGATGAGGTTTTGGCTCATCACGGACATGGCGATGAGGCCGAGGATGAGCATCCACTTGGTGGCTAGGGCCGCCTTGGGATCCGCTTCGCCGCTGCCGCCGAGCTTGCGAATGAGGAAGTTCGCCAGGATTTGCGGCAGCCCGGCTGAGGCCACGCCCATCGCAAAAGCGCCCAAGAGGGCATAGCTCAGCGCAATCTTGGCGCCGCCGCCCAAGCCATCTTGGAAGGCAACCATGGTGGCATCGAGTCCCATGCCGGACATGAGCCCGCCGACGATGGCACCCAAGAAGAGAGCCACCACCACGTGCACGCGCAAAAGGGCGAGCACGAGCATGACTATGACGGCGATGAGAACTGCATTCATGCTTAGCCAGGATACTGCATAGTATCGGCTGGCCAGTAATTATTCGGCTAGCCCAACCGCCCGCGGCCCATGCGCAGCAGCGCCGAGGCAATAGTGGGGCCTTCCTCGCCGAGTTCATCGCGGAACTGATTCAAAATTGCGATCTCGCGCGTGTGGACGAGGCGGGTGCCGCCGGAGCTCATGCGGGTGCGGCCGATGGCCTGGGAGACTTCCGTGCGGCGCTTGGCGGCGTCCAAAATGATGCGGTCCATGCGGTTGATTTCTTCGCGATATTGTTGGATCTCCGCATCAGATAGGGGATCATCCGTGCCTGAAGGCGTGCGGATATCCAAGCCATTATTGACGATGTCCTTTTTATCTTCTGCGGTCATAAAACCATATTGTGCCACCCGCTCGTGCAAAAGGAAATAGCAGCTCGCACGGCGGATACGGGGCGTGTCCGATGGGGCTAGTAGGTTGGTAGGCATTATGAACGAAAACTCTCCTTTTAGTCCTTCCCCGTCTACCGGCGGTGCACCCGCCCCAAGCCCCTTTGGCGGCTTCGGCGCACCGCGCGGAGCGAGCCCGCACCCCGAATCCCCTGATGCTTTGACCGAGGGCCTTAACCCACAGCAGCTTGAGGCCGTAACCCACTCTGGAAGCCCGCTGCTCATTGTGGCCGGCGCCGGTTCCGGAAAAACCGCCGTGCTTACCCGGCGTATTGCTTATCTCATGCGCCACCGCGGGGTGAATCCATGGGAGATCCTCGCCATTACCTTTACCAATAAGGCCGCCGCGGAAATGAAGGAGCGCGTGGGCGGGCTAGTGGGCCCTGTGGCCGAGCGCATGTGGGTATCTACCTTCCACTCCATCTGTGTGCGCATCCTGCGCCAAAACGCGCAGCTTGTGCCAGGCCTTAATACCAACTTCACCATCTACGATGGCGATGACGCGCGCCGGCTTTTGTCCATGATCGCCAAGGACATGCAGCTAGATCTGAAAAAATACACCCCGCGCGTGCTGGCCAATCAGATTTCTAACCACAAAAACGAACTCATCGGTCCTGAATCTGCGCTGGAGAAGGCGCAGCAGACTAAGAACCCGTTTGAGACCACCGTGGCCCAGGTCTATGCCGAATATCAGCGTCGCTTGCGCGCAGCCAATGCGGTGGACTTTGATGACCTCATCGGTGAGGTGGTGCGGATCTTCACCCAGCACCAGCAGGTGGTGGAGTTTTATCGGCGGCGCTTCAAGCACGTGCTTATCGACGAGTACCAGGACACCAACCACGCCCAGTATGCGCTGGTTGCCGCGCTCGTGGGCAGGGGAGAGCTCGGCCCTGACGCGCCCGAGCTGTGTGTGGTGGGCGATTCCGACCAGTCCATTTATGCCTTCCGTGGTGCGACCATCCGCAATATCCAGGAATTCGAGCGCGACTACCCGCAAGCACATACCATCTTGCTGGAGCAGAACTATCGCTCCACCCAGACCATTCTCAATGCGGCCAACGCCGTTATTGCTAAAAATGAGAACCGACGCGAGAAGAACCTGTGGACCGCCCATGGTGAGGGCGAGCAGATCGTGGGCTACGTTGCCGATAATGAGCACGATGAGGCACGGTTCATCGCCTCCGAGATTGATTCCTTGGCGGATAAGGGGCGCAGCTATTCCGATATCGCGGTCATGTACCGCACCAATAACGCCTCCCGTGCGCTGGAAGATATCTTCATCCGCTCCGGAATTCCCTACAAGGTAGTCGGCGGCACGCGCTTTTATGAGCGGCGCGAAATCCGCGATATGGTGGCCTACCTGCGTATCCTGGATAACCCGGACGATACGGTGAGCCTGCGCCGCATTATCAATGTGCCCAAGCGTGCCATTGGGGATAAAGCACAAGGACACATTGCCCTCCATGCAGAAAACCATGGCATTAGCTTTGGCAAGGCGCTTGCCGATGTCCCTCGTGGCGAAGTTCCTGGCCTAGCCACCCGGGCCATTAACGCGGTCACCAAATTCAACGAGATGATGGAGGGCATCCGCAATCAGATCCCTTCCATGCGCGATGAGGTTACTGGCCAGCCGGATTTGGGTGAGCTGCTCACCGCCATTTTGGATGCCACGGGATACAAGGCGGAATTGGAAAACTCCAACGACCCGCAAGATGGCGCTCGCCTCGACAACTTAAACGAGCTGGTATCGGTGGCACGCGAATTTACCTCAGAGGCCGCGAACCATCTGGCTGCTTCGGGCGCGGATGCAGTGGATCCTTCCGAGTTAGTGGAGGAGGGTGAGGCCGCGCCGGGCTCGCTGCAGGCCTTTTTGGAAAAGGTGTCGCTGGTGGCTGATGCTGATCAAATTCCGGATTCTGAGACCGGCGTGGTCACTATGATGACTCTGCACACCGCAAAGGGCCTCGAGTTCCCCGTGGTCTTTTTGACCGGCTGGGAGGATGGCCAATTCCCGCATATGCGCTCTCTCGGTGACCCGAAGGAGTTGAGCGAGGAGCGCCGCTTAGCCTATGTGGGTATTACTCGTGCCCGTGAACAGTTGTATCTCACCCGTGCCATCTTGCGCTCGGCTTGGGGCAACCCGGTGACTAATCCTGCCAGCCGCTTCCTCGGCGAGGTCCCTGCAGACCTCATCAACTGGCAGCGCGAAGACTCCGATAGTTCCTTAACCGGTGCGTGGGGTGAGGACGATTACCAATATGGTCGTTCCTACGGCCGCGACTGGTCTGGGTGGGGCAGAGGTGGATCCCGCGGTAGCCAGCGCGCTGCGTCTTCCCCATCGCAACGCACTAGCAAGTCGGCGGCAACCTCAATGCCTAAGAACAATAACCTCAACCTGGCCGTGGGTGACCGTGTCAATCACGCTAAGTACGGGCTCGGTACCGTCATTGAGACGTCCGGCTCCGGTAAGCGTGCCACGGTCACCGTGGACTTTGGTTCTTCCGGTAAGGTCCGGCTGATGCTCATCGGCGGAGTGCCGATGGAAAAGCTCTAGACCGAAATGCCGCGCTCGTTGAACCAGGAGACTGGGTCAACGGGTGCTCCTCCACCTGGGTGAATCTCAAAGTGGAGGTGTGGGCCGGTGGAGTGTCCGTCGTTGCCAATGCCGGCGATTTCTTGGCCTGCGGTCACGTGGTCGCCCACATTTACCTTGAGCTGGTCTGCCGACATGTGGCCGTAGACGGAGATGGTGCCGTCATCGTGCTGGATGCGGATCCAATTGCCAAAGCCCTGTGCTGGCCCGGAGTTGATGACGGTGCCGTCCATGACCGCCAGAATCGGGGTGCCCACGGAGTTGGCCACATCGATGCCGTTGTGCATCGCGCCCCAGCGCTGGCCGAAACCAGAAGTAAGCGTGCCGGAGGTAGGAAAGACCACAGTATTGCCCGCGGAGTCCTTGCCACGCTTCGTGGTGAGTCCGGAGTGATTTCCTTGCGGAGCGAATGCTTCCTTCAATCCCGGTACAGAACCAGGATCCAAGACGATATTTACTCCGCCGGATTCGTTTCCATCTACCTGCGGGGTAGCCTCGCCGTTGAGAACGCCTACGGTAGTGGTGGCCAAGCCAACGAGGGCGTCGACCACACCGGCGTTATCTACGTTCGTAGCGGTGGGCTCGGAAGAGCCGTCCGATACGTCCACGCTAGCCACTGGCTCTGCAGCAAAAGCGGTGGTGCCGGTAGCAAGTACGGTGCCGAGCGTAACGATGCTCAGCGCCACGTTCTTGCGTGCGCGGTTCATGCGCTTCATAGTTAAAGTCCTTTTCATGGCTGTGCATGGTCTCGGGACGCTTGCGCCCTAGTGAGGGCGGCGTCTTGCAACTGCCAACCGCGACACGCCGAAAGCTGAAATGCTTGCGTTCGAAATCGCTCGTGGCAACGAGTTAAAAGTTAGCCCGCCCGAACGGCCCGCGCAATCTTAAAAATCGCTGGTAGCGGCGGAAATAGTTCGAAATTATTCGAACATGCCAGCTTGTTGCGCGTGTTACGAATGTGGCTAGAGTGGCGTGTGTAAAGTGTTGGTTTAGGGTCTGGGGGTAGACTTTGGGGGTGGGTGTGCCGCTCTGGAAATGGCGTGTTGCGTTCAAGCCCAGTGATTAGCGTAAATGTGTATTTGCCTGCGACAAGGCTGCGTACTGGACTTGGCTGTGCGGCGCAATTTGTGTCTAGGGTCCGGTGGTGGAGCGCTTGTCTTGACGGGGCTTGCCTTTTGCTGGAGGCGCAATGGGAAGGCTGGGACGCATTTGAGTCGTCTTGGGGAAGGTTGGCTGCAGCCGCGGTGGTAGGGAGCCGGCGCTGGTGTCTTTAGGGGCAATTGTGGACATGAAAAAGCGCCGCAGGAAAGCCACTGCGGCGCTTAACAAGAAGGTGTTGGGGTGGGGGCCTTAGAGGTCGATGCCTCGCTCAGCCAGCCAAGGCTGCGGATCGATTGCCTCGCCACCGTTCGGGTGAACTTCGAAGTGGAGGTGGGAGCCGGTGGAAAAGCCCATCGAGCCCATGCCGGCGATCTTCTGGCCGGCATGCACGTGCTCGCCAACGGCCACGTCAAGAGTTTGCATGTGACCATAAACGGTCATGGTGCCGTCGTCGTGCATGATGCGGATCCACTGGCCAAAGCCGGAAGCTGGACCGGAGTCGATGACCGTACCATCCATGACGGCAAGGATTGGGGTGCCGGGAGAGTTGGCGATGTCGACGCCCTTGTGGAAGGTGCCCCAGCGCATAGCGAATGGGGATGTGAATGCGCCCTCGGCTGGGCGGGCTACGGACGGTGCGCGAGCGGCTTCGTCAGCGGCGGCGCGCTCCTCGGAAGCCTGGATGGCCTTGTTGAGCTGATCGGATAGATCTGCAACCGGCTTTGCTTCAGCTACATTGAGGATCTGCGGAGTGGTATCAACGGGGGCCTCAGCAGCGTCCTCAACCTGGGTGGAATCAGAAGCGAGCTCGAAGTCAACGGACTGCGTCTTGGTAGTGGCCGCGTCATCAGACTGGATGTTTGCAGCGGCTGCGCCACCTACGCCGGCGGTGGATACGGCACCTGCCGCAACCGTCATTACGGCGATGCGGCCCTTCGCGGTCTGCGAGGTGACAATCTTGCGATGGCGACCGGCGCCACGCTGAACTTTGCTTCGCATTAGGTCTTCTTTCGTCATTTTCACAATCTGCGCAATCTGAGTGTTACGTCCCCACCGAGTTAGTTACGAGATTGTGACCTTCTTGTTACCAACGAGATGTAACAGTAGCGTCTCGAAAAGATAACAGCAACCCAAATTAAGAAATTTTTAGACGTTGCTCGAGGGAATTGCCCACGAGCAGGCAACATAATCCGAATGGCATATTATTATTGCGACCAAGATCCCACTCGGGCTGCGTGCGGGTCATATAAAACCGGTGACTTTTCATTCATGTTACTGCAGCCAGAGTTAAAGGTGTGAAACCAGGGTAGATTTTATACTCCTAATATATATGTGTGGTCAAGGTGCAGGGGTGTCGCCGGTGATTTTATGGCTACCTCGTCGCGCCACCCCAGATCTGCTGCCGGAAAGTGGCAAAGTGGACGCCGATGAACAAAAACACCAGCCCCCATTCTCGGTCAACGCCCCGCCCGCGTAGCCAGGCGCGGGGCAGGACGGTGCGCACGGAGCGTACCCCACGCGCGCCCCATCCCAGCGGGGCCCGCCAGCCCTCTGGATCGGCGCAACGTGTCGCCCGAAAGGCCGGATCTAAAGCCAAAGCGCGCCGTACTCCCGCGCCGCTGACTAGGGCCGGCCGCATCCGACGCATGCTTATCACGGCGGCAGTGCCCAACGTGGTCATTGTCCTTATCATTATGGCCATTGCCCTCGGTGGTCTTATGCTGGCCGGCTCACCCATGGCGTGGTGGTACACCATCGTGGCGGAGTCATGGATGGTCTTTAACCTCGCGCCAGTCTCGGCGGCCGAAGTGCACATGTCTTTCTTGCCCGCGTTACCCGCGCTCATCTTGGCTGCGGTGGTGGCAGTCCGCGTGCGCAACGCGGTTAAGCACAAGGTCAGCGTCAAAGACTTGCTTATTCTTCTCTGCTGCGTCCTTGGCGTGCCAGTGGTATTTACCATCATCGCCTGGCTGATGCTGTGGGACGCGGGCAAGGTCTACGATGTCTCCCCGCCAAACCTGGCACAGGCGTTGCTGCGGGTTATCGTCCTACATCTTGCGGCCATGGCAGCCGGCATGGGCTCGCGCTTGTGGCGGGCATTGGCCAAGCGTTATGGGGTGCCGCGCCAGATTATCGACGCCACTCAGATCGCCCTTCGCTACCTCGGCTACCTAGCCATTGGTGCCGCCGTAGTCTTTGCGGTGGTTTTCTTCCTCAATATTTCTCGCCAGGGCGAGATGATGGATGAATATCCCACGGTCTCCGGTCTAGGTGTGGCCGGACTAGTGCTAGTGAGCCTGCTATACATTCCCAATGCCATCGTCAGCACCGCTGCGGTGGTGGTGGGCTCAGAGTTTTCCATCGGCGAAGGTTCGGTCAGCCTCTTTAGTGCCCACCTCGTGCCGCTGCCACCGCTGCCGATTACCGGTGGAATCCCGGCCTCCGCGCCTAGCTGGGCCGTAGTGCTTCTACTTGTCCCGCTCGGCGCCGCAATCTACGCCCTATATAAAAAGAGGCCAAGCTTCCAGGACGTACTAGTAGCCACGGTGGCCTCCGCGGTAGTCATGTTTATTGCCTGCTACCTTGTCAGCGGCGACCTTGGCTACTACGGCGCCGCCGGCCCGAATCTATGGACCGCCGCAGGCCTAACCGCCCTGTGGATGGCCGTTTTCGGCAGCGCCGTTGCCGCAGGTTTTGCCTTTGTGGCATGGCGCGCGGCGCGCACGGCACGTGTCACGGCCCCTGATACTCCCGATTCGGATGCCGCTGAAGACGACGCCCCTGAGGCCGCCGCTGAAACCGACGAGACCCCAGTTGAACCGGAGTGCGAGCCCATCACCGATCCGGAGATCGTTGACGCCGAAGTAGTTGAGGACGAGCCCGATGACTCCGCCCCTGACGCAGCCGCGGATGGGGAAGAAGGCACCCCAGCTGAGGATGCGGCGAAGCAGCAGGAGGAACCGGAGGAATCTGAGAAACACGAGGAATCGGACGAACCTGAGGACGCTGAGGAGGAGAAAAGGGGCGTCGCCAAGCCGGTTAGCCAACAGCTCAAGGACCAAACGGGGGAGAGCGAGCAGGCTTCCTCGAGCGAAAATTCCTCCGCGGAAGGGGAGAGAGACTAGGCTATAGCGCGTGACTTCACCGATGCCTCCGCGCTATACCGCTGACCCTGAACGCCTCCGAGTGGTGGTGCTCGTTTCTGGAACGGGATCACTGCTTCAAGCCATCGTGGATGCCCAAGCAGGGCACTACCAAGTGGTAAAGGTGGTGGCGGATAAGGAATGCCACGGTATTTCGCGCGCACAGGACCACGGGATCGATACCGAGGTCGTGGCGCTAGGTGCCGATCGTGCCGAATGGAATCAACGTCTGGTTGACGCAGTAGATACTGCGCAGCCAGACGTTGTTGTTTCTGCGGGCTTTATGAAGATCCTGGGAAAGGAATTTCTTGACCGCTTCGAAGGCCGCACCCTCAATACCCACCCGGCGCTGCTGCCAGCTTTCAAGGGAGCGCACGCCGTGCGCGACGCCCTGGACTATGGCGTGAAGATCACCGGCTCTACCGTCCATTTTGTGGATTCGGGAGTGGATACCGGACCCATCATCGCGCAGCGATCCGTAGCCATCAAGGCGGACGATGATGAGTCCACTCTCCACGAGCGCATCAAACAAGTAGAGCGCGATCTCATCGTGGAGGTACTGCGCGCAGCAGACGTCCACAATGAGGAACTTATTATTCAACTCGCAGACTAAGACTTTTCGAAAGGCTTAATCCTCCTCATGAGCGAAGACCGCAAGCAGGTAAAACGCGCCCTTATCAGCGTGTACGACAAAACCGGGCTGGAGGATCTGGCCCGCGCCCTCGATAAGGCAGGCGTAGAAATCGTCTCCACCGGCTCCACCGCGAAGAAGATCGCGGACCTAGGCATCGAGGTCACTCCGGTAGAAAAGCTCACTGGCTTCCCAGAGTGCTTGGAAGGCCGCGTCAAGACGCTGCACCCGCGCGTTCACGCCGGCATCCTGGCCGATACACGCAAGGAAGATCACCTCAACCAGCTCGCCGAGCTTGAGGTGGAGCCTTTCCAGCTCGTCGTGGTCAACCTGTACCCCTTCCGCGAGACCGTCGCTTCTGGCGCGGACTTCGATGGCTGCGTGGAACAGATCGATATCGGCGGCCCGTCTATGGTGCGCGCGGCCGCTAAGAATCACCCGTCTGTTGCCGTGGTAGTAGATCCCTCCCGCTATGACGAGGCTGTGGAGGCCATCAACAACGGGGGCTTTACTCTAGAGCAGCGCCGCGGCTTGGCCCGCGACGCCTTCCTGCATACCGCGGATTATGATGCGGCCGTCTCCGCCTGGTTTGTGGACCAGCTGAGCGAGGAGGGCCAAACCACCCCGCTGCGCTATGGCGAAAACTCCCACCAAAAGGCCACCATCACCCGCATCGGTTCTACGGGCCTTGCCAATGCCACCCAGTTCAACGGCAAGGAGATGAGCTACAACAACTACCAGGATGCGGATGCCGCCTGGCGCGCCGCTTGGGACCACGAGCGCCCCTGCGTTGCAATTATTAAGCACACCAATCCTTGTGGCATTGCCGTTTCTGAAGAGTCCATCGCCGCCGCCCACCGCGCGGCGCATGCGTGTGACCCGATGTCCGCCTTCGGCGGCGTCATCGCCGTCAACCGCGAGGTCACCGTGGAGATGGCCGAGCAGGTCAAGGAAATCTTTACCGAGGTCATCGTCGCTCCTTCCTATGAGGACGGCGCTATCGAGGTCCTCAAGGCCAAGAAGAACCTGCGCGTGCTGCAAGCAGAACACGAAGACCAGCACGAAGAGCGCAAGTACATCTCTGGCGGTGTACTCACCCAGGAACCAGATACCTACCAGGCCGAGGGCGATGACCCAGCAAACTGGACCCTGGCCGCAGGTGAGGCTCTCAACGAGTCCGATATGGCCGAGCTCGAGTTCGCATGGCGCACCGTGCGCGCGGTGAAATCCAATGCGATCTTGCTGGCTAAGGACAATGCCACCGTGGGCGTGGGTATGGGCCAGGTCAACCGCGTTGACTCTGCCAAGCTCGCCGTCGAGCGTGCCAATACCCTGGCGGATGGCGCCAACCGCACCAAGGGCTCCTTCGCAGCTTCCGACGCCTTCTTCCCATTCGCCGATGGTTTGCAGGTGCTTCTCGACGCCGGCGTGAAGGCCGTAGTCCAGCCTGGCGGCTCCATCCGTGACGAGGAAGTCATTGCAGCGGCCAAGGAAGCAGGCGTTACGCTGTACCTGACTGGCACCCGCCACTTCGCGCACTAGCCTAAGCTAGTTTTCATGACGTTCCCTATCCGCCGGGCCTGGGGCCCGGCAGCTGCCCTCATCGCCTGCGCACTCTCCTTGGGCGCGTGCGCAGGCGCTGAGGATGCGGCGGATAATTCCCCTACTTTTGTCAATACCGAGGCACGCGGCACAGCCGATCCCCTCTACGGGGAGACCACGGCTGCAACATCTGCGGCCTCATCCACAGCCCCTGCTGCCGAGCGCGCCCCGTCCGACTCCACGGAACCTCCGGCCGCAGCCCCTGCCGATGACGTTCAAGCCGTACTTGATCGCATTGTGGCGCAGCATGGAAATGTGGGCATTGCGGTCTCCGATGGCACCTCTACCGTCGAGGCTGGGCGCACCGCTCCCGAAGCCGCGTGGTCAACCTCCAAGGTGCCCGTGCTTATTGCGGCGCATCGTACGGGTGTTGCCGATAGCCAGCTGGTGTCCTCTGCAATTACTTACTCCGATAACGAGGCCGCCAAGGCCGCGTGGGCAGCATTAGGGGAGCCGACCGTGGCCGCACACGCCGCCCAAAGCGTTATTGCGGAGGCAGGCGATACCGCCACCCAAGTCCAATCCCAGGTCACCCGCCCGGAATTTACTGCCGTTGGTCAAACCATGTGGAGCGTGGGCAACCAGGCTAAGTTTATGGCTGGGTTGCGCTGCGTGGACGGAGCTCAGCCGACAATCGACGCCATGGGAGTCGCCGATCCCGCACAAAACTATGGCCTACGCACCCAGCCGGGCGCCTTGATGAAGGGCGGCTGGGGACCGAACCCTGCCGGTTCCTACGATGTGCGCCAGATGGGTATCGTCCGGTTGGGCGGGCATGACGTCGCCGTAGCATTAATTGCCTCGTCCCCTGATGGGCAGTACGCCTCCGCTCAGGCGGTTCTTACATCCGTTGCCGAAGACCTCGCTCAAGCCGATACGCAGTGGCCCAGCCCCGCCTGCTAGGCCTGTCATAAGGAAGGAAAACTCATGAATTCTCGCTCTCGCCTCCGCCCGCTTATCGCCGCGGGGTTCGTCCCACTCGTGGCCGCCAGCCTCGCGCTCAGCGGCTGCAGCAACGCCAAGGATGAAGCTGCCCCTAGCTTTAAAGGCCAGGGTAGTGGAATGACCACGGTCGACAACGCCGATAAAGAAGAGAAGAGTGGCGAGGAAACCACGGCTGCGCAAGAGACCGCAACGAAAGATGAGGAAACCCCCGAGGAGCCACCGGTAGTTACGGTCACGCAGACAGAAAAGCAGGAGTTACCTTCCTCTTCCGGCGGGGGTCAGAAGAGTGGTGTGGGTAACTACATTTCCAACTTCAACGAGTACGGATGGCTGGATGGCGGCTACGCCGACTGTCAGCGCTTTGAGCGTGCCTTATTCGCCGGCTCTGGTCCCGACGGCAGGGTCATCATTTGTGAAACCGGCGGTGGAGTCAAATTCTATCGCTCGTCGATGTTTGACGGACAGTTCCAAACGAGCGACGTTACCCAAGACGGGAATAACTACTACGTCAATGCGGATCCCTCGATTATCGTGGTGACCCCGAGTGGCGTCAGCGTGCGCGAAGGAGGCGGATTGGCCGCCACGGGAGAGTTCACGGAGTCGTGGCAGCGCTGATGAGGGGTTAGCGCGACTTCTTCTTGCGGTCGGCCGCTGCGGCGGCGGCTGCGGAGATGGAGTCGTTGCGATTCTTCAATAGCTCGAGGGTAGTTTCCTCGGCGTTATCGGGAACGGAGGCGCCGAGGACGGCTAAGGCGGCGTCGGCAAGCATAGCGGCCGTCTTCGGCACCGATTGGGAAGCGTCGAACGGCGGGGTGCCGTTATTGGGCCGCATTTCGATGACGGATAGCGCAATGTGGAAGGGAAGCTCCACGCGGGGATCCTCCTCGCCCACAATGGCGGCGGCGGTAGAGCGGAAATGATTCTGCAGGCGGTCGCGCGATTCATGGTATTCGGAAAACTCCGGAGAATTAGCTACCGGCAGCTGGTATAGGCGCCCCACGTTCCAGCCGCTGGTAAGCAGCAGGCGCGATTCCGCGGCGACCAAAGACCACAGGCGCTGAGCCGGATCCGCATCAGTGCCGGCCAGCTCATCGGCCAACTCCAAGGAAGGCTCGATGGTGGAATTGAGCAGCGTAAGGAAAATCTCCGTCTTGGACGGAAAGTGGTAGTACAAAGAGGCCTGGCGGATGCCAACCGCATCTGCAATCTGGTGCGTGGATGTAGTAGCAAACCCTTGAGTAGTGAAAAGTTCCGAGGAGGCGTCCAAGATCTCCTCTCGGGCGCTATTTCCCCTGCGCCGCGGGCTGTGTTTACGCGGCCTACCGACAGTGCCTGCCATGCGGTGGGACGCCTCCTTTCACAAAAAGAAATTGCTTTTAATTACCAACTGTACAATCTTATGCCCGACTAGGTACTGCTTCCGAATCCGCACCTTAGGGACTATTTATATTCTTCTGCCCGTTGCGTAATGGACTCAAACACGGCCGAGACAATACGGCACGCCGAGCCATAAGCAGTGCGGTCCAACGGCGGAAGATCCCGCAGCGTAGCTGGGCGGTCACTGACGCGCTCGTACCAACGGCGCAACTCTAATGCATAGCCGGTACGCCACGCTAGATCCAAAGACTCTGCGTCGGTGGCGGTGAGGACAGCGCGCTCAACGCCAATCGCCAGGCGATCTACCGTCGGGCGAGGCCCAGGCGCCGCCCAGCGGGCGATAGCTGCAATGGGGGAGAGCAGTGTCGCCTTGATGTCCACAGCAGCATCTCGGTCCGGCAGGCCGTCCACCATTTTCAGAGTAGGCGGGCGCTTGGTCAAAGCTTCTTCCAGGAGTGCTTGTTCTCCGCCGTTTCCCAGGGGGAGGCCGGCATCGACGCGCGCGGCAATCGAATCGACGGCCTCGTGAGCCTGGAGGCCGACATCAGAAAAAACTTCCTGGAGATCGGAATCCTGGCCAATCCACTCCACAGGCATAGATGGCAGCTGGTCGCCCCGAGCGGCAGCACCGGTAAGGCGTACCGGTGAGTTGACCCCAGGGGAGCGAACGATATCTACCAACAAGTGGGAATACCAGTGAGCCAATTCAATCTCATTGTCTTGGTGAGCGACCGCATTGCGCAAGATATCTTGGGCCTCTGCGAGCAGCCCGCGGGCCGTAGCGCGGGACTGGCAGTGCGGGGCAAGCTCGGAGAGATCGAGTAGGGATTGGTGTAGGGCCATTGCTCACTGCCTTTCACTAGTGCGAAGCCGGTGCTCCCCTCAGCGGTTGCGGGGCGCACGAATGCTTTAAATCTAACACCTTGGCCGCGTGGGCTGGATATGCGGGTCTGAAGGCGGGAGGAAGAGGGAGAAAACGACTTTCGCCGCCTCCCCTCGAGGAGGGAGGCGGCGAAAGCTTATGGATCTTTTACCGTGTCACACTTGCCAGCGGCAAAAGTGCGCTGTTGATACCCAGCTACTGTTTAGCGGGTGGTGAACGGCAGGAGAGCCATTTCGCGTGCGTTCTTGACGGCGGTAGCAACCTGACGCTGCTGCTGCGGGGTCAGACCGGTGACGCGACGGGAACGGATCTTGTGACGATCCGAGATGAACAGACGCAGAGTCTTGGTGTCCTTGTAGTCCACCTTCTCGATGCCCTCAGCCTTCAAAGGGTTCTTCTTCGGGCGACGGCTCTGCTCCATACGGAACTTCTTTTGGTTATTGCGCTTATTAGCCATTGTGCAATTACCCCTTTACCAGCTGGACTTACGAACGCCCGGCAGCTCACCACGGTGAGCCATGCCGCGCATACGGACACGGGACAGGCCGAACTTGCGGAGGTAACCGCGTGGGCGGCCATCGGCAGCGTCACGGTTACGTACGCGGGCTGGGGAAGCGTCACGAGGCTGGCGGTTCAGCTCGAACTGAGCCTCCAGGCGCTCCTCATCCGGGGTGTTCGGGTTCTTGATGATCTTCTTGAGCTCAGCGCGACGCTCCGCATAGCGGGCGACGATTTCCTTGCGCTGCTCGTTCTTAGCGATCTTGGACTTCTTAGCCATTGATTATCGCTCCTCGCGGAATTCGACGTGCTTGCGGGCAATCGGATCGAACTTCTTCAAGGTGATGCGATCCGGGTTGTTGCGCTTGTTCTTACGGGTCACGTAGGTGTAACCGGTGCCCGCAGTGGACTTCAGCTTAATGATTGGGCGGATATCGTTACGTGCCATACTTAAATCTTCTCCCCACGTGCGCGAATCTTAGCCACAACGGACTCGATGCCATCGCGGTCGATGATCTTCATGCCCTTGGTGGAAACATTCAGGGTGATGGTACGGCCCTCAGAGGGCAGGTAGTAGCGACGACGCTGCACGTTGGGGTTCCAACGGCGCGAAGTGCGGCGGTGCGAGTGCGAGACCTGCTTGCCGAATTCCGGCTTGCGGCCCGTTACCTGGCAAATAGCCGACATGGGTCTTCTTTCTCCTAGCCGCCCACATCATGGCTATGGACGATGAAACGCCGACTGCCGAGTGAGGGTGGCAGTGCTCAAAAGTGAGGTGTGAGCGGGTGCGGCGCCATCGTCGAACGCCAGTAGACGGGGCGTAAAACGTATATTTTGACAACAGCAAGGGAAAATCTTACAGCCTTGGGCGCGAATTACCTAATCGCTACCTTGCTGTGGTTGGTAGGGCTGTTTGTGGTTGTGGGGTGGCATTTGGCTGTAACGCCCCGCCATACGTGTTACAAGAAACTGGTGTGAAATGAGTGGTCGGAGCGGGGAGGGGATTTCGCATCTGGGGTAGTTGACTGTAGGATAATTCAGGTTGTTGACCCGTGCTGCACGGCACGCGGTTAGCAGAGTGAAATTTGTACGTCCCAACTCGGGCACGATCCGCTCCATAAGTGGGTGGAACCGACCCGTAGTCCAACCCTGAGGGAATATATATGAAGAAAGATATTCACCCGGATTACCACCCGGTAGTCTTCCGTGATGCTGGTACCGGTCACTCCTTTTTGACTAAGTCCACCGCTTCCTCCGACCGCACCGTGGAGTGGGAAGATGGCAACGAGTACCCACTGATCGTTGTTGACGTTACCGCTGAGTCCCACCCGTTCTGGACTGGTGCACAGCGCGTTATGGATACCGCCGGCCGCGTCGAGCGCTTCAACCAGCGCTTCGGTGGCATGGCTCGCCGCAAGAAGAAGAACGCGTAAGGAGGAGAATAGAAAATGGCAACTCCTAAGTTTAAGAAGTCCCGTGCGAACACTCACGCCCGTCGTTCCCAGTGGAAGGCTGACAACGTGGCCCTCCAGGAAGTCACCATCGACGGACAGACCGTCCGCATCCCGCGCCGCTTGGTCAAGGCTGCCAAGCTGGGTCTGGTTGACGTAGAGCAGTTCTAAGCTCGTTTCGCACTTTCCCCGTTCGCTCTCTGTAGGAGGGTTGAGCGGGGATTTTTGCTACCTTAAGTATTATTTGGGGGGCTATGGGGGTAAATATTTCTCATAACTTCATGAAGTTGCCTTTCATCAGTAATAATTAGAACCATGAAAATCCTTGTGGTGGATGATGAACAACCCGTCCGTGAATCGCTACGCCGTTCCCTACGTTTCAACGGCTACGATGTGCTGACTGCTAACGACGGCTTAGAGGCAGTGGAGACGGTGCGCTCTGAGAATCCAGAATTGCTGATTCTGGCCAAACATGGATGGACTTGAGGTGTGCCGCACCCTGCGTAGCGAAGGCTGGGACCGTCCGATTCTCGTGCTGACCGCACGCGATGGCGTATCGGACCGCGTAGCTGGTCTCGATGCTGGCGCCGATGATTACTTGCCAAAGCCATTCGCACTGGAAGAGCTCTTGGCGCGCGTGCGTTCCTTGGTTCGCCGCGCTTCCGCAGATTCCATCGCTGCCGAGGCTCCGGTGGAGAGCAAGCTTAGCTTCGAAGACCTAGAACTCGACGCTGATACTCGTGAAGTAAGCCGCGGCGGTCGTGCAATTTCTTTGACGCGTACCGAATTTTCCCTACTGCAGCTCCTTATGGAAAATCCCCGCAAGGTGCTTTCTCGTAGCAAGATTCTGGAGGAGGTATGGGGCTATGATTTCCCTACCTCTGGCAATGCGCTCGAGGTCTATATTGGCTACCTGCGTAAGAAGACGGAGGGAGACGGCGACTCGCGTCTTATCCACACTGTCCGTGGCGTTGGTTATGTCTTGAGGGAGTCTCATCCGTGATCTTAAGGAAGCCCGCTTCCCCTGCAGTGGCTTCCGGGAAAGCACAGCCCACACCTCTTACTGAGTTCTCTGAAAGTCAAGGGAGCTGGGCTTCACGGGCGCCACTGCGGTGGCGCCTTGCTACTGTTACTGGCCTTGTGGTGGCGGTAGCCGTTGCCGTAATGACCTTGGCAACGTACTGGGTAGTATCTATGTCCCTGACTGCCTCCGTAGATGACCGCTTGGAGGCCAAAGCGGATGCCTTGTTGCGCAAGAGCCAGGACCCGCGGTTTATCGACAACGTGGATCAGGAAATTGAAGAATTTAAGTCCTATAACCCTGATACGCGCGTTTCCTTATCGCCGCCCTCCACGAGCTTGTCCTATGGCGATACTATTCCCCTCGGTGGAGACTTCCATCGGACGGAAGACTATACAGATACCTCCGTGCGTACGGTCGGCGGCGAGCGTATTCTGGCCAAACGCCACGATCTAGGCTCTACCGTTATCGTTGCGCAATCTCTGGCTCCGACCCAAGAATTCATCGCCATCCTCGGCACGGTTTTGCTGATTATTGTTGCGCTTGGCATTTTGCTCGCCATCTTTGCTGGTCTAATCGTGTCCAAAACCGGCATGCAACCCATTGCGCGCTTGAAACGCGCAGTGGATTACGTGACGCAGACCAATGATCTGCGCCCAATTGAAGTATCCAATAATGACGAGATGGCTCAGCTGACCACATCCTTTAACCAGATGCTGGAAGCTTTGCAAGAATCTCGGTCGCAGCAGGCCCAGTTCGTCGCCGATGCCGGGCACGAGCTGAAGACGCCGTTGACCTCAATGCGTACCAATATTGAGCTTTTGATGATGCTTAATCGCGCCGGTGGCGGCTTTGGCATGAGCGATGAGGACCGCAAGGACCTTGAAGATGACGTCATGTCCCAGATGAACGAACTCTCCACCTTGATTGGTGACCTCGTTGACTTGGCACGCGAGGATGGCAACGAACGAGAACCGGAACCGGTGGACCTGTGCGAGGTCATGATGTCTTCCTTAGAGCGTGCCCGTCGCCGCCGCCCAGACGTGGAATTTCTGGTGCGCTTTATCCCGTGGGAGCTGGATGGTGACCCCTTCGCATTGGGCCGCGCTACGTTGAATCTGATGGACAATGCGGCTAAGTGGTCGCCGGCTACTGGCACGGTACGCGTGTCCATGGAACAGCTATCTTCCCACGAGGTGCGCCTGCGCTTTGATGACTCCGGTCCGGGCATTGCGCCGGAGGAGCGGGAGAAGGTTTTCGAGCGCTTCTACCGTTCGGCAGAGGCGCGTTCTATGCCTGGCTCTGGTTTGGGCCTGGCTATCGTGAAATCGGTGATTGAGCGCCACGACGGTACCATTAAGATCCGTGAGTCCAATGATGGTGGCACGCGCATGGAAGTAGTCCTGCCGGGCAAGCCCGTGTCCGGAGAAATCTTTGTCGATGGTTTGGCAGAGCCGCATGAGGGGCAGCCGGGAGGCAATGAAGATCCCACCGATCGCGGTGAAATCTTTGCTCAACGCTGGTTTAACCAAGGGTAGGCTGCGGCCCTTTATACTGGTAATCGCGTACAGCTACCTTTCAGGAATTCCTAGTAGGTTGGCAGATCAGTAACAGTTTTGACTAAGCGAAGTGAGGCATAGTTTTCTCATGAACATGAGGAATGACGATTACCGCGGCTTTGATGGTTCCTTCCCGGAGGGAACGTCCCAAGAAGGGCCGGGTAAGGCCGAGCCGGTACACGGTGGTCCGAATTTTGGAGACACCGGGCAGTCAAACGCAAACGCTGGCACCGCCGGCCCCTATAGCAGCGACTCCGGCGCGCAGGAATATGGGACTGGCTCGTATTCACAAGGCTGGAACCAGCCGCGCGGCGGTGCAGAAGGAGCTGATCCCAGCGCGCTAGGTTCACAGGCGCCGTACCCGCAGGGCCCGCAGACCCAAAGCTTTAATACTCAGGGTCAGGAAGGTCCGATGGTCACCCCGCTGCCCCCGCAACCGGAACAAAAGAAAAAGATTGGCCTCGGCGCCGCAACTGCCTTGGCTGCCGTAGCCGCAATCGCCGCGGGTTCAATCGCTGGAGCCGTGGTCGGTATGAATTCTGGGGGAGGCAACAACGATACGTCAGTGGTCAATGAGGCGCTCAAGGCCCAGCCGGCCAATAACAGCACCGGCAAAGAACCAGAAAAGGGCTCCGTTGAAGAGGTAGCCTCCAAGGTTTTGCCGGCGGTGGTTTCTATCCAGACGATGACCCGGACGGGCGGGGCAGAAGGCTCCGGTTCCGTTATCTCCCCGGACGGCTACGTGCTGACCAATCACCACGTAGTTGCAGGCGCTGAGCACGGCGGCATGATGCAGGTGACTATGAACGACGGCAGCAAGCATGACGCTGACGTGGTGGCTTCCGATGCGAATACTGACGTGGCCATTGTGAAGATAAAGGATGTCAAAGACCTGCCGTTCTTGCAGTTCGGTGATTCTGATTCCGTCGCCGTGGGGCAGGAGGTTGTGGCCGTGGGCTCTCCTCTGGGCCTTAATGCGACCGTGACTTCCGGTATCGTTTCTGCCAAAAACCGCCCGGTGCGCGCCTCCCAAGAAGGCGGCGAGTCTTCCTTGATTGACGCCATTCAGACTGATGCCGCGGTCAACCCGGGCAACTCCGGCGGTCCACTGGTGGACCGGGACGGAAATATCGTGGGCATGAACTCCATGATTGCTTCGCTGTCCAGTAATTCCACCGGGGAGGGCGGATCCATCGGACTGGGCTTTGCCATCCCGTCGAACTTTGCCAAGCGCATGGCGGACGAGCTCATTAATGATGGCAAGGTCACTCACCCGACCCTAGGCGTGAAGGTGCTGGCGCGTGACGACGGCAATGGTGCCCGTATCGCCGGGGTTGAGCCAGGTGGCCCAGCAGATAAGGCGGGCCTGAAGGAAGGTGACATCGTCACCCGCGTCAATGATCGCTTGATTGAAAACGCCGATGCTTTGATTGCGGCGGCGCGGTCGCAAGATTTTGGCGCGACAGTGACCTTGGAGGTTACCCGCGAAGGCTCGGATGAGTCTCGTCAGGTAGAGGTAACTCTCTCAGGCGAGTAAATTACTGTGCAAGACCTCATTAGGTGCTGAATGCACCGTACCTCACACCGCCGAAAGGCCCTACTGCCTTAATTTAAGGAGAATAATGCCAGATTTGCAGCAGGACTTGACCGACTCCGGGCAACCGGAAGGCGAAGGCAAGCACGATTCCTTGATGGATGTTGCCGAACCCGATGATGCCTTCCTGCTAGCGAGCGAGCAGGAGGATAGCCTAGCCGCCCCGCGCCGCGCTCTCATCGTTATAGTCACCGATCACCCTGGGGAGCAATCTGATAGCACCTCTCAGTTGGTCAATGAGTTGCTCGCGGAGGCTAATTTCCGTGTCGATGGCGCCATCGTGGTGCGTTCCAAGAAGTCCAAGATTCGCCAGGCCATTGAGACCGCCGTAGTCGGTGGCGTGGACTTGGTGCTGACCGTGGGTGGTACCGGTGTAGGCCCGCGCGACAAGACCCCAGAGGCTACCCGCTCCGTCATTGACAAGATGGTTCCGGGCGTGGCCCAGGCGCTGCGTTCTTCCGGTCAAGCCTGTGGCGCGGTGGATGCTTGCACGTCCCGCGGCTTGTCGGGCGTTTCTGGTTCGACTGTAGTGGTCAACCTTGCCTCGTCGCGCGCTGCGGTTCGCGATGGCATGGCTACCTTGGCACCGCTGGTGCATCACCTCATTGAGCAGCTGCAACAATCCAGCGTTCAGTAATTACAAGGCATTGACTATGACGTTCCGGAAAAATCGCCGGCGAGTCTTCCGGCAATCGGAAGCTGCCGATTATGACCGTAGTGCTGATAAGCCCGGCACATCCGCTGCCCACGGGGTCGATGAGGATCGGATTGTAAATGTTGATGACGCGGAATCGGCCACCGCAGCAGAGGGGGAGTCTGGTCAGCGCGATGAGCAGTTCTACCGAGATAACCAGCCCCCACACTATGGCGGCTAGAGCGTAGAGAAGCGCGCAATCACGCACCCCGTAAAGGAGTAGACAAAAGCCCGCGGTTTTACCTTCGAGGAAGCAGAAACCGCGGGCTTTGCGCTGCGTACAGCGAAGGGCTACTTGGCCTGGTGGCGGCCGCCGCCGGTGGAACCGTAGTCGGCGTCCTCCGCGGCGTGTGAGGAACGGCTAGTGCCGGTTCCCGGGATGTTCGTATCAGAGACATTCTGGGCTTCGAGCAGATCGCGGATTTCTGCTAGGAGCTCCTCGGAGGTTGGAGCGGGAGCCTCAGGGTCGACACCGTGGCGGCGCTTAGCGGCCTCGGTGAGCTTATTGATTGGCATCACGATAAGGAAGTAGACTACTGCGGCGATAATGAGGAAGTTGATCGCCGCGGAGATGACGGCGCCGAAGTCCACAAAGGTGTTCTTTGCATCCGTGATCTGGAAGCCAACGGCCCCAACCTCGGCGGATCCAAGGGAGTTAATGATCGGCTGGATAATAGAGTCCGTCACGGATTTGACGATTGCGGTAAAGGCAGAACCGATGATGACCGCGGTGGCAAGTTCGATGACGTTGCCACGCATAATGAAGTCTTTGAAGCCCTTGAGCATGGTGATAAGCACAAACCTTTCTGGGAATAACTAACGGTAGGTAAAAACCATGGACACTGCGAAACCTTAATGGAGCCGGTAACCGACCACAACTGTTGTGGCTGAAAAGGTCTAGTGTTGCTGCGGGTGAGCGCGATCACCAACTATGACCACCGTGAGCGGCTGGCTTAACGACGCCGCGGCAACATCATTGGCGTGATCTTGGGGCAATGCGAGTAAAACGGTCGACGAGGAAGCCTCGCCTTCCGGGCTGGAGGTAGACACCACGCGTCCGCCTGAGGCGATAACGCGTGCGGTAGGGGTTGCGGCAGCCGCCCCCGCCTCAACTGCGGTGACCACGTCCACGGTATCGCCATGATGCAAGTGGGGGATGATGTCTGGCTCGGCAAGTTTGACCGGAATCATCCGCCCGGCCTCGGCCCCTGTGCCACCCACCAAGCTGGAGACAAGGTCTTCTCCTAGAAGGCGAGCATCGGTAATCACTTCGCCCTTGTTGGCGGCGGCGGTAATAACGCGGCCACTTAGTTCTTCTGGCTTTTCCGTTAGCGCAGAATCGGGGATAGAGGAGGCAGGAATCCGAGCTAAGTCGACGTCGGCAAGCGCAAGCTCCGCCCCCGCCGGCAGATCGCGGCTAAAAACGGGAACGCGCGGTAGCTCCTTGGCCGCTGAAAGGGCCGAGGCTAGCGCGGCAATAAGGAGGGCCACCGCAATGGCGCGGCGCACTACTACGCCGCGGCGATGGCCAGGGGTGCGGAGGGTATAAACGAGGCGGGGAAAATGAGAAGTGGGCATACTTTTTTAGACTTCCCAAAACCGCTCATGGTTCCCGTACCCCGGAAACTAGAAGCGGGTGATGCCGTGGGCGGTGACGACGGCATCGACCTTGCGGTCATGGTCTTCGGTAGGTAGCTCATCTACCAACTCGGCGGGGTAGACCATGGCGAAGACCGGTGGCTTGCCGTGGGGAAGCGGCTCTAGTGCGCGGTCATAGTATCCGCCGCCCTTGCCCATGCGGTTGCCCTTGGCATCTACGGCCATGGCTGGGGCGAGTACCAGATCGCACTCGGCTAGTACGCTGCTATCAAAGCTCGGGCCCTGGGGCTCATTCAAGCCCAGTGGGCTTTCGTGCATGGCCTCTTTGCCACGGTATTCGGCAAAGGTCAACGTGCCATTCTCCCCGGAAATTGGCAGGAGGACGCGGGAGACATGATCCTTGAGCCACGGCACAAAATCGGCGCCGCCCGGCTCCGAACCCAAAGGCCAGTAGGCGGCCACGGTCATGGACTCGGTGAGTTCGGACTCGAGATGCTTACGCACGCCAGCGGTAAAGGTATCGTGGTCTTCGGCGGAAAGTTCGCGGCGGGCCTGGACCAAGCGGGCCCGCAGCTCGTTTTTAGCAGTCATGGAAGGGGTCATAAATTAATCATAACCCCGCGGCGTAGCGGTGCACGGGAAAATAATGTGGCGTTGTACGCTATTACGCATGGCTATAGAACGCGAAGATTCCGCCCGCGGAATCACCACGGTTGTAGTTCCAGCGGCAGGTATGGGCACCCGATTTTTGCCCGCCACCAAGACGGTTCCCAAAGAACTGCTTCCCGTTGTTGATACTCCCGGCATCGAACTCATCGCAGAGGAGGCGGCCTCTGTAGGCGCCCGCCGCCTTGCGGTGATTACCGCGCCCGATAAGCAAGAAGTCATGCGCCACTTCGAAGCTTTCCCAGAACTGGTAGACACCCTTGAATCCCGCGGCAAGGACGAGCAGGTTGCCAAGGTTAAGCGCGCTAATCAGCTCATTCACCCAGTTGCGGTGGAGCAGGAAAAGCCCCTGGGTTTGGGCCACGCGGTGGGCCTTGCAGAGGAGGTGCTGGGCGAGGATGAGGACTCCTTTGCCGTCATGCTTCCAGATGACATCGTGCTGCCTGCCACCGTCATGGCAGACATGGCTCGCGTGCGCGCGGCTTTGGGCGGCAGCGTGCTGTGCGCCTTCGAGGTCCCGCGCGAGCAGACCTATAACTACGGCGTCTTCGACGTAGAAGATACCAATGCCCCCGGCGTTAAGAAGGTCGTGGGCATGGTGGAAAAGCCGGCGGTGGAAGATGCCCCGTCTAATCTCGTGGCCACCGGTCGCTACCTATTGGATCGCAAGATTTTTGATGCCCTCCGCCGTATTAAGCCAGGCAAGGGTGGCGAGCTGCAGCTTACCGACGCCATCGAGCTCCTCATCGAGGAAGGCGAGCCCGTGCACGTGGTAGTCCACCAAGGAAAGCGTCATGATTTGGGAAATCCTGGTGGGTATATCCCCGCCAATGTGGATTTTGGTCTGCGCGATGAAAAGTATGGCCCCACGCTGTATAAAGCGATTAAGCAGATTGTGGCCGAGTATGAGGATGAGCACGGCCTAAACTAGGGAGATTTCCCAAGGGTAGAGGACATGAAAGCGAAGAAAGGGCTGGCATAGACCTTATGCGTTCAGTTGATGACCAGTTGGCGCTAGTAACGGATGCGGCGAATACGCCGGAGCCGGTGCGCATCGGTATTTCCAACGCGTTGGGGTTAATGTGCGCCGAGGAGGTGCAGGCTAACCAGCCCCTGCCGGGCTTTCCGCAGGCAGCCATCGACGGCTATGCGGTGCGCGCCGTTGATATTGGAGGCGAGCGCGGCCTAAGGCTCCGCCGTCCCAAGGAGCAGGAGGAGCAGGCTGCGGAGGGGGAAGAAGAGAAGGCACCCCAGCAACCGGAGGTCGAGCGTTCCTTGCCCGTGGTGGGCGAGGTTCCGGCCGGCTCCAAGCAACCGTTGCGCCTGCAGCCCAAGCAAGCCGTGCGTGTGTATACGGGTGCGCCTTTGCCCACGCTTGCCGACGCCGTCCTGCCCCTCGAGTGGACCGACCGCGGCCGCAAGCGCGTCACCGCCCATCGCCCGGTGCGCTCCGGTGACTTTGTTCGCCGGGTAGGCGACGATATCCAACCTGGCGATGTGGCTGTATCTTCCGGCACGGTTTTGGGCCCCGCCCAGATCGGCCTGCTGGCCGCAGTTGGCCGCTCTAAGGTATTGGTCTATCCGCGCCCGCGCATCACCATCATCTCCTTTGGCCGCGAACTGGTTGATTTGGACCAAGAGCCGGCACTGGGCCAAGTCTTTGACGTCAATTCTTATTCCCTCGCCGCCGCGGCCCGCGAGGCTGGGGCAGAGGTGCATCGCGTTGGCATCGCCGAGGGTGAACCGCGCCGCATCCGCGAAGCGCTGGAAAAGCACATCGCTCGCAGCGAGGTCCTGGTCATCTCCGGTGCGGTTGGTGGAGCCGGCGCCGAGGCCATCCGTGAGATCCTTGATGACCTTGGTGATATCGATACCTCTCGTGTTGCCATGCATCCCGGCTCCGTCCAGGGTTTTGGTCTGGTGGGCGAGGAACGCATTCCTACCTTCTTGCTGCCGTCTAATCCCGTATCCGCGCTCGTGGTATTCGAGGTATATATCCGCCCGCTCATTCGTTTGGCACTGGGCAAACGCAATGCGCACCGCCGTGTGGTGCGTGCCCGCGCGCTGAACCACATCGATTCCCGCCCCGGCCGGCGCGGCTTCATCCGCGCTCGTTTGATGCGCGATGCGGAAACCGCGGATTATCTGGTGGAAGGGCTGGGCGGTGCCGCGGGTGCCCCAGCGCACCTATTGGCCGGTCTTTCAGAGGCCAATGCCATGATTCGCGTGCCGGAAGAGGTAACGGAAATCCGCCCGGGCGATGTGGTCGATGTGTTGTTTTTGACCCAGCGTAGCTAATGCTCGATCCCTTCGGTACTGCGGCGGATAGGTTTCGCCTTCCCGCTACCGGCCCCACGGATGACATGCATCCGGGATGGCCGGAATCTACTCCTTTTGTTAGGCTTCCCGCTTCTGCTGTCTTCCCTTCTGGGGCGCGGATGCGCCTGCGGCCGCTGCTGCGATCTGATGGGCATGAGTGGCGGCGCCAACGTATCGAAGATGAAAGCTTCCTCCGCTCGGTCGAGCCGACCCAAGCAGCACCTTGGGCGGCGGCGCATAGCCAGCAGGCGTGGTGGAATCATCTGATGTACCTGCGTACCGCCGCCCGTGAGGCACTGGTGGTCCCACTCGTCATTGAAGTGGAGGGTCAATTCGTAGGCCAAATTACCTTGGGGAATATTCAGCATGGCAGCATTCGCGATTGCTGGATTGGTTACTGGGTTTATTCCGCGATCCATGGCGCCGGGGTGGCTACGGCTGCCACCGCCTTAGGCGTGGACCACGCCTTTGGACGGGTGGGCCTACACCGGGTGACCGCTACGTATCTAGAGAGCAATCCTGCCTCTGGTCGCGTCTTAGCCGCCAATGGCTTTCGACACGAGGGATACTTGCGTCGCAATCTGCATATAGACGGTGCCTGGCAAGACCACCATTACGTGGCTTTAGTCAAAGAAGACTATGCCTCCACAGCTGTCGAGCGCCTGCGCCAGGCTGGCCGGCTGGCGTGAAATAGCTCCACAGTTGCTGGGATTTCAACCTCAATTTTCACAGAAGTCACAACATTGTAATTTGTGGGAATTTGGGGTGCTATGGTGCGGTTTCACCGTTTAGAGTGGAGTAATCATCTGTATTCAAGGGGAAGGTCCTTTTCGTGTCGACAGCTGTGCCGGTTATCGCGATCATCGTGGTGTGGCTCTTCGTCCTCGCACCATGGATTCTGGGCAGGAATAACCGCCCAATGAGCCATACTGGTGAGGCCTTTGAAGATACTCGCGTCCTTTTTGAAGGAGATTCTGGCAAGGTCGCTGGCCGCCGACGTCCACGCCTGTGTGCCGATGATGTGCACCGCCGCGAGGACCAGGACGAGGCGGACTATGAAGTCGTAGAGGCCGCAGACACCGGTGTGGATGAGTCGGATGCCGAGGCTACTAAGTCCTCTTCGCGCTCCGTGACTATTGCCGGTGCTGCCCGCCGCGCGAAGTCCCAGCCTTTCGGTACCGGCAGCCGTGCGTTTTCTGCAGCCTCTGCCCCCGCAGCTGGTGAGGACACTCAGACAGAAGCAGATACTATCGACGGCGAACTGGTCGAGGAAGCGACTGTAGAAGGCGACGATTCTGCAGTTGAGCCCCAAGCAGTCGCGGTCCCGGCTTCCCAGCAGGCTGATACGGCGGCGGTTGGTGACGACACCGAATTCGATGATGCCGATGACGTACTTCTTGAGGACGAGGAAGACGCCGCAGACCAGGCCGCAAAAGATGACTCTTCCGATATTGCTGCCGCCGAGTCAGAGGTCTTTAGCGCTCCCGCGGTCTCTACCGTGGCAAGTGATGCCTATGACTACGACGAGACTTATACCTCGCCGGTGGACCTTATGTACCCCGGTGCCGTAGATAAGGCCGAGGTCGCTGAGAAGGATTCTGCCGATTTGGAAGGCACGGCTAACGCTGAGCCGGTATCCGTGGACAAGGCAGAGGCCGAGGACTCTGGCGAACTCATGGAAACCGCTGTAGCAGAGGACGCCGGTATGGATACCAACCTGTCCGAGGATGAGGTGGAATTCGCGCAGCGTCGCATGGGCCGTGGCGGCTGGGACCCGGTAGCAGAAAAGGAAAAGTCTGTTACTCGTTACCAGCGCCGTCAGCGCACCCTGCTGGGCCTAGCCGTGGCCGTGGTACTCACGGTGGCACTGGGGATCGTGGCCGGCGGCTGGACCTGGTGGTTGGCTGCGGTGGCCGGTGTGCTCACAGTTGTCTATCTGATGGCTCTTCGCGCTCAGGTTCGTCAGGAGCGAGCCCTGATGCGCCGCCGTGTGCGCCACTTGCGCCGCGCCCGTTTGGGCGTGCGCAACGCCGAGGATGAAGCTTTGAAGATTCCGCGCAACTTGCGCCGCCCAGGCGCTGTGATCGTGGAGATCGATGACGAAAGCCCTGACTTTGTGCACCTTCCGCTGCGCTATAACGATGGGGAAGACGGCGATTTTGATGGCCCCCACGCCGGGCCCGACGGCTATAGCCGGCGCGATGACTTAGCAGCCCGTCGCGCTGGATAGGAACTGAAGCCGGCTTAGCAGGCCGCGTTCCGGAGTTCAGTGGAAGGCGCTGACCGCGGGTTCGTGAGCGCGTTGTATTCCTGCGCTAGGCCATAATGCGGCACACCGCTGTCGTGCCATACCCCGGAGGTTCCGCGGCGGTGAGAGCCGATGAGATGGGTATCAATCATGCCGATCGCCTCCATGAGTGCGAAACAGGTGACGGGGCCAACAAAGCGGAAGCCCTTCTTCTTGAGCTCGCGTGACATCAACTTGGATTCGTCGCTCTTTTTCGGAATATCTTCCATTGCGGTGGGGTAGAGGTTCTCCGGCGGTTGGAAGGACCAAATGAATTCCGCCAGCCCGCCTTCTTCGCGTAAGGCGATAGTGGCTTTGGCGTTAGTGATGGCGGCGCGGATTTTGGTCTCGTTGCGAATAATGGAGGCGTCGCCAAGCAATCGCTCAACATCCGCTTCAGTAAATTGTGCGACTTTTTCAGGATCGAAGTTGCAAAAGGCTGCGCGGAAGGCCTCGCGTTTTTTCAAAACCACCGCCCAGGACAGCCCGGACTGGAAAGATTCAAGGCTCAAACGCTCGTAAAGAGCCGCTTCATCAAAAATAGGCAGGCCCCATTCGGTGTCGTAATACTCCTTCAACATCGGCGAGGACATTGCCCAAGGCGGGCGGCCAAGTCCATCATCGTCATAGACTAAGGCGGTGCGCTTTTCGGACTGCGTAGCTGGTTTGCTCATGGTGTTCTCCTTTAATCTTTCTGCGTGGTTCCCATTGAAACAGTCCGCGTGACTATATGCCGTTCCTTCCCCGGCAAAGGGCGAAATTCCCAGGAGTATGGGCGAAGGCCATTGCCTTCGCATCGGGTGAGGGGTTCAGGGTAATCTGTTCAGCATGAATAGACCTGCCGTACGCGATGCTGCTTTGCTTATTTTTCGAGCGGTCCTCGGATTAATCTTTGTCGCACACGGCGTGGATAAGATGTTTATGACCGGCATGGACGAAACCGTGGGGCAATTTTCCGCCCTTGGGGTGCCGCAGCCACAGCTTTCCGGCTATATCGCCGCCATCGGGGAGATGGTTGGGGGCGCCTTCCTCGTCGTCGGTTTGCTCACCACTTTTGTGGCCGGCGCGCTTGCCCTGCTGATGGGGTGCGCACTGTACTTTGTGCATTTGGGACATGGTCTTTTTGCTGCCGAAGGCGGAATCGAATACCCACTGGTTTTGCTGATGTCCTTATTGATGATCGTGATTTTTGGCTCCGGTCGAGCCAGCATGGACGGGGTGCTCAGCAATGTTGACGCATAGCCAAGTCCAAGCGGCGATTTCTGCGCAGCTGGATGGTGAGCACTCAGATTTAGCAGAGGACGTAATCGATGCGCACTTGGAAAGCTGCGCCGAATGCCGCGCCTTTCGCGATAAGGCGGCCGCGCTTTCGCGATCATTGCGTTTTGTGGAGCCTGCGGAATCCGGTATGGCGCCACCAACGGATCTCTCCGATGTCATCTTGGCCGGCGTGGAGCCGGAATGGCGGCGCACCTCGAGCGCTCGCCAAGCCAACCTGACGGTTGCGCGTGCCGCCATGGTGCTGATGGGTGCCATCTTTGCGATCTGGGCAGTAGTGCTCATCGTCCATTCCTCTGGGCTCGTACCGTTGGGTGAGGAAGGAAAGGTACTAGATCCCACGGCGGATCCTGAACGGGCCAACCTGCTGATGGAAGGCGCAGCCGTGCGCTTCGGCATGGCCTGCGGCCTATTTTTCTGTGCCTGGCGCCCCGCGGCGGTGACTGGCCTGCTCCCAGTCTCGGCCACGATGTTTGCTTTCCTCTTCGGGTTCGGCATGCGCGATATTGCGCTGGGCACCGTAACCATGGAACAGGTATATTTTCTTATCGCTACCGCGCTGGCGACCTTCAGCTTGGCGTGGGCTTGGGCGGCAGAAAAGGGCTACTTAGTGCGCGCCTGGTGGAGGTCCCTCAACGCGCAACCTCAATAAGCCCCGCTTTCGTGCGGCTAGGTCCAGCTAGGCAGCCACATCATGGAGTGGTACCAAGAATCTGGAATCTTGTAGCCGTACAAAATGGGAGAGAAATAGAAGAACATCGCCACTACCAGGGCTAGGTAGAACACGGCGGCGATTGTTCCCCAGCGTACGGGGCCGCCTGCCAAACTCTTGAGCCATCCCCACTGCACTGGCCTGCCACGGCCGATGAGCTGGCCGAGCGCTAAGGCAATGAGCACGATGACAAAGGGGATAAACGCAGTGGCATAAAAGAAGTACATCTGGCGGTCAAAGGCTGCAAGCCAGGGCAAGAAACCTGCCCCAAAGCCCACCAAGGGGATGAGGAAGCTGCGATTGCGGCGAATGATAAGTGACCACAGGCCCCACAGGACGGCCGGGATGACCAGCCACCAGATAGCCGGTGTGCCAAAGAGGTAGAGCATCTTGCGGCACTCGTTGCTGCCATCACCGCATTGCAGGTCGGTGGAGGAGTAGTACAAGATGGGGCGGGCGGCTACCAGCCACGCCCAAGGCTTAGAGTCCCACGGGTGGTGGTGGCCACCGGAGGAAGTCAGGCTGGCGTGGAATTCTAGGACAGAGGAATGGTAGTAGAACCAGCCTGCCAGGGATTCGGGCAGGTGCATCAGCCACGATCCGTCCTCGATCGTGCCATCTACTTTGGCGTGGCGGTACACGGCGGTTTCGGAGGAAAACCAGGCTCGCCAGGTCCAGGCGTAGAGCAGCACCGGCACCAGTACGAGGGAGGCTAGGGCAGCAGGGGTATCGCGCACGAGAGTGCCCACTATGTAGCGGCGTACGCCATAGCGCTTGCGCAGGGCAAGATCGCTAAAGACGGACATGAGGCCAAAGAACATGATGAAGTACAGGCCGGACCACTTCACCCCCAGGGAAAGGCCAAGGCAGACGCCCGCGAGGAGTCGCCACCAGCGGAATCCAAAGCGTGGTCCGAAGGCGGAGGAGCCCAAACGATTTTTAAGGAAAGCGGTGTGGAGGCGCTGGCGCATCTGATTATGATCGCGAGCAAGTGCCCAGGCGGCCGAGACAACGAAGAAGACCTGGAAAATGTCCAACATGCCGAACTTGGAAGAGACCAAGAGCACACCATCAAAGACGGCGATGAGGCCAGCCAGGGTTGCTACCTGCCAGGATAAAGAGACGCGGCGGGCCAGGGACATCGTCAAGAGCACGGTGGCTGCGCCGAAGAGGGCAGTCATAAAACGCCAGCCCAGTGGGGAATAGCCAGCGACCCATTCGGACAGCGCCACAATCTGCTTGCCCAGCGGTGGGTGAACCACCAGGCCATAACCGGGGTTGGATTCTATACCTCCGATGAAGAGGTTATCCCAGCTTCGCACCATGTCCCAGGCTTGCGGAACGTAGTGCTTTTCATCAAAGACAGGAGTGCCCTTTGATACGGGCGCGGTCAATCCGGCAAAGCGGGTAATGAGCGCGAGTACGCCAACGACGCTAGTGCTTATCCAGTCAGCCTTGCCCCACTGATAGGTGCGGGGCGCTGGCGGGGTCACAGTGTCGTGCGTGGTGCGCGATGGGGCAGCGGTAGCAATAGTCACTTGGTTGAGTCTAGGCGACAAGGCACCGCGCCCGCGCATTAGAGAGTATGGAATGCTAGAGATATGTCTGTTTCAGGTCTGGATCCATTACCGCGCGGGGTCATCCTCGCCGCCACGCCGCTGGGAAACGTGGGAGATGCCTCCGCGCGTTTAATGCATGCCTTGCAGCATGCGGACGTCATTGCGGCCGAGGATACGCGGCGCGTGCGGAACTTGGCGCAAGCTTTGGGCATCGAGATTTCTGGGCGGGTGGTGTCC
Organism: Corynebacterium sp. KPL4072; assembly: GCF_037908395.1. Taxonomy (NCBI): domain Bacteria; kingdom Bacillati; phylum Actinomycetota; class Actinomycetes; order Mycobacteriales; family Corynebacteriaceae; genus Corynebacterium; species Corynebacterium sp. KPL4072. Next base: position 70,841 of record NZ_JBBMGE010000006.1, read on the forward strand.
AACTTTGATCACAATGAAAAAGACCGCGCCCAGCAGCTTATCGACGCCGCCGCGGCCGGCACCGTCCTTGTTGTCACCGATGCCGGTATGCCGATTATTTCTGATCCGGGCTTGTCCATTGTGGCTGCGGCGGCCGAGCGCGATATCCCCGTGACCTGCTTTCCCGGGCCTTCTGCCGTGCCGACAGCCCTGGCACTGTCTGGCCTAGGCGTAGGGCATTTCATCTTCGACGCCTTTCCTCCCCGCAAGCCCGGCCCCCGCAGAGCCTGGCTGGAGTCATTGCAGAATGAAAAGCGCGCCATTGTCTTCTTCGAATCGCCTCACCGCGTGGCCGAAACACTGGCAGAGGCCGCGGAGGTTCTCGGCGCCGAGCGTCCAGCCGCGGTGTGCAGGGAGCTTACTAAAACCTATGAGGAAGTTCGCCGTGGCAGCTTGGGTGAGCTGGCCGAGTGGGCGGCAGAAGGAGCCCGGGGAGAGATCACCGTGGTAATTGAAGGCGGTACTGCCGCGGCTGCCACCGCCGCAGATTTGGTTCCCCAAGCGCTCGAATTGGCGGCAGGGGGAATGCGGCTTAAGGATGCGTGTAAGCAGGTAGCGAAAGGCACCGAGGTTTCCAACCGCGAGCTTTACGACGCCGCTTTGCAAGTCCGCAAGTCTTAACCGGCAGTGTCTTTTCGACTACGACACACCTTGTAGCACCGGTAGACAGCCTCACTAATGACCCCTTTGTAACTGAATTGTTATAGTTTTTGGGCGTGTGAGCGACTTAAAGCGCTATCTACATGGGGAAATGAAGCGTAAAAACCCCTCAGATTTTCGTGGAAAATCCCTGGCAAACGGCGTTGAGCAGCGAAGTTTATGCGTGCTTCGTTTGATAATTGAGTAGTTCCGCACCACTGTATAGTTCATGACAAACTCGGAAAATATGGGCACAGGCGTGCCAGAAGAAGGAAAGGAACCGGTCGGCGCACATGCGCAGCCGGCTTCGGCTTCTTCGAGCGAGCAGCCTATTGAGAATTATCAGACTGTAGACGAACAGCTGGACGCACAATCTGCCACCGGCCAGCTGCAGGATATGATTCACTCCGACGGTTTCCACCCGGAGCGCTACGACGATCCTGAGGTAGAAATTGCGGCCGATCGTGACAATATGCCAATCGATTGGTCCATCGTCGGCATCGCCGGCGTGCTTGTTGCCGCGATCGTTGTCTGGGGTTTGGCTGCCCCGGATAACTTTGCCAACTTCTCCGCTTCGGCCCTGACCTGGGTAGTCGACAACTTTGGTTGGGCATATATTCTCTTCGGCACCGTCTTTGTGGTGTTCGTTGTCTTCATTGCCGCCTCCAAGTTCGGCTCCATCAAGCTGGGCCGCATTAATGAGGAGCCGGAATTTTCCACGCCCTCATGGATCGCAATGATGTTTGCCGCCGGTATGGGCATCGGCCTGATGTTCTATGGCGCCTCCGAGCCGCTAGCTAACTACCGTGACGGCACCCCAGGCGAGGGAACCGGCAACGTTGGATCTTCCATGGCCTATGCAATGTTCCACTGGACATTGCACCCTTGGGCGGTCTATGCCATCGTTGGCTTGGCCATTGCATACTCCACTTTCCGCATCGGCCGTAAGCAGTTGTTGAGCCAGGCTTTCGTGCCGCTGATTGGCGAGCGTAATGCTAATGGTGCAGTGGGCAAGCTCATTGACATCCTGTCTATCTTCGCCACCGTCTTCGGCACCGCCTGCTCCCTGGGCCTGGGTGCCCTGCAGATTCAGGCCGGACTGAAGGCATCCGGAATCATCGATAATCCCACCAACTCCGTGGTTATCGGCATTGTGTTGGTTCTGACCCTCGCGTTCATCCTGTCTGCGATGTCCGGCGTGGGCAAGGGCATTCAGTATATCTCCAATGCGAATATGGTCCTCGCCGCAGTGTTGGCGATCTTCGTGTTCATCTTGGGCCCGACCGTTACCATCCTGAACCAGATTCCTGGCTCCATTGGTAACTACCTCAACTACTTCACCGAGATGATCGGCCGCACCGCCGAGTCCGAAAACGGCGCCGCCGCTGAGTGGCTTTCCGGTTACACGATCTTCTACTGGGCTTGGTGGGTTTCCTGGTCCCCGTTCGTGGGCATGTTCCTGGCTCGTATTTCCCGCGGCCGTTCCGTCCGCGAATTCTGCTTGGGCGTCCTGCTCATCCCAGCCGGCGTATCCACCCTGTGGTTCGCTATCTTCGGTGGCACCGCCATCCACATGGAGCAAAACGGCGAATCCATCACCGGCGAATCTGCCGAGGAAGAGCTGTTTAACCTCCTGCAGTCCATGCCTGGCGGTTTCGTTGCCGGCATCGTTGCAGCAATCCTGTTGGCTACTTTCTTCGTTACCTCGGCAGACTCCGCGTCCACGGTGATGGGCTCCATGTCCCAAAATGGTGCCGCTACTGCTAAGCCGTGGCTTTCCGCCGCGTGGGGTGGATTGACTGCCTTGGTAGGCCTGACCCTGCTCTTGGCCAATGAGGATGCACTGTCTAACCTGCAGAACGTCACCATCGTTGCTGCACTGCCATTCCTGTTCATCGTGGTTGGACTGATGTTCGCCATCTACAAGGCGTTGAGCGAGGATGTTATCTACCTCGAATACCGCGAGGCACAGCAGTTCCAGCGCAAGATGGCCCGCGAGCGCCGCCTGCACCGCGAGTACCAGCGCACGCAGGTTCTGAAGAAGCGCCGCAACGAACGCCTGAAGCACCCGATGAAGCGGAAGTAAATCGCTTTCTTCGCGGCTGCTCTAAAGCGCCCATTGTTTCCTTAGTGGTAGGGAAGCGGTGGGCGCTTTCTGCTGAAAATGCAGTTCACCTGCGGGAGAAATGTCTGCCCTAATCGTGTGTATAGGAGTCGGCTTCGATAAAGTAGAACCCATGACTGAGTCTGTAGTAGTTAATGTTGCTTGGCCCTACGCCAACGGCCCGCGCCACATCGGACACGTGGCCGGTTTTGGTGTTCCTTCCGACGTCTTTGCACGTTTCCAGCGAATGCGTGGCCGCAACGTACTCATGGTCTCGGGTACGGATGAGCACGGCACTCCGCTATTGGTACAGGCGGATAAAGAGGGCGTTTCCGTTCGTGAGCTCGCAGACCGCTATAACCGTCAGATCGTTACTGACTTGGCCAACCTTGGCCTGTCCTATGATCTCTTTACTCGCACCACCACCCGTAACCACTACTCCGTGGTGCAGGAGCTGTTCAAAGGCCTGTATGCCAACGGTTACATGCTCAAAGAGACCACCAAGGGCGCTATTTCGCCGTCTACCGGACGTACCCTGCCGGACCGCTATATCGAGGGCACCTGCCCAATTTGCGGTGCGGATGGCGCCCGCGGTGACCAATGCGATGAGTGCGGCAATCAGCTCGACCCCGTGGACCTTATCAACCCCGTATCTAAGATCAACGGTGAGACCCCGAAATTCATCGAAACCGAACACTTCCTACTGGATCTGCCAGCCATCAAGGATGAGCTGCAAAAGTGGCTTTCTACCCGCGAAGATTGGCGCCCGAACGTACTGAAGTTTTCCCTGAACCTGCTTGAAGATATGCGCCCGCGCACCATGACGCGCGATATTGACTGGGGAATTCCTATCCCCGTCGAGGGCTGGCAGGACAATAACGCCAAGAAACTCTACGTGTGGTTCGATGCGGTCATCGGCTATCTGTCTTCCTCCATCGAATGGGCGTACCGCACCGGTCAGCCCGAGGCCTGGAAGGACTTTTGGCAGAACCCAGACGCCCGCCACTATTACTTCCAAGGCAAGGACAATATCACCTTCCACTCCCAGATCTGGCCGGCCGAGCTATTGGGCTATGCCGGTAAGGGCAACAAGGGCGGGGAACTCCACAAGTACGGCGAGCTCAACTTGCCTACGGAAATCGTCTCCTCCGAGTACTTGACCATGTCTGGATCCAAGTTCTCCTCGTCCAAGGGTGTTGTCATCTATGTCAAGGACTTCTTGGCGGAGTTCGGCCCTGACGCCCTGCGCTACTTCATTGCCGTGGCTGGCCCTGAAAACAATGACACGGACTTTACCTGGGATGAGTTCGTTCGCCGTATCAATAATGAGCTGGCAAATGGCTGGGGTAACTTGGTCAACCGCACCGTATCTATGGCCTTTAAGAACTTCGGAGAGGTTCCCGCACCAGCAGCATTAGAAGAAAAGGACAAAGAAATCCTGCAGCTGGCGGAGGAGACCTTCGACACTGCCGGTGGTTTGCTGGAGCAGTCCAAATTTAAGCAGGCGATTACCGCAATCATGCACGTCGTCGGCGAGGCCAATGCCTATATTGCAGACCAGGAGCCATGGAAACTAGCCAAGGATGAGTCCCAGCACGAGCGTCTAGCCACCGTGCTGTGGACCGCCCTCCAAGTCGTTTCTGACTGCAATGTCATGCTCACGCCCTACCTGCCGTTTACCGCGCAGAAGGTGCACGAAACCTTGGGCCGCAGCGGCGTGTGGGCAGCCCAGCCGGAGGTACACGACGTCAAGGACGATATTCCGGTAGAACTCGTGGGCGCTGGTTTACCGCCAGAGGGCCACGAATATCCGATTATCATGGGTGACTACACCCAGCAGCAGGCGAAGTGGGAGCGCATCCAAGTAGAGCCGGGCACCGCTTTGGCAAAGCCTAAGCCGCTCGTCTCCAAGCTGGACCCAGAGCTGGGTGAAACCGGTCCAGAGTGGGCGCCTGTCTCCAAGTAACACCATATAAATAGCCGCGTTATCGCCCGATTTTTAGGAAGTTAAGGGCATAACGCGGCTATTTGTGTGCTCCAGTGCTGAGGGGCGCGGAGCGGCGGGGAAAAACCTGGCGGTTAGCGCTGGAAATCGCGCTGGAGGTGTACCAGGCCGAGGCGGACGCCGTCTTTGGTATGGATATTCGGCATACGGCCGGTCTCGGTAAAGCCGAACTTTTTATGCAAGGCGATAGAGCCTTCGTTGGTATCGACGATATAGGTGATCATCGTCTGTACGTAGCTGTCATCAGCGGCGTAGTCCATGAGGGCGTCGAGAAGCTCGGAGCCTACGCCCTTGCCCTGGGCGGAGGGAGCAATGTAGACGGAATCTTCGACGGTGCCGTAATAGATGGCAGGGGTCACGAACTGGAAATAGGCGGCCCAACCAATGATTTCATCATCGTGTACGGCTACGAAGACCGGGGAGCCGGCCTCAAACATCTCCTTGAGCCACTTTTCACGGTCAGCCACATCTTCTTGCCAGGTGACCAGGTTGGCGGCGGGTTTCGCTGCGGAGCCGGCGTTGTAGATGGCGGTGAGCGCGGGGGCGTCGGCAAGCTCGGCAGGGCGGATATGCATAGAAATTCCTTTACACCAGAAGTTGTAGGTGGGTGAGGCTCAGCCAACGATCGAACTTGTAGCAAACCTCTTTAAGAATACCCACGTTTTCAAACCCAAACTTTTCATGCAACTTAAGTGATGCCGCATTGGTGGAGACGATGAGGGCGAGCAGCGAATGAACCTTTTTATCGGCGCGCGCCGCCTTTACCAAGGCGCCAAGTAAAGCAGTGCCTACGCCTTGGCCCTGAGCGGTGGGGGAAAGATAGATGGTGGTTTCATAACAGCCTGTCCATACCTGCGGATCGCGGTAGGGGTGGTAGAGCGCCCACCCCAGGTAGTCGCCAGAATCGGACTCCGCGACGAGGCATGGGCAGTCCTTTTCCCACAGCTCGCGTAGGTAGTCTTCGCGCTCTGCGATGCTGGCCGGGGTAGCGCGGAAGATGACGTCGGTGTGTGCGATGGCCCAGTTGAGGGTTTCGGTCATGGCGGGCACATCCGCAAGGCCGGCGGGTCTGATCAACATGGCAGCCAATATTACAATTGCGTGCATGGCTAAAAAGAAGCGACGACCCACTCCCGTTCCGGCACCGGGCCTCAGTGGCCTTATTGATGCGCACACGCATCTTTTCTCGCACAAGGACACCGATGAAGTGCTGGTGAATCGCGCACGCACCGCCGGTATCAGCCGCATGGTGACGGTTGGTGATGACCGCCGCGAATCGGCAGCGGCTCTGGCGACTGCACATGCCTTCCCGGATGTTTATGCTGCCTGTGCCATCCACCCAGTGCGCGCTAATGAGTTGGATGCGCCGACCAAGGCAGCGCTGGAAGAGATGGTGGCGGATCCGCGCTGCGTCGCGGTGGGGGAGACCGGACTGGATGCGTACTGGGTGCAGCATGAGCCAGAGACCACCGCGACCATGGCCCAGCAAGAGGAATCCCTGCGGTGGCATATTGACCTTGCAGTGCGCCATGGCAAGACGCTGATGATCCACAACCGCGAAGCGGATGCGGACTTGCTGCGCATCCTTGCCGACGCCCCCGCTCCCCACACCGTCATGCTGCACTGCTTCTCCTCGCCGCTGAAGGTAGCAGAGGAGGCCTTGGAGCGCGGCTACGTGTTGTCCTTTGCCGGCAACGTAACCTTTAAGCGCAACGCCGAGCTGCGGCGGGCGGCTGCCAAGGCGCCGGCCGGCCAGCTGCTGGTGGAAACTGATGCACCGTATATGACGCCAGAACCCTTCCGCGGCCAACGCAATGAACCGGCTCTTATCGGGCACACATATGAATGCATCGCCCGTGTACGCCACCAGACGGTGCAGGCGCTAGCGGCGGAGGTTAACGAAACCTTTGACCGCGTCTACGGCCTGGGCTAACTCCTGGGTGATGGTTTTCACAATTTCAAAACCCGCTGGCCAGGGGTGGCGTGGGTGTTTGGTGTGGCGGTTGTGTGCTCAGTGAGGCATGTGGCGAATTGGTTCTCGACTTTATGTTGCTGTTATCGTATTGTTATTAATCGTTCGTTTAGGTTTTAGGGATCCGCAGCGCCGCCCACGGTGCGGCAGCAGCAGATCTGAGCAATGCAATTGCCTGCGCGGAAATTCTTGCTGGCCTAAACTCTAATAATTGTTGAAACCTGCACTATCGGAGATTCATTCAGCATGTCACCTCATCAAATCAAGCGCATCAATAACTCCCGCTCGCTGCCACTGCGCCTGGCAACGGGTGGCGTCTTGGGTACCTTGGCCGTGGGCGGCGTCGTTGCCGTTGCGGCACAAAAGGATGTCACCGTGGACGTTAACGGCGACAAGGTGGAACTGGCTACCTTTGCCAAAGACGTTGACGGCGCGCTGGAGGCAGCTGGCGTTCAGGTGAGCGAGGAAGACATCGTCTACCCGGCACCGTCCGAGTCTGTGGGCGATGGCGATGAGATCTCCGTTCGCACCGCCAAGCCGGTGGCCGTGACTATCGACGGCGTGCAGCAGCAGTTGTCCACCACCGACCTCACCGTTTCTGACCTATTGGGTAACTTGAGCGGCGTGGCCAAGGGCGCTTCCGTCAAGTCCGGTGACGCTGACGTGGACCAGGATGCCCAGCTGGAAGAGGGCATGGACCTAGAGGTCGTTTCCCCGAAGATCGTCAAGATTAATGATGGTGGCAAGGTAACTTATACCAAGATTGCTGCTAAGACCGTCGAGGACGTTCTTAAGGCGCGCAATATCGACGTTGATGACGATGATCGTGTCTTCCCGTCCAAGGACACCAAGGTTACCGATGGCATGTCCATCAAGGTGGATCAGGTTTCCACTACGACCTATGACTCTGAGGAAGAGTTCGAAGCCGAGCCTAACTTTGTTGATGACCCGGAGCTGGAAGAGGGCACCGAAGAGGTCCGCGAGGAAGGCGTTAAGGGCAAGCGCGTTATCACTCGCAAGCTGGTGATGAAGGACGGCGCCAAGGAATCTAATGACGTCATCAAAGAAAAGGTGACCGTAGAGCCTAAGGCTGCCACCATCGCCCGCGGCACCAAGAAGGCCGAAGAAGAAAAGCCAGAGGAGGGCGGTAACTCTGGTGCTGCTGCTCCGGCTGTCGCCGATGGCTCCGTCTGGGATTCCATCGCACAGTGCGAGGCTACCGGTAACTGGGCTATCAATACCGGCAATGGCTTCTCCGGTGGCCTGCAGTTCACTCCATCCACTTGGGCCGCATTCGGTGGCACCGAGTACGCACCGGAGGCATGGCAGGCTTCCCGCGAGCAACAGATTGCCGTGGCACAGAAGGTGCAGGCGGCGCAGGGTTGGGGCGCTTGGCCGGCATGTACTTCCAAGCTGGGCCTGCGCTAGACTGAAGCGCTTTATCGCCGCACACCTAAGTGGTGTGCGGCTTTTTCATCTCTTCTACTAAGTTAGAAGGCATGACTGATTCCACCGGCGCCGCGCTTTTGGGCCCCGTAGAGATCCGCGCCCTCGCGGAGAAGCTCAACATTGTGCCCACGAAGAAGCTAGGGCAGAACTTTCTGCATGATCCGAATACCATTCGGCGCATCGTCGCTGCGGCCGAGTTGGATCCCGCAGACCGCGTCCTCGAGGTGGGGCCGGGCTTGGGCTCGCTAACCCTCGGCCTGGTAGAGGCTGTGGAAGAAGTTACCGCGGTAGAAATCGACTCACGCCTGGCTGCACAGCTGCCCGATACCGTGGCTGAGCGCGCCCCGGAATATGCCCAGCGCCTTCGGGTGGTGGAAAAGGATGCACTGCGGGTAACAGAAGCTGACGTCACTGAGCCGACCGCTCTGGTAGCCAACTTGCCGTATAACGTCGCCGTCCCGGTGCTGCTGCACCTATTGGAGACTTTCCCTTCCATTCGTCGCGTGCTGGTTATGGTCCAGCTAGAGGTGGCGGACCGCCTAGCTGCGCAGCCGGGCAGCAAGGTGTACGGCGTGCCTTCGGTCAAAGCGGGATTTTATGGCAAGGTCTCCAAGGCGGGCACTATTGGTAAGAACGTCTTTTGGCCTGCGCCCAATATTGAGTCTGGGCTGGTGCGTATTGACGTCTTCGACTCTGCTCCTTGGCCCGTCACTGACGAGTCGCGTGCTAAGGTCTGGCCGGTTATTGACGCCGCCTTTGCCCAACGCCGCAAGACCCTGCGTGCGGCATTGTCGGGTCACTTTGGTTCGGGAGCAGCCGCCGAGGAAGCATTGCGAGCTGCGGACATCGATCCGAAGCAACGCGGCGAAAAGCTCGCCGTAGAGGACTTCGTACGATTGGCAGGAATCTAATGACCGCCCCCATCGATAACGAACCATTCGTCTACACGGCGCGGGCTCACTCCAAGGTCAATATTCACCTGGGAGTGGAGGAACCGCGAGAGGATGGGTTTCATGAGCTTGCCAGTGTTTTTCAGTCCTTAGAGCTACATGACACAGTAACGCTGACTGACTTGGGGAACCCCGAGGTAGATAAGCCACGCATTCAGGGCCTGAAGGTTACAGGCCCTCACGCGCAGGGCGTGCCAGAAGACTATACGAACCTAGCGTGGACCGCGGTAAACCGTATCATGCAGTACCTGTACAGCACCCATGGGCCGAAGGCGCTGCCGGAGGTAGCGCTGGAAATTCACAAAGCCATTCCTACCGCCGGTGGCATGGCAGGTGGTTCGGCGGATGCGGCGGCCGCGCTGCGATTGGCCGAGCGCTGCTATGGCGGCTATTACGGCATCGATTCGGTGGGGGAGCCAATCCTAGACGCGCTGGGCGCGGCATTGGGCTCGGATGTTCCCTTCACCTTGCTGGGAGGCACCGCGCTCGGCACGGGGCGCGGCGAGCAGCTGACCCCGATGATGACGCGCGGTACCTACGATTGGGCGCTCATCGCCTCGGACCGTGGGCTTTCTACCCCGCAGGTCTTTCATAAGCTCGATGAGATGCGGGAAAAGGGCCGCGGAGGTGAGCCACACATGGACACCGCAGCGGTATCGCAGGCGCTCATCTCGGGCGATCCGCACCGAGTGGCGCAGCACTTGCATAACGATTTGCAGCCGGCAGCGCTGTCGTTGCGCCCAGACCTGCGCAAGACCCTGGAGGCCGGTGTGGCCGCCGGAGCCCTAGCAGGGATTGTCTCCGGCAGTGGTCCGACCTGTGCCTTCCTTTGCGCTGGGGCAGAAGAAGCTCAGGAAGTAGTGTCCCAAGTGACGGTGGAGATTCCCGGAACCAAGGGAGTGGCTACCAAGGGGCCAGCTAGCGGCGCCGTGGTGCTGTAGCTAGAGCACCGTCATTTCGGTGGGCTCGATGTCGAGGTCGAAGCGGTTGACTTCCTTTTCCTGCAAGAGGTCAATGACTACGAGCTGCTTCTTCTGGGCGTCAGTGATAAAGGCATAGCCATCGGCAGCCTGAAGGATAGGTCCTGGTTGCTGCCATTCCTTGTTTTCCTTCCACCGGGAGATGGCATCAATCTGCTTGGTGATTTCACCGGAATCTGGGTCGATGACGTTGAGTTTGCCGTCGGTGGTCAGCACAAGTGCCTCGCCCAGCGGGCCGCGGGCTAGGGAGCGGAACCAATAAGAAGCATCGAGGTCTACCTTCTTGGCCGAAAAATCCTTGGTATCTACCAAGGTTACGGAGGTAGGGCGTTCGAGCTCTGCGTCTTTGTCGGTCTTATTATCGGCCAGGATGACATCGGATTCTTCCGAACCGGCGGCATTGCCAGAGCGCTGGTAGCCGCCTGCACCGGCATAAGCAGAGGCGTCTACCTTGTGGAACTCCTTGCCATCAAAGACCACCGGGCCGTCCTCGCAGCCAAAGAAAATATTGCCGTTTCCAGCGGCAGCCTCGCCGTGGACACCAGGGCATTTGGTGGTCTCAGTAAGAACTTTGCCCTCCTTATCCAGATGCTGGATGGTGTGGCGCTCGTCCTCGGTGCCCTTAGTGATGACCACCGAGCCATCCTTCAGCGGTACGGCCACGCCGTGGTGTGCGGCCCCGGTGTCAACGGTATTGACTGGCTGGGCGTCCTTTTTGCCAATGTCTTCGGTCTTATAAATCTTTGCCACGCCATCACCATCGGAAAATAGTGCGGTAAAGCCATCGTGGTGGACCACGTGGCCGGCATGCGGTGCCTTAATGGGGGCGTCGCCAAGCGCGGGCTCAGCGGTGTAGTAGTGGTTGTGATCGCCATGGCCCTTGGTGATGCGCCCAGTGTCGTAGGTGAGGAAGCTATCGCCCTTAGTCACCATGACGTGGCGATTATCGCCGGCATCGCTGAGACGAAGGAAGGCATTCATCTTGTCCTCGCCGATTACTTTGCCCGTTTTGGCGTCATAGGCGGTTAGACCATCCGCATGGGAGATAACGATGCGGGTGGGCAGCTGGGCTACCTCGGTTTCTCCCTCTTCGGCTTCAAAGCCTTCGTGTGAGTGTCCGGCGTGGTCATGGCCGTGCTCGTGGTCATGGTCATGGTCGTGTTCATGGGCATGCTTGGCCTCGCTATGTGCGTGGTCGTGGGAGTGCAGTGAGTCCTTTTCTTCCTCGGTGGGGGCAGAGCAGGAAGCGATGGCTATCGCCGCAGTGGAAAGCACGGCGCAGAGAGAAAGTGTGTAGCGTTTCATACATTGGCAGAGTATTGGACTTGAAAATCAATAGCAATAGTTTGCAGAAATGCGGGGGTACAGGCAGGGAGGTATTAAGATGGACACTCGTTATGGCAAACCTGATTAACCTCGAGCAAGTCAGCAAAACTTATGGATTAAAAACCCTTTTAGACGGGGTGTCCCTAGGTGTGCAAAGCAGCGATCGCATCGGCATCGTCGGCGTTAATGGCGGTGGCAAAACCACCTTGCTGGAGGTACTTACCGGCATCGAACCACCCGATGCCGGCCGCGTATCCCATACCTCTGATCTACGCATGGCCGTGGTCACCCAGCGCTTCGATCTACCCGATGAACTGACCATCGCCCAAGTCATTATCGAACCCCTCGAACTGGAAACCTATGAGTGGGCATCAAATGCCAAGGTGCGCGATGTCTTGGGCGGCCTGGGCATTGTGGATTTGGGATTGGATACCCCAGTTGGCTCACTCTCCGGTGGCGAGCGCCGCCGCGTGAACCTAGCCGCCGCGCTGGTACAGGACTTGGATCTCGTGGTGCTCGATGAGCCCACCAACCACCTTGACGTGGAGGGAGTGCAGTGGCTCGCAGATCACCTCCTTAAGCGCAACTTGGCCGTAGTCGTGGTCACCCACGATCGCTGGTTCCTCGACACCGTAGCCACGTGGACCTGGGAAGTCCACGATGGCGTGGTTGATACCTACGAGGGCGGCTACAACGATTGGACCTTCGCCCGCGCCGAGCGCGCCCGCCAGGCCGATGCCATGGAACAGCGACGCAAGAACCTCGCCCGCAAAGAGCTGGCATGGTTGCGTCGTGGCGCGCCTGCCCGCACGTCCAAGCCGCGCTACCGGATTGAAGCTGCCGAGGCGCTCATCGCAGACGTGCCGGAGCCGCGCAATAAGGTCGAGCTCATGGCCTTTTCTAAGCAGCGCCAAGGCCGCGTGGTCATCGAGCTTGAGGATGCCACCGTGAAGTCCCCAGACGGTCGCACCTTGGCGGATCACCTTACCTGGCGCCTAGCCCCCGGCGAGCGCATTGGTTTGGTAGGCGTCAATGGCTCCGGCAAGACCACGCTGCTGCGCACCATGGCCGGCGAATACGAGCTGGCGGCCGGCAAGCGCATCGAGGGCCAAACCGTGCGCCTTGGCTGGTTGCGCCAAGAGCTCGATGACTTGGATCCGCAGCGTCGGCTTATCGACGCCGTCGAGGACGTTGCCACCTATGTCCAGCTCGGCAAAAAGGAACTTTCTGCCTCCCAACTTGCTGAGCGCCTAGGGTTTTCCGCCAAGCGCCAGCGCACCCCGGTGGGGGATCTCTCCGGCGGCGAGCGCCGCCGCTTGCAGCTCACCCGCGTACTGATGGCCGAGCCCAATGTGCTGTTGCTCGATGAGCCCACCAACGACCTCGACATCGATACCCTACAGGAACTGGAGTCTCTCCTTGACTCTTGGCCGGGCACGATGGTGGTTATCTCGCACGATCGCTACCTCATTGAGCGCATCGCGGACAATACCTATGCGCTCTTTGGCGATGGCAAACTCACCAACCTTCCCGGCGGCATCGATGAGTACCTGCGCAAGCGCGCCGCACTTGAGGCGCAACACAACTCCGGCGCGCTCAACTTGGGCGAAAAGAAGCCAGACAGCTCTGCTCCTAAGCCGGAAAAGAAGCTCTCTTCCCAGCAAGAGCGCGAAATCACCAAGAAAATGAACGCGCTGGAGCGCAAGATGCACAAGCTCGAGAAGGCGGCCGCGCAGATTAATGAGAAGATGGCGACTGCCGCGGAAAAGGTCGACACTCAAGCCTTGACCGAGCTAGACGGAGAACTAAAGGACAACCGTAGCGCCTACGAGGAACTGGAGATGGAATGGCTAGAGTTGGGGGAGAAGCTCGAAGGGTAGAAGCCCGCATCGCCGATATCGTCGGCCACCTTGACCTGTGGGGCATTATCGGCGCTGCGGCGCTTTTTACCCTAGGCCTTACCCCATCCCTCCTGCCGCGTGACTGGCTCTACCAAGGGCTGGTCTCCGGCATTGCCGCAGGACTTGGTTATACGCTGGGTATTGCCCTCAAACACGTGTGGTACCGCCTCGTAGTGCGTTATGCGGCACCACGGTATTCCTGGCTCGATGCCACCACGTGGCCGCCCCGGCGCTACCGCCTTGCTTCTCGCATCGCCACCGGAGTTTTTGTGCTGTGGATGGTGGGCTTTGCGGTCTTCGCCGTGCGCTGGCAGCGTCAACTTGCAGATGCCCTAGCCGCCCCAGCGCCGACCATTGCCAGCTATCTTCTTGTGGTTCCGCTCGCTCTTGCAGTATTCACTGCTTTCCTTTTTATTCTGCGCGTGCTGCGCTTTTGCGTGCGTTGGCTCTCCAGCCACTTTCCCCACCGCTTTCGCGCCGCCTACCGCGTCGTGGGTGCGGTGCTCATCGTTGCCCTAGTGGGCACGTATACCGTGGAAAACCTCATCCCTGGCGCCATCGTTGGCGTGGGCGAGAGGATCTTTACCGCTCAAAACGCCGACCCCGATCCCGCCATGAAGCGGCCCATGTCCGCAGAGCGCAGTGGTTCCCCGCAGTCCCGTGTGGACTGGAACGGCGTGGGCCTGCAGGGCTCGCGTTTCCTTTCTTCCGGTGCGCACCGCGCGGAATTGGAGAAGGTAAGCGGAAAGCCTGCCAAGGAACCCATCCGCGCCTATGCCGGATTGGGCAATCGTGACTCGAATGAGGAGCGAGCGCAGCTGCTCATCGACGAACTCGAGCGCACCCACGCCCAAGACCGCAAAGCCCTGCTTCTCATTATGACCACCGGTACGGGCTGGGTGTCTTCCTATTCTGCTCAAGCCTTCGAACTACTCTACGGTGGCGATACCGCCATTGCGGCTGCCCAATACTCCGCTATGCCTTCCGCCCTGCACTTCCTATCGGGCGGTGGCCAGGTAGAGCGCGCCGGGGAAGAGTTCATCAACCCCATCGTGGACTGGTGGAACGGTCTGCCAGAACGCAAGCGCCCGAAGCTCTACTTATACGGCGAATCCTTGGGTACTACGGGCATCGAAGCAGCGTTTTCTGGAGTGCGTGATATTGCCAATTCTGTGGACGGAATCCTCCTTACCGGCCCGCCGCACTTCAATCGCCTACGCACGCAATTTGTGGAAAGGCGTGATCCCGGATCCTCCGAAATTTCCCCCGAATACGCCGGGGGCCTCGTGGTGCGTTTTGCTAACGATGACGCGCAGGTACGCCAGTGGGGACCGGTGCCGGAAGAAGAGTGGGGACGCACCCGCATGCTCTATATCCAACATCCCTCGGACCCAGTGGCCTGGTGGTCTCCACAGATGGCTTTCAAAGAGCCGGATTGGATGCGCGAACGGACGCCGTCTTCTGCCGAGCGCGTGATGCGATGGATGCCCATCATCTCCTCTCTCCAAGTGGCGGCCGATCTGCCCGGTGCAAAAGACGTTTCCGATGGGCACGGTCACAACTATGGAGCATCGGTACTTGATGGCTTTGCCGCCATCGCAGGTCCAGACGTGGCAGGAGCCATCGACCCCGATGAGCTACAGCACGAATTCGCCGCGCTCGACGTCGGCGTTTACTAGGTGTTTAGCCAAATAGGGCCGCGATCGCCAACATCGCCGGCAGCGAGAGGAAGGTCGTGAGAAAAACCGTATCCCGGGCTACGGTTTCTCCTACCTCATAGGTGGCGGCATAGTTGTACACGTTCTGTGCCGTGGGCAAGGCAGCCAGAATTAACGCAGCATACAACTCCGCGCCGTCAAGACCTAGCGCTGCACCAACGGCCAGCGCGATAGCGGGCATTCCCACCAACTTCAATACCGTCGCGGTAATGGTGGGCAGGCGGTCTTCCTCCAGCAGCGCGTCGCCCTTTAAAGAGGCACCAAAGCTCATGAGAATCATGGGGATAGAGGCGCCGCCCAGAATCTCCAGTGGCTTCATTACTACTTCCGGTACCTGCCACCTTGCCGCGGAGACTATGAATCCCGCCACCGCTGCCAACACTACGGGCGCGGTAACCCCTGAGACTACGGAGCGCCATATAGATTGCAGGCTTGTACCCTGCGCATTGAGCCCCGCGATGATAAACGGAGAAAGCACCGCCATTTGCAGAACTAAGGCCGGGATAGCATACGTGGCATCACCAATGACATAGGTAGCGATGGGCAGACCGATATTGACTGAGTTGTAATAGCTTGCCGCTGCGGCACCGGCCATGGTTTCGGCACCGCTGCGGGAAAAGAATAACTGGCTACACAGCCAATACAACGCCATGGTGGCGATGGATGCAGCAGCTATAACAGCCACCACTGGGGACACGAAGGCAGAGGTATCGGATTTAGCCACGCTGGAGAAAATGAGTGCCGGCGTGGCCGCCCAAAAGGCCGTTCGATTGAATTGCAATCGTGCCTCGCCTTTGCCAATAACGCCCCTGTGCGCCAGCACAAATCCCACACCGATGACTACGAAAATGATTGCAAAACCGGTCAATACGTCCAGCAACAGTCAACAACCTTTCGCAGTACTAAAGAAAAATTCGCTGTGGGCAATTGTCCCATTATCTCTGTCGGTCATAAGACACGGGGGACCATAACAAAGTTGTATCGAAATGCCTGAGCACCACGGAAACGCCTTCCACACTGCTTGTGCTTTATGGCACGGTGGAGGGCATGAAGCTTTCTCACCGCGCAATCGTAGCCACCGTATCCACCGCTTTTGTCGTCACCGGTACTTCCACCGTGGCCTCTGCTCAGCCGGCCTTGCCGCCACAGATCCAGCAGGCTTCTTCGCAGGCTCAGCAGCTTTCTTCTGATCCTTTCGCCGCTTTAGAAGATTTCCGCCTCACCCTGCCGCCGCAGGCCTATGAGCTGGCTGAGAAGTACAATATCCCGCTGCCAGAATTCCTCGCCAAACCGGTGGGCCAGGCGCCCAAGGTTGCCGGCCAGCTAGGCGCCGCCACCACCGCCCACCTCGAAAAGGCTGGGCACCATAAAGATGCGCGTGCAGCGGCTATCGCCCAGGAATGGGCCAATCAAGGTGCTGCCGGCAAGCTTGAGTACAAGGGCGGCATTGCTCACGGTTTGAATCACAAGGACGAGGGCCAGGGCACAGTTCGTCGCCTTAGCGAACAGCAGGCGCAAGATCGCCTGAACTGGTTCAACCGCGATGTCCCGGTCAACGCTGCTCCCCAGCACGGCTTTGGCGTGGCAACCGCCTACGACGGGACCTACATCTATGTTGCGGAGTTCTTCCTCAACTAAACTTTTCCCCAAGCCTCGATTCCGCCGCGTTCTTAGCATTCATCTGCAACGATGACGAAGCCGCACGGCGCCGGTAGAATCGGGGCATGATTTTGATCAACGTACAGTTCCACGTCAAGCCCGAATACGCAGAGACCTTCCTCGATGAAATCAACTGGTACACCGAGGCCTGCAATGCAGAGCCGGGCTGCATCGACTTCAAGTGGTTCCGCGATCCAGAAGATCGTCAGCGTTTCTTGCTTCTGGAGTCCTACGCCGACGGCAAGGATGTCGAGCACGTCCAGAGCGAGCACTTCCAGCGCTCGACCGAGGAGTTCCCGAAGTACCTCGTGGAAACCCCAGACATCATTAACGTCCATATTGACGGCCGCACCGGCTGGGACAAGATGGGCGAATTTTCCGTCGACTAATCCTAAAGAGAAAAGGCTCGTCCTCTACCACGTGGTAGAAGACGAGCCTTTTCCTTTAGCTCACTACCCTTCGCGCTCACTGTGGTCGTTGCTATCCGTGGAGCACGAGCCCTCCGTGAGCGCGAAGGGCGGGGGAGGGGCTAGGCGCTTGCCGACGCCGTTACCTCCCCATATTGCCTTTGCCTTACTGCGGCACGCACTGCGAGGACACGGTCTTGTCGTATTTCGAGTACTGCTGCAGAGCATCGTAGAATGCGTCCGAGTACTCGCCGGTGCGCTCTGGCATTGGGTGAACACCATCGGAATAGAGGATTGCGGGGTCGCTCTGAGCGTGTCCGCACCAGTCAGCGACGTATACATTGTCGTATTCTTTGGCTGCGTCGAGGACATCCTGCTGGGACTGGGACATCCATTCACGGTCACCATAGGGTACAGCCATGACAACGGTGCGGTCTTTGCCGATGATATCGAGAGCTTCCTTGATCTGATCCGGGAAGGCAGGGCCATTGGTACCGAACCCGAGGAAGACGGTATTGCGCAGCTTTCCGGAATCCTTGAGTTGCTGCAGAATCTGAATGCCTGCAGTGTAGTGGCGGGATACGTCTGCGTCGACGTAAATCTGCGGGAAGCGTTGTTTGAGGGCGCCGCTAGAAGCCAGCATCACTGAGTCACCGATGGCGGTAATGTCCTTGCCCTGCGGCATGGGGCGGGTCTTCGTATTCTTCGAGTCGTCCTTGTCGGCGTCGCCCGCGACAGGCGGCTGCGGGGCAGCATCATTAGGTTGAGCCGGAGCATTGTTGCTGCTCTGGTTCTGCTGCTGAAGCTGCTCTAATTGCTGCTCCAACTCGGTCTTATCGCTGGAGTTAATTACGCCGTAGACTACCCCGGCCACCGAGGCGATGACGAGGAACGGGACTACCGGCCACATGGTTTTGCCAAATCCGTCGCGCAATTCGCTAAAACCTGGGCGGGACGACCAGTAGGTGTTCCATGTCTTCTTATAGCCGCCGCGGCGGAAAGGATTCTCAATGAACTGGTAGGAAATCTCGGACAGTAGCAGCGAAATAGGTACGGCCACCAGGCCCAGAATCCACGATTTATCGGAATTCTGGTTGCCCTCGAAAAGCGCCTTGAGCATCATGATGACCGGCCAATGCCAGAGATATAGCGAGAAGGAGCGCTGACCAAACCAGCGCATGACCTTGGTCCTAAATAGCGGGGTCATAGGACCGTATTCGCGGACCACGCCCCACACCATAAGGACACCGAGCACGCTGGTGAGGAAGAGCCCACCGCGGTAGGTGAACTCCGCGTCATCCGGCATGAGGAATAGCTGCGCACCGTAGCCGATGAGAGCCAAAGTGCCGATGACTCCAGCGATGCGGGATTCAGCCTTGCCCGCCGCGGCCCAAGAATCGGCCTGTGGATTCGATTGGGTAGAAGTCATCAGGAGAGACAGCACGGCGCCAGTGAGCAGGCCAAAAGCGTGGGTGTCTGTGCCGTAGTAGACACGCGTCGGGTCCTCACCGGGCACGAAGATAAGCGCCATGGCCACGGCGGATCCGAGGGCTAAAAGCGTGGACACGAGGATAGGAAGTCGGCGCGGCTTATGGCGAGAAATGAGGAAAATGCCCGTGATAAGGAGCGGCCAAATTACATAGAACTGCTCTTCCACGGCCAGCGACCAATAGTGGGCAAAGACCTGAATCTCATTGTCCGCGAAGTAGGACTGGGAGGTCGCAATCTGTGTCCAGTTATTGACAAAGAACAAAGTGCCCAAGAACTGTTGGCGCAAGCCCACCGCTAAGTCCCCGCCGATCCATGCCACCAGTGCGGTGCACATGACGAGAACTGATACTGCGGCTGGGAGGATACGCCGGAATCGTCGCACCCAGAAGTCCTTCAAGCTAATCCTGCCGGAGGTACGGAATTCACGCACCAGCAACGAGGTGATGAGGAATCCGGAAAGGACGAAAAAGAGGTCAACGCCCAAGTAACCTCCGGGAAGGAGGGCAGGGAAGAAGTGATAGAGCACCACGGCAATGACCGCGAGGCCGCGCAGTCCGTCAAGCCCCTTGACCTGGCGGAGGCGGGCATGGCGCTTCTTCTTGACTACCTTGCTCTCCGGCGGT
Source organism: Corynebacterium sp. KPL4072 (assembly GCF_037908395.1). Taxonomy (NCBI): domain Bacteria; kingdom Bacillati; phylum Actinomycetota; class Actinomycetes; order Mycobacteriales; family Corynebacteriaceae; genus Corynebacterium; species Corynebacterium sp. KPL4072. The sequence continues at coordinate 90,104 of NZ_JBBMGE010000006.1, forward strand.
GTCGCCAGCGCCTCAGGGTCCTTGGTCTGTTTTTGAAGCGGATATTTGGACTTGCCTTCTGACTGCCCAGCCGGAGCCTTCTGAGGTGCAGGTTTATTCGCAGCCGCTGGTGCCTGCGTCGCCACAGCTTGGGCCTTTTTCTTATCGGACGCTGGTTGCTGTGACTGGGGCGACTGCGCGTTTTCGCGCTTCTTCTCTGCGGCGGTAGCGGCTACCGCACCCGAGCCCGCGATGGCGCCCTCAGCCGCGGACTTGCCTGCCTTGGCAGATGCTCCCTTAGAAGCAGCTTGGGGCTTTACCTGCTTCGGCTGAGGCTGTTCAGGCTGTTGCTTATCCTTTGACTTCTGGGCAGCGCGTGCTGGATTTTGCTGAGCCGGGGTGGGAGTGCCTACCTGTTGTGACTTTCGGGCCAATCCGCGGCTGATATCGTTTGGCTTTACCTGTGGACGCAGCTTTGTAGCCTTCTTGGCCTTGCCCTGTGGCATAGACTCCTTGGGCCGTGGCTGCTGTCCCTGCGGCTGCTGCTTGTGGAGGTTGGTTTGTGAAGGGCTGCCTTGCTGAGGCTTTGCTGGCGCTGCCTTCTCCTCCTTGGCGGCGGATTTATTCTGAGCCGGCTTAGTTTGCTTTTGGGGAGCGTTCGCTGCGCCCTTTGGGGTGTTTTCCTGTGGCTTTGGGGCAGTGGTGCCCTTCTTCGGCGCTGGGGCGTTCGATGATGCTGCTGGGGCAGACTTCTGCTGTGGTGCCGTAGGCGTGCGCGATGAACTTTTGCCTTGAGATGGCTGGGAACGATTAGAAGGCTGAGCCTTCTTCTTAGGTGATGATGGCTGTGGCTTGGACTGTTCCTTTGTCGGGTGTGCCTGTACGCGTTTCTGTGGGCCTGGCTTGTGCGTTTGCTGTTTACTTGGGGACGGTTTGGTGGTGGCAGGCTTGGGCTGTTGCGGCTGGGATTTTTGTTGTGCGGCCGGTTTAGAAACCGTCTTTGCTTCAGTTGCGGACGAGCGCGGTGCCGCCGCTTTCTGGGAAGCCTTTTTTGCGCTAGGCGGAGTGGATGGCTTGGGAGGCTGCGCTGGCTTTTGCGTGGCAGGCCGAGCCTGCTGTGAGGGCCTTCCGGTCTCTTGCCGAGAAGGCTTTGCGGCAGGTTTAGGGGAAGCACCACGGGCAGAGTCGTCTTTTGAGGCGGCCTGGGAAGGCGGGGTACTAAAATTCGCACCGCGGCGTGGACGCTGAACCGGCTCATGTGCGTTGCGCTGTGGCTTCTTTTCCGGCGCGCGCGATTCTGCCTGCTTCTTTGTAGCTGCTTTAGGAGAAACCCCTGGCGCGTCTTGCTTGGCGCCGGCAGGCTTAGGCGCAGACTTTTGAGTGGCAGGCTTGGCCTTTGGCTCCTTGGCTGCAGGTGTCTGCGCGGACCGCTTAACCTGTTGCGGTTGAGCGGAATTGGTCTGAGAAGCGTGCGGTTTCGCGGTGCTGGGGCGGGGGGTGCCCTCAGCCGCGGGTTTGGCCTCGGGGGCCTTTGTAGGCTTCTCCTTGGCTTGGTCCTTGGACTTGCCTTGCGGCGTCGTGGGCTTTGCACCGGTGGTGGACTCGGTGTTGTCTGATTTTTGGGGCGCGGAGGCCTTGTTCTCAGAAGGGCGAGATGTACTGGTGGAGCCAGCTTTGGGCTTTACTGCCTGATAGACCGATGGGCGTGGTTCATCTGAACGCCCAGGTTTCTTCTTGCCCAGCAGTGAGCGCAAAATCTGCTTCACAAAAACTCCCAAAGCACTACGTATATTTTCTAAACGGACTATTTTAGCCTGCGTACGAGGTTTTCTCCCATGAGGGTGAAGTAAAGAAGCGGCACGCGGGCCGGAGACGAAAATTCGATTCTAGGACTCTTCGCTGTCAAAAAGCTGACGCAGGACTGTCATGACACCAAATTCGGTATTGGGTGGGGCTATGAGATCGGCGATTGCTTTTAATTTTGGGTGCGCATTTTCCATTGCGATAGCAGTGCCGGCCTCGCGGAGGAGCTCATAGTCATTCAGGAAATCGCCGAAGGCGGCGGTGCGAGACATGGGAACCGCGAGGAGCTTGGCCATGGTGTGTAACGCTTCGCCTTTATTAACGCCAGCGGCCATAACGTCGAGCCATACGGCGCCAGAAATAGCGATATTGTGCTCCGGAACGGCCGCGAGGAGAGGCTGGTGGAGGTGCTTTTCGCTGCCGTCGGCGCAGTAAGCCGCGATTTTGATGATGTCCGCATCGAGAAGGCCATCGAGATCATCTACCCATTCCACTGACCTGTAGTATTTGGAAATTTCTGCGCGGGCCTGCTCATCGGCGCCCTTGTGGACAAAGGCGGTATCTGGGGTACACAGCACTACGGTATGCGCGGCGTCGACAGTGCGGAGAGCGGAAACGGCGGCGCGCACTGCCGCGGTGGGCAGGGTAGTAGCGCTAATGACCCGATTATCGTGCACGACGACGGAGCCATTTTCTGCAATGAAGGTGTCTTCGTGCGGAAACATCTCCTGCAGGGTGGCAAGCTGGCGGCCCGAGGCTGGTACTAGGGTGACGCCGAGCTGGCGGGCGCGGGTGCTGATCGCGGAAAAATCTGGTGGAAGCTGGCCGTTGCCGTCCAGTAGGGTGCCGTCCATATCCAGGGCGATGAGCTGTGGGAGCAAAATCCGAACCTATCTGTGAATCAATCAATGGTGGCTAAGGGGGTGAGCTGTGTGTCACACTAGGGGGTATGACCAACGCTTCACCCATCGTGTCCTCAATCCGTAACCATACCGGAGTGATTGAACTCAACCGTCCCAAGGCTCTCAATTCCCTCACCCCGGAGATGGTAGAACTCATCGCGGCGTCGCTAGCGCAGTGGCGTGAAAACGATGAGGTGGAGCAGGTGCTTTTTCTCTCGGCCAGCCCAAAGGCATATTGCGCCGGTGGTGACGTCCGCTATGCCCGCGAAGGGGTCCTGGAAGGAAAATTAGGCGAAGTCGACACGTTCTTTGCGGATGAATACACCTTAAACGGCGATATCGCGGAGTATCCCAAGCCAGTTATCGCGCTCATCGATGGCATCGCTATGGGAGGTGGCCTGGGTATCTCCGCCCATGGATCCCATCGAGTAGTTACGGATAAGACCTTTGCTTCTATGCCAGAGATGAATATCGGCTACGTCACCGACGTAGGCATGGCCTATGCCGCCCAGCGCGCGGTGGGAACGCGCGGAAAGGCCTCGCCCGAGCTAGCGAAGTTCTGGGGTATTACCGGGTATCGCATGTACGCCGCAGACCTCCTGTGGAGTGGGTTGGCCACTCACTACGTGGCAGACGCAGAGGCTTTTGCTCACGCGGTAATTGAGCAGGGCATGGCCGCAGCGCTAACCCAGCACGCCACCGAACCCGCGGGTGAGCCCGCTTTGATTGAGCTTATTGATTCCATCGAAGACGCCTTCTCCCACGAGACCTGGCAGGATATCACCGCGGCCTTGGATAGTCACCCAGAGCTCAAGCAGCTGGTAGGGGAGCTGACTGCGCAGGCCTGCCCCACCTCTATCGTCGCAGCCATGGAGCTATTCCGCGCCGAGCAGGAGTGCAGCAGCGTGCGGGAGGCGCTGGACATGGAAACCAATCTGGGCGCCTTTATGTATCGGCGGGCGGACTTCGCCGAGGGAGTGCGTGCGGTTTTGGTAGACAAAACCAACGATGCAGCGTTTGAGCCAGCTGCGCTTGACGACGTCGACGTGGACGCCATCCGCAGCGCCCTACACGTCCACCCCGCGAAATGACGCGTAGGCGGCGCGGGCACGATCTGCATCGAGCCAATCGGGAGGGCTAACTTCTAACGTTGCCGCTGTGGCGGTGGGCGTAGGCTTGGGCAAGTGCAGCTCCGGCGCATCGAGGAGGACGAGGCCCACGCGGCCGTCGGAAAGCGTAGTGCCAGCCAGCGTCCAGATGCCAAGGATAGGCAAAGCCAGGTGGGGCAGTTGTTGCCTGCGCGCCAGCTGGAGCGGAAGGTGTGGGCGAACCAACTCGGGGACGACCTCGTTCATGCCAAAGCGTGCCAAACTGCCTGCCCACCGGGCGGCCGCAGAGTCCTTAAGCGAAGGATCGGCCCAAGCCCAGGTGAATTCCTCAGCGGATATGGTGGCTATAAGCACCGCCTTCGCCGCAAACTGCCCACCGCGATAGGACACGGTAGCGGTGGCCTTGTCTACATCGAGGTCAATTGTGGCGGCGGGGAAACGGCCCTGGAAATAGAGTTGGTTCTCCACACCGAGATAAAAGGCATCCTCGAGGATGCTGGTGGCGCTAAAACCCGGGGTGATGCTGGAAATCTTGTGCACGCCGTGGTCGGCTGGTTCGAAACACACCGTGGTGCCATCGGAAAAATGCACGTACGGCTCTTCCTCGGTGGAGTCCATGTCCAAGTAACGAGCAAGGGTGAGGGTAGGGGCCTTTTCATCCTCGTCCGCTCTGCTGTGCCGCAGGCCGTGCAGCAGGGCCTGGCGAAACTCCAGGCGAGGGTGAAAATCTACCGCAACGATAGCCACGTGCTCACCCTGCTGGGCGCGAAGTATCGGCATATTGCCCACGATGAGGGAAGCTAAAGCAATCATGCTTTCAGGGTCTCTCGTCATCGAGATACTCTGTGGCAAATCAGCACAATTCTCGGTGGCCGTGGTGGTCCAGTGCCAGGTGTCGGCAGAAATGACGGCTAGCCGCACGCCACGGAAATCAGAAACCTGCTGCGTGGAACTTATCCTCGCCTCCACTAGCTGATCGGTGACAAAATCGCCTTTACCATCCGTGGAGGGGCCGAGGAAATTAAATTCCACGTCGGTCGCCTTCCCAATGCGGTCTTGAAATGCGGCATTAACGCCCGCCTGAATGAAGCGGGCGTTATGCGCGGTGCTCGATATAGGGGCTTTCTTATCCATAACTACTGCCGAGCATACGGATTAAAGCGCCCATTAGGCTAGCTAGTCGATGGCGCGCACGGCAGCAAAGGCCGTGCGTACTATCTCATGCTTGGCGTGAGCACTCAGTGATTCTTCGGCCTGGGAGCGGCGGTGGATTTCTTTCATGCTCACCGCGGCGGCGCCCGCACAGGCCTGGAGGATGACCGCGACCTCAAAGCGCGATTTATCCGGAACGCGTTGGTGGAAAGCTTCCAAAACCTGCTCGGATACGACCTGGAATTGTTGGCGCTCTTCGGTGGTATGGCTCAAGTTTTCTAAAGCCTCGCCGATAGTGAAAAGAGAGGTGATGGAATGCAACTCTTTTCCTTCATTTTCGGTGGCATCGAGCGTTACCTGTTCGAAGAATTCAGAAATGGATGAGTTAGGAAAGACGGTGGGCACTTCCTTAGAAAACTCGGCAAGCACATTGGTGCCAAAGGACAACAGCGCATCAGAAACCGAGGAGAAGTAGTTATGGAAGGTGCGCGGGGAAACCCCGACGGCGGCAGTTATGCCCGAAACCGTGGCAGCTTCAGCGCCACCCTCGAGGACGAGGCGCGCTGCCGCATCGGCCATGGCCTGACGAGTAGCTCGCTTCTTTTCTTCGCGCAGACTAGTCACGGTGTGTTTCGCCTACCTTTTCTCGTTGGGTGCGCAAGAGCTCCTCGCGCTCAGAGTGCAAAGCCTCTCCCTCAATATCCATGTTTGGGGTGATCTTATCCAACCAACGTGGGAACCACCATGCCTTCTTATCCAGCACGAACATGGTGGCCGGGATGATCATCATGCGGACCACGAAGGCGTCGATAAGCACGCCAGCAGCCAGGGCAAAGCCCATGGTCTTAATAAACGGCTCATCCATCAAAATGAAGGCGGCGAAGACCGAAATCATGATTAGGGCCGCAGCGGTTACCACGCGGGCGCCATGCTTAAAGCCATTGGAGGTAGCGTTGCCAGCCGTCTTGCCATTGACAAATCCCTCGCGCATGCGGGTGACCAAGAAAACCTGATAGTCCATGGCCAGGCCGAAGGTAAGGCCGATGAGCATGATGGGTAGGAAGGAAAGAAGCGGCTGCGGGTCATCGACGATGCCGAACATACCCTCCTGCCAAATGGCTACGGTGATGCCGAAGGTGGCGGCCATGGAGAGCGCGAAGCCGGCTGCGGCGATAAGCGGCACCCAGATGGAGCGGAAGACCAGCATCAAGACGACAAAGGCCAAGCCCAGCACGATGGCTACATAAGGAATGAGTACGTTATTGAGGCGCTCAGAAATGTCATCGAAGATGGGGGTGATGCCGGTGATGCCGTAGGAGCCACCGGTCTTTTCAAACTCACCCTGGTAATCGCGCAGGTGGTTGAGGGTCTCGGTGGTTTCTTCATCGGTGGCGCCAGTGGTTGGCGTGATCATGATCTGTGCAGCATCACCGTTGTCAGTGGTCTGCACGATCTGGGCGTTTTCTACACCCGAAGTGCCATTGAATTCCTGCAGCAGGTCTTGGAACGCCGGCATGCGATCCTGTTCGGACACGTTAGCTACGTCAACGAAGGCGATCATTGGCGCATTGCGGCCTGGGCCAAAGGCATCTGCCGTAATCTCATAGGCCTCGCGCTGCGGGGTACCCGGCTTCGCGGTGCCATCGGTGGGCATGGCCAAGCGCAGCTGGGCGAATGGTACAGCCAGGATGCCCAGCAAGACGACGCCGGCGATAAGATGCAGCCACGGATGGGCGCGCACACGGCGCACCCAACGCAGACCCATGGTGGGCTTTTCGTCCTCTGGGTCCGGCACCTTGGGGCCGGGGACGCGGCCGGCAAAAATCTTGGTGCCCAAAAGTCCCAGCAGGGCAGGGATAAAGGTATTGGCAACGAGCACTGCGATGATGACCGTTGCTGCCGCGGCGATCGCCATGGTGCCCAGGAACGGAATGCCGATGATGGTCAGAGCGGCCAAGGCAATGACCACGGTGGTGCCGGCGAAGACGACGGAACCGCCCGCGGTACCCAGCGCCATGCCCATGGCGTGAGCACGGGTGGCCTTATCCATCTTCTTGAGCTCTGCGGCTAGTTCCTTAGGCGAAAGATCATTGAGGCCAGAGGAGGTAATGAGCTCATTGCGGAAACGGTTAACAATAAATAGTGCGTAATCGATGCCGACCGCCAAGCCGATCATGGAGGCCAAGGTCGGGGTCATATCGGAAATGGTATCCGTGAATACGGTGGAAACCTGCACACCAAGGATGCCGATGCCCACACCGATGATGGCGGAAATAAGCGGCATGCCGGCGGCGACGAAGGAACCGAAGGTAATCAGCAGCACGATTGCGGCAACGATAAGGCCGATAATTTCGGCGCTGCCACCCATCTCTTGACCAGCGGAGTTAAAAGCATTGCCCTGGTACTTGACCGTGAGCTCGCCCTCGTCGTACTTGTTCAACACATCCGTTACCGCAGTCATATCCTCTTCCGGGATGTCCATGACATTGTCGGAGTTGAAGGTAATAGTGACGGTACCGGTAGTTTTATCCTCGCTGAGAGGGGAGAGCTGTTGCAGGTTCTTCTTCACCTGCTCCTCCGGCATGTGCTGGGCCTTCATTTTTTCGCCCATTTGCTTTTCCATGCCAGCGGCGGCCATAACCGGGCTGACCAGCTTGTCTTGGTCCTTGAGCGCACCGGTGTCCTTGAGGTCACCGAGGAGGTTATCCACCTCGCCGGCCACCTGCTTATCGGTGAGGTCTTTGCCCTCCGGTGCTTGGATAACCACTGTGCCCTCGGGAGCGCTCATGGCATCGGTGTCTTGGCCAAAGCGTTCCATCATCTTGTCTTGGGTGGTGGTCGAATCCATCTCCGGCATGGAGAAGTTGGGGTTCGGCGACTTGGCAAAGCCGGCGGTTAGGCCCACCATGGCCACCAAGACGATAAGCCAAAAGGCCAGGAAGGGCCATACCTTGCGGTATGACCAACTTCCTAGTCGGTAGAGAAATTTAGACATATGCGTGCTTTCTAGTCGAGTGAACGGGCAATGTTATGCGCGCGGATAAGCGCGGATATGCGATCCGCGAGCAAAGATTGCATTTCATAAGAAACATTGCACAGTCTATGCAAAATTACTGAGTGTACGCAAAGGTACGTGTGGTGCATCATAAATTGACGCTCTCGAGAGATAAAACATTCAATCTCTGCAGCGTCGGAGATTTCGGCGTGGAGCGGTAGACTATCCGGCATGCTCCATGCCGTTAGTTTCGCCCTTTTGGATTCCGTTAATGCCTTACTTATTGGCATCCTTGTGGCCATCGGCATCATCTCGCCCCGCGGCAAGTACCGGCGCATCGCCGCATTGGTGGTGGTAGGAGATTGGGTCGGGGTGCTCGTTGCAGCGGCCGTGGTCATGTTTTTTCTGCTTGGAGTAAAAGATCAAATTGAGGCCATTTTGAGCTCGCCCATTGCTGGCTGGGTGTTGGTCGCAGTCGGCATCGCCGTCGCTATCGGCTCGTGGCGCTCCAAAGGGCAACCCAACGCCTTGGTCAACCGGCTACTAGAACCATTGCGCACGCCGTCGCTGATTACTGCACTCATCGGCTTTGTGATGGGCGTGGTGCAATCACTAACCTCGGTGCCTTTTTATTACGGGCTCATGCACTTGGCCACAGAAGATATCTCTCCGGCAGTACAATATGGAGGCCTAGTGTGGTATGCCAGCCTAGCGCTATCCTTGCCTACCATCTGTGGCCTATTTATCGCTGTGGTGCGCGCGCATCCCGAGTCGGCGGCGGGCAGGCTTTTTGCCGCTGCCCGTGCCAATAGCACTCAAGTGGCTCTCTTTGGTGGTTACCTCGTGGCGATCTTTCTTATCCTGATGGGCGTAGTGTCGCTTTAATCAAAGAGGACTTCATCCAGGCTTAATGCCTCACTAGATTGGCGCTGGGCGCACTCCACGTAGCGCGCCGCATGCGGGATGAAAGCATCCGACTCCTCTGGGCTGAGTTCGCGGCGGACCTTGGTCGGCACGCCGGCGGCAAGGCTGCGCGGCGGAATTTTTGTGCCTTCTAGTACCACGGCACCGGCGGCGATAAGCGAGCCCGCACCGATCGTGCAGCGAGAAAGTAATGAGGAGGACATGTCCACTAAAGAACCTGACTCCACGTGTGCGGCGTGGACCATCGCCATGTGTCCCACCGTGACATCATTTTCCAGTACGCAGGGGGTATCTTCTTCCACGTGGAAGACACAATTGTCCTGAATATTGCACCGCGCGCCAATCCGAATTGCCCCTACATCGCCGCGCAGTACGCTGCCATAAAATACGGAGGATTTTGGGCCGATTTCTACGTCTCCAATGATGGTGGCATTAGGCGCAATCCACGCGCTGCGATGGATGCGTGGCTTCTTTCCAGCAAAGGGTAAAAGGAGCATGTGAGGATCTCTTTCAGAAGTTATTCGACTACTAAAGCCAAGGCGGGGGAGAGCTCATATTCGCCGGGGTGGGGGAGGTGGTCTAAGAGGGCGTCGGCAAGCGCGGGCGTAAGCGGAATAACCCAGCCGCGCCGGGGATCCTTGATGGGTAGGGCATCCTTCTTCGCAGCCGGAAAATGAGCCGTTGCGGTGGGAGAAACCAGTGTGGCCGACTCGCGGGAGCGGGCTGCCTCGCGCAGCACCTCCGCGCCGGGCTGATTTGTGACCACTATGATCAATGAGTCGGCGGTGTGGATTTCCAGCTTTTCCACCTGGGCAGTGGGGGCAGCGGAATCGGGGTGCGCTAGGCGCGGGGACTGCGTGCCGGTGAGCCGAGCAAGTGCATCTTTTAATCCCATAAGTCTTTAGTCTAGTAAGCGCGCACGGTAATGGTGCGGCAGCGCTCTAGATCAAAGTATGTGCGCTGCCCCGTAGCGGCAGCGTGCTCGCGAGCTAGAGATTCGTCCTGGGTAACCGCCGCGGCAAAAAATACCAAAGGCCCGTCTGGGTGGCGCCAGGTACTGAGATAGCGTGCACCTTCTTGCCTGGCTAATGCGAGGGCCGTGCGTATTGCATCCGGAGTGGGCTCATCTGCTTTCAGCAGCGCCTTCCCGGTGGGAGTGTAGGCAAACCCGGTGCGGGGCTGCTGGCCGGTTTCAATATCGAAGGTGCCTTCCTCGTCCGCGAGCAATTGCCGGAAAATGCGCTTCATTGGGTCCAGCGTAGTATGGGGCACCATGATTGATGCCAGCAACACCGCACTCGTTATTGAAGGCGGCGGCATGCGCAATTCCTATACGGCAGCCTGTATGGTCAAGCTCCTCGAAGAGGGCGTGGACTTTGGCTGGGTAGGTGGCGTCTCCGCCGGGGCTTCCCACACCATCAATTACCTCTCGCGCGATGCCCAGCGCACAGAAGAGTCTTTTACGGACTTTGCTCAAAGCCCCAGCTTCGGCGGCGTGGGTTCGCTGGTGCGTGGTAGCGGGTATTTCAATGCCGAGTACATTTATGAGCGCGCCGCGGACAAGGATTTTCCCTTTGATTGGCAGGCTTACCGCGACCATCCGGCCGATATGGTGCTCGCTGCAGCGCGCGCCGATACTGGCGAGTCTGTCTACTGGACGCGCCAGGACATCCACACCCCGGAAGATCTCCTCGTGCGTGTGCGCGCTTCTTCCACGCTGCCGTTGATTATGCCGATGCGATTTATCGACGGCGCGCCGTACGTGGACGGTGCTTTGGGCTCTTCCGGTGGCATTACCATTGCGCAAGCAGAAGAGGCCGGATACGAGAAGTTCCTGTTTATCGGCACTAAGCCGCGTGGGTATGTGCGCCCTGAAGTGGCGCGCCCAGCCTTTGTCCGCCGCGTCTTCCGCAGGTACCCCGCTATTGCCGACGCCCTCATAGCCCGCCCCGCCCTCTATAACGCAGCCAAAGACCGGCTTTTGGAGTTGGAGCGCCAAGGCAAAGCGCAATTATTTTTTCCGGAAGATATGCAGGTGTCCTCTACCGAACGCAATGTGTACAAGCTGCGGGCGAACTATCAGGCGGGTAAAGCCCAGACCTATACGGAGTGGCCACGGTGGAAGGAATTCCTCCTCGATTAGTTCACTATGAGCGTTTCCTGTGAGATGTGCCGCTGCTGGGGGTGGGTGGTCACTGACGAAAAGGGCTTAAGCAGTAGCGATGCCATTGGTGGTCGTTAAAGAATGTGCCTTTCACGTGGCACTTTGCTGGAAAATGCCTAAACTATTCCAGCGTGTTAGCAATTTTTGATGGAAATATATGGCTGAGCATCTTTTTCATAGTGCTGCTCGGCACGTTATTTGGCATGATTCCTTTCGGGCCGCTGCGCTTTGGCGCGGCCGGCACGCTTTTTGTGGGTTTGGCCTTCGGCTCGTTTATTGACCTGGACAAAGACATCCTAAGCTCCCTGCAAGAGCTGGGCTTGGGACTCTTTATTTATATGCAGGGGCTCTCCGCTGGTGAGCGCTTCTTCAAGGGCTTTTCCAAGCAGATGAAGCACATGCTCACGGCGGCCATTGCGATTGTGGTGGCTGCGGGCGCAGCCCTCCTCTTTGGTGGCATGCTGGGGCTGGATACCTTGGCTTCCGTTGGTGTATTTGCCGGCGCCACGACCTCGACGCCGTCGCTGGCAGTTGCCCAGCAACAAACCGGTGAAGAGCTACCCGCCGTGGGCTACTCGCTGGGCTATCCCGTGGGCGTGGCGGTGGCCATTTTGGTCGTGGCATTCCTGCTCAAGCAGAATTGGCCCGCCAAGCACGATAAGGACAATTCTGCCTCCAAGATCTTCCGTTCCCGCACCATTCGCGTTACCAAAGACGTGAACTACGATGATTTGGAAGAACAGTTCAAGGATCACTTTGTTATCGCTACCATTCGCCGCGGTAATAAGGTCCGGGTTGCCGGCGATCACCCCGAATTGCACAAGGGCGATATCCTGCGCGTGATGGTCACCAAGGCTAAGGCCCGTGAGCTCACCCAAATGCTGGGCAAGCGCCAGCCGCAGACTCCGTTCGTGGATAAGCGCCTGGTCATCGAAACCGTGGCTGTATCTAACCAGGATATTGCCGGTCGCACCGTAGAGGAGTTGAACCTGTTTTCTCGCTATGGCGGCCGCATCGTGCGCGTACAGCGTGGCGACGAGGAGTTCCTAGCCAATAATGAAACCCACTTGGCCTCTGGCGATACGCTGGAGCTCATCGTGAAGTTTGACCGTTTGGGCGATATCCGGGATTACTTCGGTGACTCCGTTAAGTCCTACTCCGAGTTGAACTGGGTGGCACTAGGCGGCGGTCTTTTCTTGGGCTACCTGCTCGGCCAGGTCGTAGTACCGATGCCGGGAGGCGCTTCCTTCGAACTGGGCTTTGCACTCGGACCGCTGATTACCGGCCTGATCCTCGGCGCGCTGCACCGCACCCGCCGCATCCCGTGGCAGGTTCCGGCCTCCATTAATACCGCCTTCCAGCAGTGGGGCCTCGTCATCTTCTTGGCATCCGTGGGCCTATCTTCTGGTGAGGCATTCCTGTCCACCGCATTCTCCTGGATGGGGCTGAAGTGCATGATCCTTGCTGCCATTGTTACCTCGGTGGCTGCTGTGTTGTTCGCCGTGGCGAATCGCTTCATGGGGCAATCTGAAACTCGCACCGTCGGCGGACTCTCCGGCATTTTTGCCCAGCCAGCCGTAGTCAATTACGCCACGGGGCTTAGCTCCGACTCGCGTATTATGATCGGCTACGCCGCCACGATTGTGGTGGCACAGGTGGTCAAAATCGCCGTTGTCCCAGTGATGTTGATGCTTTAACCGGGCAACCGAGAAAGGCTGCTTCCCAAGAATGGGAAGCGGCCTTTTGCTTGTCTTGTAGAGAAAAGAAAGCAGTGCTGCTTTAATCCGCCACCAGCGTTTCCATGGTCAGCTCTGGGTGTTCTTTCTCAATGAAGGCGAGCTTCCACTTATCACCAAAGAGCGCGATGAGCTCGCCATCTTGGCGGGTAAAGATCTCCACTCCGCGCTGACGGCCTAGTTCCGGGGCGGATTCAGCATCGGTGCGCCGGGCCACGGAATAGGGGACGGGTTCGGTGACGGTTTCTACGTTGTATTCGAATTCCATGCGGGCCTGCATGACCTCGAACTGCATGGGGCCGACCGCCGCCATGACCGGCGAGGCATCGCCGCGGGCTTCGTTCTTGAGAATCTGAACCACGCCCTCGGCTGCTAGCTGATCCAGGCCCTTGCGGAAGGCCTTGTACTTGCCCAGCGACTTCGCGCGCAGAATCTGGAAAGCCTCCGGGGCGAATTGTGGCATCGGCTTGAACTGGACCTTTTTGCCGGAATAGATGGTGTCACCAGGGGCGAGTGAGCCGGCGTTGACCAGACCCACGATATCGCCGGGATAGGCGGTGTCCACGGTATCGCGTGTGCGGCCGAAGACGGTCAGGGCATACTTGGTGGAAAAGCTGCGGCCAGACTGGGCGTGGTGCACTTGCATGCCGCGCTCAAACTCGCCGGAGACCACGCGCATGAAGGCCAAATTATCGCGGTGCTTTTGGTCCATGCCTGCCTGAACCTTAAAGACGACGCCGGAGAATTCATCGCCTACTTCGCGGACCTCATCGATAGCACTGGTGGCAGCCTCAACCGCCTTAGGATCAGACTCGCGCGAGTGCGGGGCCGGGGCAATGGCACACAGCGTATCCAGGATTTGGTGCACACCAAAGTTCAGCATCGCAGAGGCAAAAATGAGTGGGGAGGTCACGCATTGCTCAAAAAGCTCCTGATCATGCAGGGCACCATCGGCGGCGAGGAGCTCGGCCTCTTCGACCGCGGTTTCCCACACATCTTCTTCCTTCTCACCGGCGGAATCCGGGTCGAAGTGTTCCTCTGGAGCAATGGTGGAACCGCCAGCGGTGCGGATGAAGTGGATATACTCATCGGCCTCGCCATCCTCGTTGATGTGTGCCAGGCCGCGGAAGTCGCCGGCTATGCCCACCGGCCAGTACAGCGGGGTGGGCTGCAGCTGGATTTCGTTGACGATCTCATCAACGAGCTCCAAGGGCTCGCGGCCCACGCGGTCCCACTTATTGATCACAGTGACGATGGGCAAGCCGCGGGCCTTGCAGACGCGGAAGAGCTTGAGGGTCTGGGGCTCGAGGCCCTTGGCGGCGTCGATAAGCATGACTGCCGCATCTACCGCGGTGAGCACGCGGTAGGTGTCTTCCGAAAAGTCCGCGTGGCCTGGGGTATCAACCAGGTTGATCATGTAGGGCTCGCCCTCGTGTCCCTCGGGCGCATACTCGAACTGCAGCGCTGAGGAAGCCACGGAAATACCGCGGTCCTTCTCCATGTCCATCCAGTCAGACACGGTGGACTTGCGGTTGCCCTTGCCGTGGACCGCGCCGGCCTCATTAATAACGTGTGCGTGTAGCGCCAGCGCCTCCGTCAGCGTGGACTTACCAGCATCCGGGTGGGCGATGACGGCAAACGTGCGGCGGCGTGAGGCCTCAGAAACGACAGAACTCATGCGGCATAGTCTAGTGGGTTTGCGCTACCACTCCACATTGAGGCGGCGCCCCAAATCATCAAAGACGCGGCGGGCTACCGATAGCTTCTTCGCAATGGGGCGCTGCAGCCCGGGTTTGCGCTTGTCGTTGTAGTATTCGCCGGACTCAAAATGGATTCCCTCAGTGCCGGTCAGGTAGTAGGCGAGGTTATCGCCGCCTTCGGCAGGCTTGCCAAAGGTTTTGCCTAGAACCCCTGAATAAATCTTGGACATCATGCCCGTCGAGGACTTGGAAAAGTCCGTGGCCAGCACGCCCGGGTGGAAAGAGACTGCATTAAGCCCGTGGGCATCGAAATAGCGGGTAAGCAGGATATCCCCCAACTTCGCGTTGCCATAAGCACGCTCGGGGCTAAAGTGCTCCACGGTATTGGGATCGTCTGGGGCAAAGTTGGACATGAGAAAATTGGCCAGCGAAGCGGTCTGGACCACGTTCGCGTTATCCTCGCGCAGTTTGTCCCGAAGCAGGGAAGTCAGCAGAAAGGGCGCAACCACGTTGACTTGCCAGGTGCGCTCAAATCCATCAGCAGTGGTGGAGGGGCCATCGAAAATGCCGCCAGCATTATTGCCTAGCGCATGGATATGCTCCAGCTCGCTCAACTCTCCAGCCAGGCGGCGCACCTGCCCCAAAGACTCGAAATCGGCAAGGAAGTACTGGCCGCCCACTTCCTGTGCCACCGCGCGAGTCTTTTCCGGGTTGCGGCCAATAATAACCAGGTTGTCTTGCGGGCGGGTGCGGTGCAACTGGCGTGCGGCCGCGGCGCCCAGCCCGCCCGATGCGCCCGTAATCACAATCGTCTTGGCAGTGCTATGTGGCGAAGTCATAGCCCCAATCTTAACTTCGCGGCGGGGGTGGTGCCTGCTAGCAGTTTCCTTGCACCCCAAGCAGGTCTATACTTCCGCTCGTGAAACATCTGCTTTCCATACGGCAGTGGGGACCGGCGCGCTTAACCGCCGCCGGCTTTCTTTTGCTCATTTTGCTGGGAACGGTTTTGCTCATGCTACCGTTCGCCGAGGCCGGCACCGCCCGCGCTTCTTTTCTGTCTGCGCTTTTTACCGCTACGTCTGCGGTATCGCTAACCGGACTTATCGTGGTGGATACCGGTAGTTTTTGGAGCCCGGCCGGCCAAGTGATCATCTTGGCACTCATCCAACTGGGTGGCTTGGGCATCATGTCCCTGGCCTCGCTATCCGGCCTGCTTTTTACCGGCCGGATTAGCTTCAAAGCACGCAAAACGGGCGCCTATGAGGGGCGCCCCATTGCTCCTGGCGGAATTCGCAAGACGCTGATTTTTACCTTTGCCTTTACCGCCGTGGCAGAGATCATCATCGCTCTCATCGTGGCTGCGCGGTTGATGATTGGCTATGGTCATTCCTTTCCGCGCGCGGTATGGGAAGGCATCTTTCACGCCATTTCTGCGTTCAATAACGCGGGTTTTAGCACCAATAGTGATAATCTGGTGCCCTTTGTTGCAGATGCCTGGATTCTGCTGCCCCTGGCCGCCGCCCTGATAGGTGGTGGCTTGGGATTTCCGGTATGGGCAGAGCTGGTACGCCTCGTGCGCCGCAACCGTTTCGTGGTCCACCGCATCTCCATTACCGCGCGCATGACTCTGGTTGCTACGACCGTGCTCTTGGTAGCGGGTGCGGTCTTTTTCGCCTGCATGGAATGGACCGGACTGTTGTCGTCCATGTCGCTGGGAGAAAAACTGCTCAACTCTTTCTTTGCCAGTGCATCTCCGCGCACGGCCGGCTTTAATGCCATCGATTACGGGCAGGCTCACCCCATTACCCTGATGGGCACCGATATTTTGATGTTTATCGGCGGCGGGTCTGCCGGTACCGCCGGCGGCATCAAGGTCACCACCGCGTGCGTGCTCTTGGCGGCGATGGCGGCTGAGTTCACTGGGCGCGAAACCACGACCATCGGGCACCGCAGCCTTCCGCGCTCGGTAACCCGCCAGGCCCTGGCTTTGAGCTTTGCCGGAGTCATGGTGGTCACACTCGGCGTGGCGGCCCTGCGCTTTTTTGATCCGGAATTCAGTGGTGACCAAGTCTCTTTCGAAGTGCTCTCCGCATTCGCTACGGTGGGTTTGTCCACCGGAATTACCGCCAGCCTATCTGCACCCTCGCAGATAGTGCTGTGCCTCATCATGTACCTGGGCCGTGTTGGCCCAACCACCTTGGTAGCGGCGCTGGCGGCAAAAACCGTAAGTCGGCGTTTTAGCTATCCCGAAGAAAGGCCGTTCCTTGGCTAATATTCTCAAGGCGCTGGGCCGCACCCGCGCCGGCATCGATATTCCACCCGTCGTCGTCATCGGCTTGGGACGCTTTGGCTCCTCGCTAGCCCATGAGCTGATGGCCAATGGCGTTGAGGTCCTTGGCATTGACTCCAGCGAAAAGCGCGTGCGCGAAGAAGCGCCTTACCTCACTGAGACCATTGCGGCAGATACTACTGACCCGGAAGCCTTACGTCAGCTGGGCGTGGAGGAAGTCGAGCGCGTCATCGTCGCTATCGGCTCCCACCTAGAAGACTCCATTCTTACCGCGTCTAATCTGGTGGAGTTGGGGGTGAAAGATATCTGGGCCAAGGCAGATTCGGAGGCGCATGCGCGCATTTTGAGCCAGATTGGCACCCACCATGTCATCCGTCCGGAGCGCGATACCGGCCGCCGTGTAGCCTACCTTTTGGGCGGGCGCTTTCGTGATTTCGCAGAAATCGCTACCGATTACGGCGTGACCCAAATGGCCGTTCCTAGCTCATTGGTGGGCCGACCGCTCGACCTTTCCGCCATCTGGCGCACCCACCGCGTGCAATTGGTTTCGGTGCGTTGTGCGGAAGGGCAGTGGGCCCCACTTGCCGACGCCACCGAACTTGCCCCCACCGATTTCATCGTCGCCGCCGGCAGCCCGCAGGCCCTAGAGAAATTCTCCCAGTGCTAGCGCGAGTGAATCTGGTTTTGGGCTTTGCTTAGCCCTTCGGTCACGATGAGCCGAGCCGCCTTAGCTGCAGTGGCAATGGCGTCGTCAAAGTCCGCGCCGGTATCCACCGGGCCTAATACATAGTCTGGAATCGACGAGCCCTTGGGCGGCCGTGCAATGCCAATTCGTACACGCAAGTAGTCGCGCGTGCCTAAGCGCTCGGTGAGGGACTTGAGTCCGTTGTGCCCGTTTTCATTGCCACCCTGCTTGAGCCGGACCTTATTGGCCGGCAGATCGAGCTCATCGTGGAGGACAATCACATGGTCTGGAGCGATACCTAATTGCTGCGCTAGTGGTGCCACAGGATCCCCCGAGAGGTTCATAAAGGTGCCCGAACGCACGGCAAGTACTTTATGGCCCTCCCAATTAAGCGATGCTGCCTGCAGATCTAGCCCGCGCACCGGTTCGAGGACATCTCCACCAGCTGCGAGGAGATCATCGATGGCCATATAGCCCACATTGTGGCGGGTAGCGGCATACTTCGCGCCGGGGTTACCCAAGCCCACGATAAGCCAGTCTGCCTCAAGCTCGGACGGTGTGAGTCCTAGTTGCTGCGTATCCTTCGAGCCAAAGATCCGCGCGAAAAAATCTCCTAAAGCTGCCACTGCGCTAGCTTCCTCTCTCGGTAGGGTGGGGTGTTATGAGTCAGATTATTAGCTCCCTTTCCCGTAGCGTAATTCCCGCGCCAATGGCCGGTGGCCCGACCACCCCGGAACTAGTGCACGCAGCTCATGCCGTCGGCTCTTTCGGCACCCTAGGTTTGGGCTCTGCCAGCATTGATTCCGCTCGCACACAGATAGAACAGTGCGCCGGCATACCGTTCGGGGTGAACCTCTTTTGCCCCCAGGAACCACTGACTGATGCGCACCTTGCAGCCGCGCGCGAGCTGGCAAGGGCGGAAAACCACCTGCTTCCTGAACCCGACTATTCCTTTGGGTTTGAAGAAAAACTACAGCTAGCTCTTCAGGGTGGCTCTCGCGTGGTGTGGTCTATGTTTGGCACCTTTACCCCCGAGTGCGTAGAACGCATCCACGCCGCAGGTGCAGAAGCCTGGACCACCGTAACGACTCCGGGGGAGGCAATTGCGGCCGCCCGCAGTGGCGTCGACGTGCTCTGCGTCCAAGGACCCGCCGCCGGTGGTCACCGCGGCACTTGGGACATAACCGCGACTCCTGATTCCAGGCAGTTGGAAGAGCTAGTATCCGACGTGCATGCCGCTGTGCCTGACCTTCCCCTTATCGCAGCTGGCGGACTGCGCACCGCAGACGATATCGCCGTCGCTTTATCTTGGCCAGGGGTTACCGCCTGCTCGTGCGGATCTGCCTTATTGCTCGCTAGAGAAGCCGGAACGAGCGACTATAACCGGCGGCTAATTGGCAGCGGTGGACAGACCGTTTCCACCCGTGCCTTTTCTGGCCGGTATGCCCGCGGGCTAGAGACCGATTACACCCGTAGCCATCCCGATCTTCCACCGGTGTATCCGCTTTTGAATCCCGTGCTCAAGGAACGCCGTGCGCAGCACGATGATGCCGTAGCTTATTGCCTCGTAGGAACCGAAGTGGAGAAAATAAACGGGGGTACTGTGGCCGACATCCTTAACCGACTATGCCAAAACCCACACTAGTAGGCGCTAATATTTATGTTTGTAGATTCAATGCCACCCCCGTGACAGAAAAGGAATGAATTACGTGACCGCGAACGCACATGTTGGCCATGATGATTGGAACGAGCGCCTTGAGCTGGCGCAGCAGATGATTCCACTCATCCACCAGCTGCACCGCAACAATAACGTTGTCACCACCATCTTCGGCCGCCCGCTGGTGGGCCAGACGGATATCGACATCATCAAGTCTCACCGTTACGGTCGCCGCATTGCGCAGCGCCACCTGTCCACGGCGGAGACCTTGCCAATCCTGGTGGAATTGGCGGACATGAACCTAGGCGCCGCCAGCGTGGATCTAGGCCGCTTGGTTCTGGGCTGGGAGGAGTCCAACGAGGAAAACCTCCGCATGTACCTGGAAGGCGAGCTGTGCGAGATCGTCGGTGCTGGCGTGGATCTGGAAACCACCGATGTCGTTCTCTACGGATTCGGCCGCATTGGCCGCCTGCTGGCCCGCCTGCTCGTCGCCCGCGAGGCAGCTTATGGTGGAGTTCGCCTGCGCGGCATTGTCCTGCGTAAGAAGGGCGATGGAGACATCCTCAAGCGCGCCTCCTTGCTACGCCGCGATTCCGTCCACGGCGCCTTCAACGGCACCATCTCCGTGGATGAGGAAAATGAGGTCATCTGGGCCAATGGCACCAAGATCCAGATGATCTACGCTAACGATCCGTCCGAGATTGACTACACCTCTTATGGCATCAACAACGCCATCTTGGTAGATAACACCGGCGCGTGGCGCGACCGCGAAGGATTGTCTCAGCACCTCAAGGCCAAGGGTATCTCTCGTGTGCTTTTGACTGCACCGGGCAAGGGCGATATCAAGAACATCGTCTACGGCATCAATAACGAAAAGATTACCGATGAGGACCAGATCCTCTCCGCTGCATCTTGCACCACCAACGGCATCACCCCGGTACTCAAGGTCATCAATGACCGCTACGGTGTCACCCACGGCCACGTGGAGACCGCGCACTCGTTTACCAATGACCAGAACCTCATTGATAACTACCACAAGGGCGATCGCCGAGGCCGCGCTGCGGGCCTGAACATGGTGCTTACCGCCACCGGTGCAGCTAAGGCTGTGTCTAAGGCCCTGCCGGAATTTGAGGGTAAGCTCACCGGCAACGCCATCCGTGTTCCTACCCCGGACGTGTCCATGGCCGTGCTTAACCTTGAACTGGAAAAGGAAGTAGACCGCGAAGAGGTCAACGACTTCCTGCGCAACGTTTCGCTGCACTCTGACCTGCGCCAGCAGATTTCCTACATTGCCTCCCCAGAGGTTGTTTCCTCTGACTTCATCGGCAATACCCACGCTGGCATTGTCGATGGTGTTGCCACCATTGCCTCCTGCAAGCACCTCGTGCTCTATGTCTGGTACGACAACGAGTTCGGTTACTCCAACCAGGTAGTACGCATCGTAGAAGAGCTGGCGGGTACCCGCCCGGTTGTTCTGCCGAAGCGCGTATCTCCTGCTGAACTTTAAGCCTCAATGAACTTAAGCCCGCGGATAACCGCGGGCTTAAGTCGTTTTCCAGGGCTCAGGGCTAAACGTTTGTGACTCAGCGTGTTGGTGGGATTAGATTTGGTCTTCTTGGATGCTGATTGAATGGTTGGGGCACCCCTAGCCGGTGTAGCTGAAGTCTCGGTTTCACCGCCTTCAGGCGATCGGATTGTCAAAGACTTTCCTATTGCGCAAGACTCCACGCTTGAGGGTGGTATTCAACGATTCTGCTAGGGGTCAGGCCCGGTATTGATGGTGTCTTTGGCTATATGTCGGCCAAGTCTGTCGTAGGTATATCAGTAATAATGCGCAGCACCATTCCAGCCAGCTGACTAGTTTTTAACGTGTCAGGACAAAGCTTCTTTTTAGTCGTCGAAGTCTATTCCTGCTGCTTCGGCTTGCTTGAGCCTTTGTTGTAGGTCGTTTGTGTTGTTGAAGAGTTCTGTGAGTTGGTCGTGGAGTGGTTGCAGGATCTTGGTGGTGCCAATGAGGCTGAACATGCCTGCTTCGCTGTCGAATTCGATGCCGTTGGTGGTTACGTTTGCTTGTCGGAGTAGGTACTTGGCGAGGTTGTCGAAGAAGTAGCCGTTGGGTGTGTGCCCTGCTTGTTCTATGACGCCGGCTGCTTCTTCTGGCATGGTGTCCATGGCGGCGAACAGGGTGGTCATACCGTCGATTTCTGCGAGGTGGAAGAGTGGCTGGTCTTCCTGCTGTGAGTCGGTTTGCATAGTGTCGTGTTCCTGGCTTTCAATGAAGTCGGGGCGCGTGGGGCGCGGGGTATCGATTAGACCGTAGTAGGCGAGTGCGTCTTCAAGGGCATATTCGATTTCGCGGTGCTCGCCTAGGACAGGGGTCATAAAGTAGGTGCCTTCTGGGGCTTCATCCGTGGTGCCGCCTTGCGGCGGATTTGTGTCGTGGATCGTGTAGTTGATGATCCGTCTTTCCTTTGGCACCCATTCATCTTCTTTTGTTGTGGGGACGAATGCCTGCTCCTCGGGTGACCATAAGCTCGCGAGTGTGTAGTCGAAGTAGTTGTCAAAAGGGATGGTATTAGGATGGCTTTTCGCTGGGATTCTCTGAAAAGGTCCGCCTTTTCTGAAGTCACTCTTGACGATCTGAATTGGCGGAATAAGCAGTTCGTTCTTTTCGACGAGTGGAAACCAGGTTGTATCTGATGGATCGCTGATGAGCGCGCGATAAGGGTGGAGCATTGCGGCCGCACCAAAGAATGCTTCGGTGGAGGCGACGCCAACAGGGATGTAACCGAGGGTGGTTTTCATCAGGTAGAGCTGTCCCGCTTTAGGGCGGCTGCCTTTAGGGCTGTCTAAAGAGAATTTTAGCATCTAGGTTTCCTCATCGAATTAAAGTTAAAACTGCTTTTTGGGTACTAGTAATGAGGGTTGACGAAAAATGTGTGAAAAGGAAAAGGTAAGTTATATTTTAGCCGTGACTAGTTGAAAGATGGGCAGACGAGTACGAAAAGTGATGTCGGAACCAGATTCCCGTCGCGATCGGTCGCAAAACCTGTAGGAGACTGAAACTGCAGGGTCGTTTTTCCCGTCCAAGGCAAACGGAAGCTCCGTCCAACAACTCCTTCTCTACCTTTCGGATTTGAATTCAGAACATCTGCTATCTCAAAACCTTCAGAATCAATCAAAAGATCGTGTGAAAGAAATGCATCTTTGAGGATTCGCCGTGTGGAGGTTACTTCTACTGATACGTGAAAAGTTTCGTCATCTATCAATTCTTTGATGCCGAGACTTATCGCACCGTCTGCTAAGCCCACTAGAGGAGTGGTTTGCCAGATGAGGTCGTTGCTCGCGTCTTGAGATCCAAAAAACTCCACGCCAGCTAGCTCTGGTTCAATGTCTAACTCTATTTTCAGCATTGATTGTCCTATTCGGTTAGTTTCACTCGGAAGAAGCCACCGTTCTGATTATTATTTCGCCTGTAGAAGCCACGTAGGCGACCACTCCGCTTGTTCTGTGTCAGCGGAGAAACTCCGTTTACGGTGGCCCCTTTACCTCCTTGCATTGTTGATGTGTATGGAAATTCATCGGGGCTTCCCTTAGTTGTAATCCCATCCTATGGTTGCTTCGGCTCTGCTTTTGGCGGATGATTGATTTGCCGGTCGTTCTTTGAAGCAGGGTCGGTTGGCCCTGTTGAAATGCCATTTCTAGGGTACGCGCAACTTCTGGTTCCGCTGACTTGCTTACTTCGAGGGCTGGCCCCTCAAATTGGCCATTTGGAAGCAGTGGTCCTTCTGTTAGGAAAGATTGGGGGATTGGGAGAATTGATGAATTTCTTGCGATTTATAAAAGGCTTTATTGTTGCAATATAAACATCTAGATAAAAGGTTCGGTAAGCGCTCTTTTAAGTAGGGTATCGATCAAGATGTATTAGTGGAATTAATCGATAGGAAATAGAGTTGCTGCGACTACTTTTAATGGTCTAGATTGACATTTGGAAATTCTATATTTTTGACAGTCTTGCTTGGAAAAAAGAATTTTCCAAACTTCTCTGATCGCCTTTGCGGTGCCTTGGGTGCCTTCCCTCGGCTATTGATTAGAAGCGATATGAAGGATGTAAAATCTTTTGATACTTGGAAAACTTTCCCTTCGTCTTCATATAGTATGCTTCCGATTGAAAACTCTTCATTGGAGAGGTTAATTAAAAACTTGTCCTCGGGGGGATTGCTTGCTTCGCAAAAGTAAAATCCCCAGTCATGGAGCCAAGTAGGGTCCAGTTGAATGGCATTTTCCCATAAGTCGATTGGTGTCGCGTTTCCAAAAATCATGGTTGCTTCAACTTCGAGAGCAGTTGAGTCGTTTGTCCTGAGCTGTACATGTGAGTAGGTCTCGGAAATGACTCCACCTCCATGAAGGGATAAAAATTCTAGATAGTCTTCAGGCAGAGATGAATCTACGGTTCGCTTTAATTCTGAAATTTCCTCCTCAGTAAACGGATCGCCATTAATTGAGAAAAAGTCTGACGGAAGTTTCATTTATTTATCCTTTCTTGCCCCAAAGGCTAAATCCATTTTTGTGAGGTGCTCTGTGTGCGCCTTTTTCAACTAGCTGCATTCTTCCAGTCTCCTGATGGTGGTGCCAGGTCAACCCGTCAGCAGAGCGATACTCTTACGGGGCTTAGTTTGCCGGCCGCAGCGCTTTAGTCCTAAGCAGCCGGATGACCATCCACGTACCAGCCGTGGCGAAGATTCCTGTCAGCACCACCGCAAGAATATAGCGGGCAGGGGAATCCGCGTTCATGGGCCATGCGGGGAAGGCGATCAACCACAGCGGGGTTCTAGCGAGGACGTCGCCACCCAAGGTCACGGAGACGATAGTGCAGACGATGCACAGTGCCAGGCCACTCATGATGCCCAGACGAATCACGATGAGAAGAGAGAATACCGAAATCACATACCCCACCCCAATGGCTAGAGGCAGTTGGATGATCGTCGTTGAAGCCGGGCTGCCAGAAGCACTAAGCGCGAGCGAAGCGCCCATGCATACTGCGGATACTATCTCGAAAAACCACCAGAGGAGGGCGCTGGAACAATGGCGGGATTCCATGTGGCTGAGCGGCCATACCGGCGCGAGTAATGGCCACACCACAACCGGTAGCACACCTGCCCCTACAGGGAGAAGCAGAAAAATATAGAAACCCTGGACATAAGTCGGAGGATAGAAAAGGGCAAGAAATAGCAGTGTCAAGGCACTTAACGCCAAGCAGGCGATAACCGCTGGGCTGCACGCCGCTCGGTGGAGACCAACCAGCGCGCCTACCAAGCGGGGGCGGGCGGTGGCACGCGGTGCTGTGGCCGGGCGCCATGTGGCAGTGGCGCCACTAGAGGCAGCGGTCGTCTGGCCGCGGCGAGGTAAGGCGAGGCGGCGCAGGCGGCGCGGAGTGACGATGGCCGCATAGATGCCCATTACTGCGAGAAGTAGCGTCAGAGCGAGGGCCGGCAGCGGATTTTCTTGCAGGAGTGGATCGCCCGGATCCAAGGGCACGGAATTTTGATGAATGTGCAGTGAATGAAGCAAGAGTCGCATGGGCCAAGCTGGTGGAAAAGTCCACCACGTAGGGCCTTCGACGACCTTGGAAGTCACGCTTAAAACCTGCCAGACAACGCTGAGTATTAGTGTCGCGCCAAGGCCATAGCGCCGCGAACAGGCAGAGGCAAGGCCAGCAATGCCAATAGCACCGAGGAAAGAATAGAGCCCGGCGAGTGCCACAAGGTGGTGCTGTTCGCGGCCTTGTGCGAACACTACTGCCCAGGACACCCCAAAGTTGAGGAGATGGAACGCGGCCAAGCTCGCGAGCACTACCACCAAGCGTGCAGTGTGTTCGTAGCGAGTAGTGAGGCGGCGCCACCAGGTGCCGCCGCCACGGGCGAGAACCTCTCGGCGCTCTGTAACTGCGGCAAATACCGCAATGAGCGGCGCGTACATGCCGGTGACAAACATAGATTGCCAGCCGAGAACACCGGTAGCATCCTTAGCCGGGGAAGCGAAAGCAGAAAAGACTATGGTCATTAGCGCAAGCGGTAAGGCGAGAAGAGGTAGCCACTGCACAGCGCTGCCGCGGCTGCGTATCAGCTCTGCCGAAAGGTAGCGCTTAAACATCGGCCTCACCACCCGGAGAGGTGAGGCGGAAGAACTCGGACTCCAATTGTCCGCTGGGGGCAAGCTCCTGCAAGGACCCGGAGTAGCGAATGGTGCCCTGAGACAAAATGGTGATGTCGTCGGCCAAATGAAGGACCTCGCCAAGCTGATGAGAGCTGACCACAACAGTGTGGCCGGCTGCTGCCAAGTCTCGCAGCAAAGTACGCAGCTCCACTATGCCCTGTGGATCAAGACCATTTTGAGGTTCATCCAGTAACAAGATTTCCGGATCACCTAGCAAAGCCTGCGCCAATGCCAAGCGGGCCTTCATACCAGTGGAAAAGGACTTGGCCTTCTTGGAACCGACCTCGGTGAGCCCCGCAATGGCTAAAACACGCTCTACCTCAGACTCCGGCAGACCTAGCAAGCGGGTATGTACGCGCAGGTTGGCAGCGGCGGAAAGATGCCCGTAGAAGGCGGGTCCATTCACGGATGCCCCCACATGGTCGAGTACTTCACGTGACCACGGGGCACCAGCCACGCGTACTATTCCGGAATCTGCCGGCAGCAGGCCAAGGAAGATGGAAAAGAGAGTGGATTTTCCGGCCCCGTTGCGTCCAAGCGAGGCGTGGACGCGGCCAGGGGCAATGCGAAAGTCCACATCCCGCAGCACCGCGTGGGAACCAAAGGATTTGGTGACGTGTTCAAAGGAGATCTCAAAACTCATACCGCCCAGTCTCGCGGCAGAGCGCCGCAATAACCTCCGCCTAGGCTATGGACCTTAGCGCGAAGTTCTCCTACCACGGTAGGAGGCTTAGGCGATGCCAGCCTTTTGCGCCAAGAGCACTAGAGCTACGCGGTCGCGTGCAGCCAGTTTGGAAAGCAGAGAGGAAACATGTGTCTTGACAGTCGTATCCGCGATGACCATTTCACGGGCAATTTCCCCGTTGGTGGCACCGCGGGCGATGAGGGCTAAGACTTCTCTCTCGCGACGGGTGACAAGGCTTAAGCCCTGGCGCTCTTGCGCGCTCAGCTGCCCGCGCGCAATTGCGGCGCGGTAGGTCTGCAAAACTGGGCCGGTCACCTTAGCGGCTAGGACCGATTCGCCCTTGGCGACGTCCCGCACCGCCCCCACCAGTACATCCGGGTCGGCGTCTTTGAGGAGGAATCCGTGCGCGCCAGCGGCGATAGATTGAGCCACCAAATCATCTTCATTAAACGTAGTGAGCATGATGATTCGGCAATCAGGCGCCCGAGAAAGGATGGCTTGAGCCGCGGCAATGCCGTCTATTCCGGGCATTCGGATATCTAGAATTGCGACGTCAATGCGGTTGCTTATCGCGGCGGTAACGGCTTCTGCGCCGGTGTGCGCGGTGGCCACGACCTCAATATCATCCTGTGCGTTGAGAATGGTGGACAAAGCGGCGGCGAGCATCGCTTGGTCATCGGCGAGCAGGACACGAATCTTAGACACGGCTCTCTTTCTGCAACGGTAGTTCGGCGCGCACGATGAACTTTTTGGCATCACCCCAGGTTTCGAGTTTTCCACCCAATGCGAGGGCACGTTCTTCCACACCGATTAGGCCCACGCCGCTACCTGGGACTTCGCTGGGAGTCGGGGAGGGCGTGGAAGAAATTAGGGTGAGTCGGGCGACGTCGGCAAGCGCAAGCTCCACATCCACCTGGGTTCCTGGGCCCTGGTGGCGCAACGCGTTGGTCAAACCCTCAGAAATGATGCGCACCAACGCCAATTGCGTAAGTGCTGGAGCCTCGTAGGCCTCAGGTATATGCGCGTTAATGTCCAAGCCTGCCGCTCGGAAGCCATCGATAATGCCCTCGATGTGCTCTAGCTGCGTGGTGGGCTCCAGTGAGGTAGGTCCGGTGCTTCGCAGTGCAGTGACGATGCCGCGGACCTCTTCCAAAGCAGAATCCGCGCCATCACGAATACTGGCCAGCGCATCGTGGGCAGCCTCAGTGTTTGCACGAGCGGCAATGATCCCGGCGTTTGCCTGAACCTTGATCAACGTGAGGGAATGAGCGAGTACATCATGCAGCTCCCGTGCGATGAGCAGGCGTTCTTCTTCTTGGGCTTGGCGAAATCGCTCTTGCGCTAGCCGCTCGCGCTGGCGTGCTAAATCGAAGTAGCGCGCAGCTATAAAATATGTGCTGCCTAGAACCGCCCAGTGCACGACCAACATGGCCAAGTAGCGGCGGTCCAGTTGGTAATGCAAAAAGAAAGACTCCGGATCTATGCGCCACATGAATGGCGAAATGAAGGAGCCAGGAATAGTGAGAGCCAGTACCGTGCGGGGAATGGCGCGGCGTGTGACATAGCGGGAGGTGGCATACACCGCCATGGGTGCAGTAAGCGCCCACGGGGTAATTCCCAGGTTAGTGGGAAGCTGGCTCATCCAAGCCATCGCCCAAGCTGCGAGAAGCACGATAAAGCCCGTGGCGCTGAGCACGGGACGGCTCCGCCAGACCCACATAAATGGCAGGAATAGCAACGATAGACCTGCCTGAATAATCTCAATTATGCTGGGATTCTTCGCGGCAGAAATGACATAAAATAGCGCAATGAGCACCGCCACCGCAGTGAGGATTTTATCTCCTAAACGCGCTTCCGCGACGGTGTCAGTGCTCATGATTGAAGATAGTAATACGGCCGGTGCTGCTACTTCTTCTTATCCTTCTTCTTGCCCTTCTTTGAGGTTTTCTTCGCCGTCTTCTGCTCGGACTTGCGCTCCAGCTTGGCTGCTACATCAGGCACATAGCGGAACTCTTCGCGGGCGGGGCGCTCGTAGGTCTCGCCATCAGATTCAGGGCGCTGCGGGATTTCAGGCATCTTGCGCTCGATCTTCTCGTAGGGAATGGTGCTGAGAAGGTGCGAGATGACATTGATACGCGAGCGCTTCTTGTCTTCCGATTCCACGGTGTACCACGGGGCGGTTGGGGTATCGGTGTGAATGAACATGGCATCCTTCGCGCGGGAATAGTCCTCCCAGCGGGTAATGGATTGCAGGTCCATAGGGGAGAGCTTCCAGCGGCGTAGCGGATCATTGCGGCGGGACTCAAAGCGCTTAATCTGCTCCTCATCGGAGACAGAGAACCAGTACTTGCGCAGCATGATGCCGTCTTCTACCAGCATCTGCTCAAAGGTAGGTGCCTGGTGGAGGAAGCGGACGTATTCCTGATCGGTGCAAAAGCCCATGACGCGTTCGACGCCGGCGCGGTTGTACCAGGAGCGGTCAAAGATGACAATTTCGCCCTTCGTTGGCAGCTTTTCCACATAGCGCTGGAAGTACCACTGGCCCTGCTCACGGGAGTTCGGGGCGGGCAGCGCCTCGACGCGGCACGTACGTGGGTTGAGGTACTGGGTGATGCGCTTGATAGCAGAGCCTTTGCCGGCGGCGTCGCGGCCTTCCATGATGATGACGACGCGGGCCCCGGTTTCAACGACCCACTGCTGCATGTCCACGAGTTCTGCCTGAAGGCGCTCGAGTTCCTTCTCGTAGGCCTTCTTGTTGAGTTTCTTAGGGGCTTTACTGCTCTTTGTGCTCATTGTCTCAGCTTAACCGCCGTTGATAGCAGGGGAGAAAACTGCACCGCCCTCGTTGGAGTGAGAATCTGGGCACAGTCTAAGAGCAGGTACAGCCTGGACCGCAGCCTGGTTCGCCGAAAAAAGTTGTATTGGAAATATGCCCCAAGCCCTCAATAGCAATGGTGACATTTTGACCATCTTGAATAAACTGCTGCGGCTCCCGTGCAAATCCAACGCCCTCTGGGGTACCGGTAACGATGACGTCTCCCGGATTGAGCGGGTAAAGCTGCGAGCAAAACTCGATCAGCTCAGCAACTGAAAAGATAAGGTCATCGGTGTTATCGCGCTGCCTTTCTTCGCCGCCCACGGTAGTAGTAAGTAAAGCACCAGAACCAGGTGCCCATTCCTCCGCGGTGGTGAGCCACGGGCCGAAGCCTGCGGTGCGATAGAAGGACTTACCGGCATGGAACTGGCTCGTCTGACGCTGGAAATCGCGCAGCGTGTAGTCATTCATGATGGCATAGCCGGCGACATAGTCGAGCGCCTCATTCCGGTTCACGCGGTGGGCGCGCTCGCCGATGATGACCGCCAGCTCGCCTTCATAATCCAGCTTCTGTGTGGCAAATTCTGGAATGAAGACATCATCATAGGGGCCGGTGAGGGCATCGGCGAACTTGATGAACAAGGTGGGGTGTTCGGGGAATTCCCGGCCCATTTCGCGGATGTGTTTGGCGTAATTAAGCCCGACGCAGATAATTTTGCCGGGATTCGGGACTACGGCCTCCAAGTCGGCGTGGTCGAAGACCACGGGTTCGCCGGAAAGCTGTGCGGCTTTTCGCCAGTCCTCGCTGCGTAGCAGCTGGCCCACATCCTCATAATCCAATTCGACACCCACGTTATCGCCGTCGATGCGGATAGCGGAAGTGCCAAAGCCGGTGCGTAGGGTAGCCAGTTTCATGGCGACTATCCTACGCGCAGGATCTCATCCACCGCGTTCGCGCAGATAATGGGGATCTCCACCTTTTCTTGCTTTGTCCAAGGCTTGAGCACAAACGATGCTGGATCCATGCGGCCCGGTGGGCGTCCGATTCCTATAGAAAGGCGTTGATAGTCCTTTGTTCCCAGGGACTTGGTGGTGGATCGCAAACCATTATGGCCGTGGTCGCCGCCACCGTCACGGAGTTTAATGGTGCCAAAATCGAGTTCCAGTTCATCGTGGACGACGATGATATTGGCGGCGGAGAGATGAAAATATTGTGCTAGGGCTTTGATCGGCCCGCCGGAAAGGTTCATAAAAGACCGCGGCTTCGCACAAATAATTTTACGGCCACCTGTCATGCCCTCGGCGACCTCGGTATTGGTCTTCTTGTGCACCGAAAAGCTGCTCATGAGCTCGCCAGCGAGTTCTTCAGCTACAGCGAAGCCGATATTGTGGCGGGTTCCTGCGTACCTGGGGCCAGGGTTACCAAGGCCTACTACGAGAAGTGGAGTCACGCGCTCAATTGTCTCATACAGCGAAAGGAAAACGGCGAAACCGCCGCGAGGTGTATTTCTCACGGCGGTTTACGTACAGGAAGGGGAAGGGATTACTCCTCTTCAGAGTCAGAGGACTTTTCGTCCTCATCTGCGGACTCGGCACCAGCGTCAGCGCCGCCTTCCTCAGCAGCCTCGGCTGCTTCCTCGAGCTCCTCATCAACCTCAGGCAGGGAGATGGATACGATGACGGTGTCTTCTTCTGCCACCAAGGTGGTGTCTTCCGGCATGGTGACATCGGCAGCGGTGATAACCGCGCCGTCCTCGAGGCCCTCGATGGAAACCTCGAGCTCCTCCGGAATGTTCAGTACGTCTGCCTCAACCAGCAGTACGTCAGCATCCTGGATGTGCATAGTGCCTGGGGCCGGCTCGCCGGTCAAGGTAACCGGAACCTCAACCTCAACCTTCTCGCCACGCTTAATAGCAAGCAGGTCAACGTGGTCGATATCGAAGGTCAGGACGTTCTGATCAACGTGCTTAACCATGGTCAGGTACTGCTCACCGTCGATCTCCAGCTCCAAAACGGCGTTGACACCGTTGTTGCGGACGAGGGACTGGATGTCCAGCAGCGGAACTGCGAAGTGAACCGGCTCCTGGTGGGCACCGTAGATGACGCCTGGGACCTTCCAGTCGCGGCGCAGGCGGCGTGCGACACCCTTGCCAAACTCGGTACGTGCTTCAGCCTTGATTACTGGGCGCTGTGCCATGCTTCATTCTCCTTAGTCAAAGTAGTGCGGCGCGGCCAACGCGATAAAACGACGAAAGCCTGCCGATGGACGTCTTGGACGAGTCATCGCAGGCGTATATAAAAGCAACGTGCTCTAACTTCAATCGCGTCGATAACGGCTTCCTCATCCTGAGGTCGCCCTCGCCGAGACTGGGTTAGATTAGCACGCGTACCGTTAGCAAATCAAAAGCCGCCGAAGTAAATTCTCGGCGGCTAGTGATAGTAGATCATGTTTAGGCGCGGTCAAACAAGGTGGTGACAGAACCATTCTCGAAGATCTCGTGGATGGTCTGTGCCAAAAGCGGTGCGATGGACAGCACCGTGAGGTTAGACCAGCCCTCGGTGGACTGCGGCAGGGTATCGGTGGTGATAACTTCCTCCGCACCGCATTCAGACAGACGCTCGCGGGCGGGATCAGAAAAGACGCCGTGGGTGCAGGCAATGATGACCTTCTTGGCGCCGGCGTCCTTCAGCACGCGCACGGCGCCAGCAATGGTGCCGCCGGTATCAATCATGTCGTCGAGAAGCACGCAGTCCTTGCCCTCAACATCGCCTACTACGCGGTTGGATACCGTCTTATTGGCCTCGGTATTGGAGCGGGTCTTGTGCACGAAGGCCAGCGGGGCATCGCCCAAGTCATGGGCCCACTTTTCCGCAACCTTTACGCGGCCGGCATCCGGGGAGACAACCGTGATGTTATCGGTGGCGTACTTGGACTTGATGTAATCGGTCAGGATGGGCTGAGCATGCATGTGATCAACCGGGCCATCGAAGAAGCCCTGAATCTGATCGGTGTGCAGGTCCACGGAGACGATGCGGTCCGCGCCGGCTGCCTGCAGTAGGTCTGCCACTAGGCGAGCGGAAATCGGCTCGCGGCCCAAGTGCTTCTTATCCTGGCGTGCATATGGGTAGAAGGGCAGGATGGCAGTGATGCGCTTCGCGGAGCCGCGCTTGAGAGCGTCAATCATGATGAGCTGCTCCACCAGCCACTTATTGAGCGGCTGAGTGTGCGACTGCATTACGAAACAGTCTGCACCACGCACGGACTCTTCAAAGCGGATGAAGATTTCGCCGTTAGCGAAATCGCGGGCGGTAGTAGGAACCAGATCCGTCTTCAGCTCCTTAGCCACAGCCTCCGCCAGCTCTGGGTGTGCACGCCCAGAGAAGAGCTTCATGTTTTTGCTGCTACCAGTTACCTTGCCAGTCATGGGAGAATATGCCCCTTACTTTTCGTTGTCCTGCGCACGGGCTGCGGCCTCAGCCGCGGGAGTACCCGGACGCTTCTTTTGAACCCAGCCCTCGATGTTGCGCTGTTTGCCACCGGAGACTGCGAGTGCTCCCGCAGGAACATCGTCCTTAATTACTGTACCCGCACCGGAGTACGCGCCATCACCGACATTGACCGGAGCGATAAACATTGTGTCAGAACCGGTGCGCACGTGGCTGCCGATGGTGGTGTGGTGCTTGTTTACTCCGTCGTAGTTTACAAAGACGGAAGAGGCGCCAATATTGGACTGCTCGCCCACGGTGGCATCGCCGATATAGGTCAGGTGCGGCACCTTGGAGCCGCGACCAATTTGCGCATTCTTTGCCTCTACGAAGCCGCCGAGCTTTCCGTCCTCGCCCACCACGGTCTTCGGGCGGATATAGGTAAACGGGCCGACCTTAGCGTTGGTGCCGATGACAGAATCGCTGCCATGAGTGCGCACGACGGAAGCACCTTCGCCCACTTGCATATTGGTCAGGGTGGTATCGGGGCCAATCTCGGCATTATCGGCGATGCTGGTCGCTCCCCACAGCTGGGTGCCGGGGTGAATGATGACATCGGAGCCCACGGTGACATTGACACCAATCCAGGTGGTCTCCGGATCTACGATGGTGGCTCCGCCGCGCATCGCCTTTTCCACCATGCGTCGGTTGAGCTCGCGGCCGGCAGCGGCGAGCTGCACGCGGTCATTGACGCCCGCCAGTTCGGCCGGATCCGCTGCCACATGCGCGCCGACGCCGTGTCCAGCGGTGCGGGCGATCTCGAGCACATCGGTGATGTATAGCTCGCCTTGGGCGTTATTGGAGTCGAGCTTCTGGAGGGCGTCGGCAAGCACGCGGCCGTCAAAAGCGAAGACGCCGGAGTTGACCTCATCGACTCGGCGCTGCTCTTCGGAGGCGTCCTTTTGCTCGACGATGGCGGACACGCTGCCGTCCTCAGCGCGGATGATACGGCCGTAGCCGGTGGGATCCTCTAAGCGCATGGATAGCACCGTTACCGCATTGCCCTGCTCGGTGTGGGTAGCGCGCAGGCCCTCGATGGTCTCTGGGGTAAGTAGCGGTACGTCGCCATTAGTGACGATGATGGTGCCCTCAAACTCCGGAATCGGCTCCAAGCCGCAGGCCACTGCGTGGCCGGTGCCCAGCTGTTCTTCCTGTACTGCCTTCAGCACCTCGCAGTCCAGCTCCTGGGAGATGGCATCCACAGCGGGGGAGACCTGGTCGCGTTGGTGGCCTACCACCGTGACAATGCGTTCCGGATTAATCCCGGCCGCGGCATGCAGAGCGTGGCCGAGCAAGCTGCGCCCGCCAATCTCGTGCAAGGTCTTTTGCTTGGTGGATTTCATGCGGGTGCCGGCACCAGCCGCAAGGACGACTACGGCACACGGGGTTGTTGCTACCACGGGTTATTGAGCTCCTGGGGGGTCGAGTCTGATTCTTATCCGGACTACATCCTATAGCCCGAGTGCGATTTATGTGTGAGAAACCTCTTTCAGGCCGCGGGCGCGCCACACCCCGAGAAAGCCGATGAGGGCGAGGAATAGCAGGGCCGCCTCTGGCCCGGCCAGCGCCACCACGGAGGAAATGCCACCGACGATGAGCAAGATGATGCCCATCATCGTATTGGCGGCACCTACATACTGGGTGCGCTTATCGCCACCGGCCATATCCACCACGTAGGTCTTTCGCGCCACTCGAATGGCCGTGTGCGCCAGATTCACGGCGAAGAAACCAATCGGCATGACCCAGGCATTGACCCCATCTGGGGCCCAATGTGAGCTGGCGACCAAGAGCACCAGCACGATGGAAGCCACGGCCGCTCCTACAGCCATGGTGTTTTTGGAGGATTTATCCGAATACACCCCGGAGATCCGTCCGCCCACCAACGAGGCCAGGCCCGAGGCAAGCACGAATCCGTACAGCCCGGAAAGGTTGCTGCTGAGCAGCACGATAAAAGAAGTTGAAAGCGCCGACACCAAAAGAAGCGCGCGGACGATGACGAAGTTACGAAATTGTCCGTCGCTAGTAAAAAGCTGCCAGGTATCTTTCCACCACTGCTTATCGATGCCCCCTTCGGTTTCCTCTGGCACCGGCTCATCCACGCCCGAAAATACCCACGCGGCAATGGCCCACGTGGCCGCGCCAACGCCGAGGACCGTGCCCATCATGGGGATACTGAGCTCACCCAAAAAATAGAGGATAATTCCGGTAAGCAGGGTGGCGCCGCCTCCGAGTGCTGCCGCGCTGCCGGTTACTCGGCCACGCGCGCCTTTGGAAATCGTGCGCGCCTGTACGTCCTTGCCCGCAATCGAGCACAGTGCGCGGAAAAGCGAAAGCGCCGCTAGGGCCACCAGTGTTACTACTCCCAGTGCCGTCCCACGAAGGAAGAATGCTGCTAGCGCGATGACCGCGGCGGATATCGCTTGGCCCAGCGAACCGATAATCCACAGGCGCTTACGGGCCCTATGCGTAGTCACCCACGGGGTCAGCGCCGCCTGCGGCAGCATAGAACCAGATTCGCGAATAGGGGTGAGCAAACCGGTAAAGAACGCAGGCACGCCGGCTGCACTAAAAAGCGCTGGCAGCACCGTCTTGGCCGCCACAATCTGATCACCCAAATTTTGCAGGCCATTGGACCAGATGAAATACCGGGCATTGGATTGAGACATGAGAAATTCGATCTTTCAGAGAAACGAGTTGGTTAAATTAAAGCCATGTTGACACGCCGGAGACTAAAACACGGCCGCAGTCACGCTGAAATTCTACCCGTGGGGCAGGAGGCCTAAGAATCATGCATGATGTTGATCCCCTCATCAATTCCCTCTATCAAGCCTTTGACCTCCTTGGCGTGGTGCTAAACGGCATCATTGGTGGCACCATTGCCCGCCGCCGCGAATTCGACATCGTGGGTTTTGTATTCCTCGCCCTCTTTTCTGGGCTGGCCGGTGGCATGATTCGTGACATGCTCATCGCAGATGGGGCAGCGGCTGCGATTTCAGATCCGTGGTACCTCGGACTCGCCTGTGGAGGAGCCCTCGTTGCGTTTCTTATCGATCTTAAGGGCAAGGCATGGGAGCTTTTCCGCGAACATGGTGATGCCATCATCCTCGGCGTCTGGTCCACTACCGGTTGCGTCAAAGCACTCACGCACGGCATGCCACTTATTCCCTGCGTTTTCCTTGGCGTGCTTACCGCGGTGGGCGGCGGAATGGTTCGCGACGTAGCTTCTGGGCAAATCCCCTCTATCTTCGGCGGCAGCCCTCTTTATGCCGTGCCGTCCATCCTGACCGGCATCGTTATGGTGACCTTCGCCCACAACGGGCAATTTGCCCTCGGCATGATCATTTCCCCCATCGTCGGAAGCGGCATGGCCATCTTGTCTTATTGGCGCGGCTGGGTGTTGCCCCGCGCTGGTGTAGCCCCCGTTAACTACACCGCTGCCCAAGTGGCGGCGATTGCGAAGAAAGCCGAGCTCAAAGGCTTTCGACGCGGCAGGAAGAAAAACTAAAAAAGCTTCCCCACCAGGACTCGAACCTAGAATGACGGTACCAAAAACCGTAGTGTTGCCGATTACACCATGGGGAAACACAGCAAATTGCTGTAGGCATAGCGTACCTGACGCACCCGGGTAAATCACAAATTGCGGGGCGAGGGATAGGGTAGAAGGTATGGCTCGACAAAGGATGACCGGCCGAGAACGGCGCGAACAACTCATTTCCATCGGACGCACCGCATTTGCGGAACTAGGGGTTGAAGGGGCCAGTGTCGAAGAGATCGCGGCTCGCGCCGGGGTATCCAAGCCCGTTGTCTATGAGCACTTTGGGGGTAAGGAAGGCCTCTATGCGGTCGTTGTTGACCGCGAGATGTTGGCACTGGAAAAGGTCATTACTGATTCTTTGGAAAACGGCAGCTGGCGCGAGCGCATCGAGCAGGCCGTGATGGCCATCTTGACCTATGTTGAGGAAGAAACCGATGGATTTCTCATTCTGGTGCGCGATGCCAAGCCGGGCGATGAACGCAGTTTCTCCACGCTGTTAAATTCCGCGGTAGGCCAGGTGTCTTATATTTTGCGAGAAGCGTTTGAACACCGTGGTATCCAGCCGGATTTGGCGGATATTTATGGCCAAGCGCTGGTAGGAATGGTATCTACCACGGCGCAATGGTGGTTAGATGAGCGCAACCCGGACAAGGAAGTCGTCGCCACGCATATTGTCAATCTATGCTGGAATGGTTTGTCCGGTATGGAACTAAAGCCCAAGCTAGGAGGCAAATAGATGGCGACCCCAATGCTGGCCGGCTTGCTCAAGGTAGCAGCCTCGGACCCCAAGCTTAAGGGCATGATTTCTCATGTGGGGGAAGACCTCCACATCACAGGTTTGGATCAGTCTCGGCCGTGGGCCTTGGGAACTTTGGCCCATCACGCCCCGGTGCTGGTGGTGACCGCCACCAGCCGCGAGGCGGAAGACCTTAGCGCAGAGCTTACGGCGATGCTGGGGGAAAAGGTGGCCATGTTTCCGGCATGGGAGACACTGCCGCACGAGCGTTTGAGCCCTGGCGTCGACATCATCGGCCGCCGCGCCCAGGTTTTGCACAACTTGGACAATGCGCAGGTCATCGTCACCGCTGCCCGCGGGCTGTCCCAGCCTATCCTCAAGGAAGTGGAAGGTCGTGCTCCCATTCACCTCGAAGAAGACCATGAGTATGACTTCGATGAGGTGGTCCGTGAGCTTGAGTTCCGCGCCTATAAACACGTAGACATGGTGGCCAAGCGCGGCGAGTACGCCACCCGAGGTGGCATTATCGATATTTTCCCCACCACGTTGGACTATCCGGTCCGCGTTGAGTTTTGGGGCGATGAGATTACCGATATCCGCCAATTTTCCGTAGCTGACCAGCGCACCATCCCGGAAATCGAGGTCGGCCGCGTAGATATTTTCCCTGCCCGCGAGCTTCCTATTACGGATGCTATTGCTCAGCGTGCGGCCGACCTTGCCGTCAAGCACCCCGGTAATCCCGCCTTGGTGGAGCTTTTGACCAAGGTGAGCGAGCACATTCCGGCCGAAGGCATGGAGGCGCTTTTGCCCGTGCTTTCCGACGCCCCCATGATCACCCTCCCCGAATTCCTCCGCCCCACCACTCACGTGGTGATGGTCGGCCCGGAGAAGATTCGCCGCCGCGTCGCGGATTTAGAAAAGACCGATGCTGAGTTCCTCGCCGCTGGCTGGGAAGCCGCGGCTATGGGTGCTGATGGCCCATTGGCCACCGAAGGCCTCGATACCGAGGCCTCGAGCTACCGCTCCTATGAATCGCTCGAGGTTTCCATCGGCGAGTCCGACCTGCCGCTGTGGACTTTTTCCCCACCGGGAATGCTTGCCGCCCCAGAAGAAGAGACCCTCCCACTCGAATTCGAGCCAGGGCCCACCCCGCGCGGCAATATCGAAGAAATCGATGCCATGATGGCCCAACTCCTCGCGCATACCAACGCCGGGGGCCGTGCGGCCTTCATCGCTCCGGCACAGGGCGCTATCAAGCGCATGGTGGATCGCTTCGCGGAAAAGGGCATCCGCACTAAGGTTGCTACCCCTGGCTGGGAGCCCACCGCCGGAGAAGTCACCCTCTATCAGGCGCTAAGCCATGCTGGATTGGTGTTCCCCAAGGTGAAAAAGCCCAAGGACGCCGAGGCCCTCCCGCTGGTTGTCGTCACCGAAACCGATCTGACCGGCAACCGCGTAGGCGATATCGCCGAAGCGAAGCGGCGCCCCGCCAAGCGCCGCAATAAGGTCGATCCGCTTGCCCTAAAACAGGGCGATTTTGTGGTGCACGAAACCCACGGCATTGGCAAATTCTTAAAGATGGCCGAACGCACCATCCAGTCCGGCGATGAGACCAGCCGCCGCGAATATATCGTGCTCGAATACGCACCCTCGAAACGTGGCCAGCCCGCCGACCAGCTCTGGGTCCCCATGGACTCTCTGGATTTGCTGAGCAAGTACACCGGCGGCGAATCGCCCCACCTGTCTAAGATGGGCGGCTCCGATTGGAAGAACACCAAGAAGAAGGCGCGCGCCGCAGTACGCGAAATTGCGGGCGAACTCGTTGAGCTTTATGCCAAGCGACAAGCAGCACCCGGCCACCAATTCGCCCCTGACAATCCGTGGCAGGCGGAGATGGAGGATAATTTCCCCTTCGTCGAAACCGAAGACCAGATGCTTGCAATCGACGCCGTCAAACAAGACATGGAATCTACGGTGCCGATGGACCGCGTCGTCGTCGGCGATGTGGGCTATGGCAAGACCGAGGTGGCCATCCGCGCTGCTTTCAAGGCCGTACAAGACGGCATGCAGGTGGCCGTTTTGGTGCCCACTACGCTGCTAGCCCAGCAGCACTTTGATACGTTCAGCGAGCGCATGACCGGCTTCCCCGTCAAGATCGAGGTGCTCTCGCGCTTTACCTCGAAGAAAGAAGCCAAAGACATCTTTAAGGGCTTGGCCGATGGCAGCGTCGATATCGTCGTCGGCACGCATCGCCTCCTGCAGACCGGTGTGCACTGGAAGGACCTTGGTCTCATCGTCGTAGACGAAGAGCAGCGCTTTGGTGTGGAACACAAGGAACATATCAAGGCTCTTAAAGCCAGCGTGGACGTGCTCACCATGTCCGCTACACCTATTCCGCGCACCTTGGAGATGTCCATGGCGGGCATTCGCGAGATGTCTACCATCCTTACCCCGCCGGAAGACCGCCACCCCGTGCTGACCTACGTCGGTGCCTATGAAGACAAGCAGGTCGCCGCGGCCATCCGCCGCGAGCTGCTGCGCGATGGTCAAACCTTCTTCATCCACAATAAGGTCTCTGATATTGAAAAGAAGGCCCGCGAGCTGCGTGACTTGGTACCTGAGGCTCGCGTCGTCGTCGCGCACGGCCAGATGAACGAGGAAGTGCTGGAGCAGACCGTCCAAGGCTTCTGGGACCGCGAGTATGACGTTCTGGTGTGTACCACCATCGTGGAAACCGGCCTGGACATTGCTAATGCCAATACCCTCATTGTGGAAAACGCTCACCATATGGGCCTGTCCCAGCTGCACCAGCTGCGTGGGCGCGTGGGTCGTTCCCGTGAGCGCGGCTATGCCTACTTCCTGTATCCGAAGGGCGCTACGCTTACGGAAACCTCTTATGACCGCCTTGCCACCATCGCTCAGAATAATGACCTTGGTGCAGGCATGGCAGTAGCCATGAAGGACTTGGAGATGCGTGGTGCCGGTAACGTGCTCGGTGCCCAGCAGTCTGGCCACATTGCCGGCGTGGGCTTCGACCTTTACGTCCGCCTTGTTGGCGAGGCGGTAGAAACCTTCAAATCTCTCGCTCGCGGCGAAGCTCCTACCGTGACGGATGAGGGACCGAAAGAAATCCGTATCGATCTCCCCGTGGACGCGCATATCCCGGAGGCTTATATCGATTCCGAGCGCCTGCGCCTGGAGGTCTACCGCAAGCTTGCAGCCTCGCAAGATAACGATGACCTCAAGGCCGTCATTGAGGAAATGGAAGACCGCTTTGGCCCGCTGCCACAGGAGGTCTTACGCTTACTGTCCGTCGCCCGCCTGCGTCACCAAGCGCGCCGCGCCGGTGTATCGGATATCACTGTGCAGGGCACCCGTATCAAGTTCCACCCAGTGGAGCTGCCGGATTCCAAGCAGGTGCGCCTCAAGCGTTTGTATCCAGGATCCAGCTTCCGCGCGGCGGCGAAGGCCATCAATGTGCCATTCCCCAAGGCGGGGCGCAATGTTACCTCGCCGAAGCTGCGCGATACCGAGCTCATTCAGTGGGCGGCGGATTTCCTAAGCGCGCTTTTCGACGTCGCTCCCGTCAACGTCAGCGGCGCCCAGCCCGCTTCCTCGAACGTGGTGAGCGTAGGGGAGTAGCTAGAGCGTGAGCCAGCCGGTGCTCAAGCCCCAAATGGCGGCGGCGGCACCGGCCAAGACAATGGCCACCACGCACCACTCGAACGTGTTAAAAATGCGTTCCTTCTTCCACAAACGGGTACCGACATAGGGGATAAGGCCGGGTACTACGGCCAGCGCGCCGAGCAGGACGTAGACGGGGTCGGCCGCGTAAATCAGCCACAGGGAATAGATGAACGCGAGCAAAGAGATCATCAAGTGCTTGCGATTGTCCTTACGGCTTACCTCTGGTCCGGAAAGATCGAACTTGATGCCCGCCTGCGGGTGAGACAGCCCCTTGCCACGCAACGTCAGAAGCAATAGGTACAGGGAAGAAAAGATATACGGCAGCAGATACATGATGGTCGCTAGCTGCACCATGGCGTTATAGGACGCCTCGTTGAGGTAGAAGACGATGATGAACAGCTGGATAGACATCGTGGAAATCAGCTGCGCTACCCACGGCGCGCCCGCCACGTTGATGGTGCCGATGCGCCGGGGAATGAGGCCGTCGATGGCCATCATCACGATGGGCTCGGCGCACAACATTTGCCAGGACACGTAGGCGCCCAGAACGGACAAGCACAGTCCGATGGAGATGAGGGCGCCGCCCCAGGGGCCGGTGACTTCGGTCAGCACGGAGGCCATGGAATTATCTGGCAGCGCGGCCAATTCTTCCTTGCTCATGACGCCAAAGCTCAAGGTGGACACAGAGACCAACAGTGCCAGCACGGAAAAGAAGCCGATCACGGTCGCGCGGCCGACATCGGTGCGCTTGGAGGCTTGCTTGGAATACACGGATGCTCCCTCCACGCCAATGAAGACCCACACGGTAAAGAGCATGATTCCTTGGACTTGCTCGAAGACGCTGGCCTCGGAAGCACGTCCCCAGAAATCCACGGTGAATTTATCCCAGCTGAACCCGAGGAAAGCAATGAGCACCACGAAAGCCAAGATGGGCACGATCTTGGCAATCGTGGTGATGAGGTTCATGAAGGCGGCCTGCTTGATGCCGCGGGCGAGTACCGCGAAAATTCCCCACGACAAAAGGGAGACGGCGATGGCGGAGGACCAGTAATGGTCGGCGTCGAAAAGCGGCAGGTAATGGCCCAGCGTATTGAAAAAGAGGGTGGCATATCCCACCTGCGCCATAACGGAGCCCAGCCAGTAACCCCAGCCCGAGGTAAAACCAATAAAATCGCCGAGGCCGGCGCGCACATAGGAATAGACGCCAGAATCAAGGTGCGGCTTGCGGCGGGCCAAAATCTGGAACACAAAAGCCACAGAGAGCATGCCGACGCCCGCTACCAGCCAGCCAATGAGCATCGCGCCTGGGCCGGCAACGGAGGCAATGTTTTGCGGCAGCGAGAAAATACCCGCGCCAACGGTGGAACCGATAATGAGCGCGACGAGGGTCCACAACGTCACGGAGTGGGATTTATTCTGGCTGGAGGTCATTGGCTTAAAATACCTTGAATAGCCCCATAATGGGAACTCGGGCTAGACTTTGTGCACATGACTGTGCTGTTGCTCGATGAACGCTGGCCCACCATGATCCCCATGCAAGCACACGGGAAGCTACGCGGCCCCGTTTACTTCACCGGTGAAGTTCCGGTTTCCGTGCGGTGGAACTTTTCCGATCTCCTCGTAGGGGAAGATTCCATCGGAACCTTAGTCAGCACCGACGAATGTGATCCTGAAACCCGCGCTCGCATAGCTACTGGGGAGTCGGTCATCCGGGCCGAATCCCTCGCGGATCCCGTCATGCAGGCGCGCCAGACTATGGCCACTGCGCGGCGCATTGGTGAATGGGAGCGTGAACAAACCCATGCCTCCCTTTTGCCCTACCTTGAGGAAGAATCCGCCGAATTCGCCGCGGCCGTGCGCAATCGTGAGCCGGAAAGCGAGATTCTCAAGGAACTGGGCGATATCTTCCTGCAGGTCCTTTTCCATGCGGAAATCTCTGCCTTTTCGCTTGACGACGTCGCCCAAAGCTTCGTCACCAAAATGCGCGCCCGCGCCCCTTACCTTTTTGATGGCACCACTGAGATAGTCGATGTTGACACGCAAGAGCGGCTGTGGCGCGCAGGCAAAGGAGATGTAGGATAGCTTCCCATGAAGAGGCTGCTGCAGATATTCGGGGGCTGCGGGGTAGTCGTAGTCGTGATCATCGCGCTAGTAGCATGGCTATTGACTGGGCACGGTACTTCTCAGCAGCCCGTACCTGAAAACATCCCGCCCGTTGAAGGTAAAGCGGTCGCGCACATTGACGTCAATGCGCCCGGGCGCACCGCAGATAAACTCACCTACTGGGCCTCTGACTTAGCTGATCGCACTGGCATCCCGCCGGCCGCCCTGCGTGCCTATGGCAATGCTGAGCTCATTGCTCAGCAAAAGTGGCCCAATTGCCACCTGCGTTGGAATACCCTTGCCGGCTTGGGCTATGTAGAAACACGCCACGGTACCTATAACGGCAATTGGTTTAAGCACTCCAAGCTTGACGACGCCGGCTACCCCCAACCCCCCATCAACGGCATCGCCCTCGATGGCCTGAACAACACGGCCCACACCCCAGACACCGATAACGGCGAAATCGATGGAGACTCCGAATACGATCGCGCCGTAGGCCCAATGCAATTTATCCCCACCACGTGGGAAGCGGTGGGCGCTGATGCCAATGGTGATGGGAAGGCTGATCCCAACCAAATCGATGACGCCGCTGTTGGGGCGGCCGGACTTTTGTGCTTCGGTGACAGAGATCTCTCTAACCCAGATCAGTGGAAGGAAGCAATCCTAAATTACAATCAGTCCAGCGACTATTTGCATAAGGTTGCGCACGCCGCCAATGCTTACTCAGTTCCACAAAGTGCCAAGTAGTGTCACACGGCTACGTTTTCTGCAACAATTGAGAACGTGGCTGGGCCGGCTGGTCCAGAGCGAACATTTTGATGAGGAGTGAAGAACAGCATGGCTGATATCATCCACACTTTCGCCCGCGAGATTCTCGATTCCCGTGGCAACCCAACCGTTGAGGCAGAGGTATTCCTTGA
The DNA here is from genome assembly GCF_037908395.1 of Corynebacterium sp. KPL4072. Lineage (NCBI taxonomy): Bacteria > Bacillati > Actinomycetota > Actinomycetes > Mycobacteriales > Corynebacteriaceae > Corynebacterium > Corynebacterium sp. KPL4072. Next base: position 133,383 of record NZ_JBBMGE010000006.1, read on the forward strand.
CGATGGCGCCCGCGGCGTAGCAGGCGTTCCTTCCGGTGCCTCTACCGGCGTGCACGAGGCCCACGAGCTGCGCGACGGCGGCGAGCGCTACCTGGGCAAGGGTGTTTTGAAGGCTGTTGAGAATATCAATGAGAAGATTTCCGATGAGATTGCTGGCTTCGAAGCTGACGATCAGCGCCTCATTGACGAAGCATTGATTAGGCTGGACGGTACCGATAACAAGTCTGAGCTGGGCGCTAACGCTATCCTGGGCGTTTCCATCGCCGTAGCCAAGGCCGCCGCAGAGTCCGCTGCACTGCCGCTGTACCGCTACATCGGTGGCCCCAATGCTCACGTACTGCCAGTGCCGATGATGAATATCCTCAACGGTGGCGCACACGCTGACTCCGGCGTTGACGTCCAGGAATTCATGATTGCCCCGATTGGTGCTGAGTCCTTCGCTGAAGCTCTGCGCATGGGTGCCGAGGTCTACCACGCACTGAAGGCAGTGCTGAAGGACAAGGGCCTGTCTACTGGTCTGGGTGACGAGGGTGGCTTCGCTCCTTCCGTTGATTCCACCAAGGCTGCTCTGGACGTCATCGTTGACGCCATTAAGAAGGCTGGCTACGAGCCGGGCAAGGACGTAGCCCTCGCGCTCGATGTTGCTTCCTCCGAGTTCTTCAAGGACGGTAAGTACCACTTCGAAGGCGGCGAGCATACCGCTGAAGAAATGTCCAAGGTTTATGAGGAACTCATCGATGAGTACCCGATTGTCTCCATCGAGGATCCTCTGCAAGAAGACGATTGGGACGGCTACACCGCCCTTACCGCCGCCATTGGCGAAAAGGTACAGATTGTTGGCGATGACTTCTTCGTTACTAACCCTGCCCGTCTGCAGGAAGGTATTGAGAAGAAGGCTGCCAACGCACTGCTGGTGAAGGTAAACCAGATCGGTACCCTGACCGAGACCTTCGATGCTGTCGAGCTGGCTCACCGCAATGGTTACCGCACCATGATGTCCCACCGCTCCGGTGAAACCGAGGACACCACCATCGCTGATCTGGCTGTCGCACTGAATTGTGGTCAGATCAAGACCGGTGCTCCAGCCCGCTCGGAGCGCGTAGCTAAGTACAACCAGCTGCTGCGCATCGAGCAGGAGCTGGGCGACGGCGCAGTCTATGCTGGCCGCTCCGCATTCCCACGCTTTAAGGCTTAATCGCCTCCTTGTGTAGCGCCCTCGTATTACTGCGGGGGCGCTTTCGCATGTCCAGATATTGTTGCCAAGTTTGCTTCCAATTCACGGTGCGCGGTGCCAAAGGTCCTTGGGCGCGATCAATCTCGAAGGTGCCGTCCGAAAAGAGCCAGACGACGTCCCCAGTGATCGGATCCATGATGTACTGCGCTCTTCCATCGGTCTTCACGTTGTGGTGGTGCTGACACAGCGTTACCAAATTATCGACGCTCGTCGGTCCACCGTCGGCATACTCCACTCGATGATCGAGCTGGCAATAATGCGCTGGCATTGAGCACCCTGGCCAGCGACATGTGGCATCGCGACCGTGGACCCATGTTCTGATTTGTTCGGTGGGAACGTAAGAAGAAGTTTCTTGCGGGCACAGCTCACGAGTCATGGAGTAACTATTTAATTGCTCCGTAAGTACGCACCACCCCGCCGAAGGGATATACACCCGAGATGCATCATCGCCAGATGCATAAGTATTAATTACTACCTTTGTCTGGGTTCGGTTAAAGATTAACGCCTCCAAAGCCTCTGGTTTGGTGATGTTTTTCTTTCGCGCTGCTTTGTCGATATGGCGGGATATAGCGCTGGCGGTGGCTTTATCCGTTTTTAATGTGATGGTGGCTTGGCCTTTGGAATAGGAGATGGAAACGGATCGCTCGATTTCCTTTTCAATATCTGGCATGAGTATCCCGTCGATATAGTCACGCAAGAACCTCCGGATTTCGGATTCTGTGGGGACATGCTGAGCAGGTTCCTTTGGGGTAAGGAAGTCCGCGAGGGCGGCATCGACTAGTTGGATGCTTTCTGCGTCGTCGCCAAGCGGGGCAAGTTCGGCATCAATTACGTGCAGCCGCGGGAGGTCTAGGATCCAATGTTCGGTTTGCACCGCTGTGGTCAATGGCAATTCCTGCATGCGTAGGTGGGAGCGGAGCGCGGATAGAACTCGCCAGTAACTCAGACCCACACGCTTAGATAGAGCGGCGGTGGTGCATTCGACATCGTCCTCTAATCGTGGAAGCACAGATTGGTACAACTGCCAAGATTGAATGCGCTGGAGCAAGGCCAGGAGGCAGACGGTGTCGTCGAGGTTATTGGTGGAAAAATAGGCCTTCTTTGACGGTGTGTCGGTAGCTGTCACAAAATAGTCCCCCTGAAATAAATCGCACACCTAATCGAATTTACGTCCCTTAGTCTAAAACACTCATTCGAGTCCTGCAAGGCCAAAAGCGAAATTGTGTGCGAAATTGCAGGGGAGGGCTAGAGGCTGAAGATAGCGTCAGCGACTGCTTCGAGTTCTTTATCGGTGTATTTATCACCGCATGTTGCCAGAGAGCCAACACTGGCCATGTATAGGCTGAATAGCCTGTCTTCAGGAGGGGCATCGGCTGATATATCAAGCGCTTCGTAGACGGGGGCGTATTTCTGATCAAACTCTTCGGGCTTGGCGGCAAGCTCCGCAAGTGCGCCTTCGCCATGGGTTAGCAAATACTTGGCGTCGTCCAGGATCTGATCATTGTTGCAAGCAACAGCACCCGCCTTCTTCAGGGTCGTGGCATTGACCTCGTAGCTGGTGGGGCCTTCTTCGGCCTCGGAAGCTCCGGAGGCGAACACATTCAAATAGTAGTCCGGAATCGTCCCATGCTCTTTGATGTGGTAGATGAAGCCGCTCTTGGTATTGAGATCGTAGCTTCTGCTTGTGGTGGTGGGAACCTCGCTGCTGGTAGTGCTGTTGGGCGTGGAGGATTTAGTCTGGGCGGTAGATTCTTCCTCTTGGTCGGAAATGCTGCAGGCGCTCAGTAGAGTGCCGACGGCTACTAGTAGAAGAAGGCGCTTGAGGGGCATGACTATTCCTTAAGTGAGGGGAATATGATTCGAGCCTTTAGCTCGTGTGCATGGACGCCGCGACCTTTTCCAGTTCTTCATCGCTGAACTCATCGCCACAGGACATAACAGCCCCCAGCGGGGTCATCGCTGCGGCCATATACTTGTCATTATCAGGTGCGTCATCGGGGATGTCGAGGGCCTCAAAAACGTCACCATATTTTTCATCGGGTCCGCCTGCTGACGTTACAGCTTTACCTAGCTTGTCCGTATCGCCTTGGAAGAAGTCCTTTGCGATTTGCAGCAGTTCGTCATTCTTACAGGTAACTTCGCCGGCCTTCTTGACGGACGCTGCGTTGGCTTCAAAGCTCTCCGGCTTATCGTTCCCGCCTAGCTCCTTAGCATCGTGGTCGATGTAATCATCTGGCAGGGTCTTATATTCCTTGAGGTAGTCGGCCATGCCGTCTTGGGTGCTTAGATCGTAATCGTCGCCGTAGACGGGATACTCACCGTCTTGGGCAGAGGGACTGCAGCTGGCGAGAAATAGGCTTGCGGTAAGTACGGGTAGGAGGCGCTTGAGGGACATAAAAATTCCTTACTGGGAGGGAGAATTTCTTTTAGTGTACCCAAAATGCGCGTGCCAAGTCTCTGTTACGGGAGTGACGACGCTAGGATTGGAAACCTATGGCACGCGAAAGAAAGATGCAGCGAAACCGGAGCCGCACTAGGGTTCCGGTAGCCTCGCGTGCTGCAGATGTCCGTAAAGCTCAGCGCGCACAACTAAAGCAGAAGCAAAAGCCAGACCGGATGAGTATCGCCGGAGTAGGCGTGATCATGGCTATCGTGCTGGTTGTATTGCTGGTTATCGCTGTTCCCCTGCGCAATTACTATCATGGCCGGTCCGAAATTGCCCGCTTGAATGAGTCAATCGCTGCCAAGCAAGATGAAAAAGCTGCTTTGCTGGAAAAGATTGATAAATATAAATCCGATGAGTACATCAAGCAGGAGGCGCGGCGCCGATTCGGGGTTGTTGATGAGGGCGAAACTGCCTATCGCATCATTGACCCGCAGATTAAGCCGGAAGACCAGCTCACCACAGACGGTCAGAAGGAAGAAGATTCCCGCGACTGGTATGAGGTCTTGTGGGATTCCGTGGCTGAACCCCCTAAAGAAGAAGCGCCATCCGAGCAGGTAAATCATCTTCCGATTGAGCCGGCACCGGAAGAGAAAGCGGATGTGCGATAATTGTCCGCATGACCGTCACTGATGCAGACATCGCTGTAGTAACTGAGCAATTGGGCCGCACTCCGCGCGGAGTGCTGGAGGTTTTTTATCGCACGCCAGATGGCCGGCCTGCGGTGATTAAGACAGCGCCCAAGCTTGCCGACGGCACTCCATTCCCCACCCTCTATTACCTCACTGACCCACGGCTTACGGCCGAAGCTTCACGCTTGGAAGTTGCCCACGTCATGAAGTGGATGGAATCCCGACTGCGTGAGGATGAGGACTTGGCTGCTGATTACCAGCGTGCACATGAATACTTTTTGTCCAAGCGCAATGACATCGAAGATCTCGGCACCGATTTCTCCGGTGGAGGTATGCCGGATCGCGTGAAGTGCCTGCACGTGCTCATTGCCTACGCCCTGGCTGAGGGGCCGCAGCATTTCCGGTTGGGAACTGAAGCGGTAGCTATGGCCGCCGACCATGGCAAGCTTCGAGGAAGTGCCATCCCCCAGGATTGGCCCACGGTAGAAGATTTGGGAATTGACCTAGCGCAGTTCGAGTTTTCTAACGCGGAATAGGAGGAATGCTATGACTCGCGTTGCTGCGATTGATTGCGGAACAAATTCGATTCGTCTGCTCATCTCTGAAGTTCAAGATGATGGCAAGGTCCGCGATATTACTCGTACGATGGAAATCATCCGTCTGGGAGAGGGCGTGGATGCCACAGGTGAAATCGCCCCTGCGGCTCTTGACCGTGCACGCGTGGCCCTGGAGGGCTATGTTCGCCAAATGAAGTTTGAAAAGGTCTCCCGGGTGCGGATGGTCGCTACCTCTGCTACTCGCGATGCCAAGAATCAGCAGGAATTCTTCGATATGACCGCTGAGCTGCTCGGCCAAATCCAGCCAGGTGCTCAGGCAGAAGTTGTTTCGGGCGAGGAAGAGGCCCTGTTGTCCTTTAATGGCGCTGTGGCCGATTTAGAGCCGGACCGCGGTCCATTTTGCGTGATTGATCTGGGTGGCGGCTCGACTGAGTTCGTTGTAGGAACGGCGGATGGCGAAATCTTGGGTACTCATTCGGCGCGCATGGGGTGCGTCAGGCTGACCGAGCGCATCATGCGCACCGATCCACCTACCGAATCGGAGATCGAGATCGCTTCGGAGTACGTCGGTGAGCGAACAGCCGAGGTCGAGGACATAGTACCTATTTCTAAGGCTCGTACCATCGTCGGCTGTGCGGGCACTTTCACCACACTGTCCGCACTGGCGCAAGGCCTCGAGCGTTACGATGCCGATGCCATTCACGGCTCTGAGCTCCGTTTCGGTGCCCTGCGCGTGCTCTTGCAGCAGCTTATTGCCCTGCCTTCCGACGTCCGCGCCCTCAACCCCGTCATTCACCCCGGCCGTGCCGATGTCATCGGTGGTGGGGCAGTAGCCGTGGAAGGTATCATGCAACTAATCGAGCGAAATTGCGCTGCGCGTAGTTTCTTCATTAGTGAAAAGGACATTCTCGACGGCATTATTGCAGGTCTTGCTGCAGAGGGTACCCCTCGTTAACTCTTGCGGGGGAAGGTAGCCTAAAATATTCCTTGCCTTGCCCCCATAGCCCAATCGGCAGAGGCAGTCGACTTAAAATCGATTCAGTGTGGGTTCGAGTCCCACTGGGGGCACCGTGTGAAGTCTCGAGACATCGTTCCTATGGTGTCTCGAGATTTTGTTTTGGTAAGTCTCCACAGCCTTTATGCGGAAACTGTTCGCAAAACTTTTAGCTACATGGAAAGACTGCGGAACTTTATAGGGCGGTGTCTCGTTGAACAGGTTGAGATAGCTAAATTGCACCTCTCTTAGAAAGGACAACCGTGCGTTCAAGCAATCCGGTAATGAGTTCTCTGACCGAAAATAGTACCCGCCAAAATTCTGGATACGGGGACGAAGCTGCTCGTCCAATGACCGTGGATGACGTCGTCACCAAGACAGGCATCACCCTCGGCGTCATCATCGTCGCCGCAGCCATCAATTTTGGGCTGGGAATGGTAAATCCAGGTATTGCCATGGCATTGACTCTGGTCGGTGGCATCGGTGGCTTCATTACTGTGCTGGTTGCTTCTTTTGGCAAGAAGTGGGGTTCTGCTGCGGTCACACTGATTTACGCCGTATTTGAGGGACTATTCGTTGGTGGCTTCTCCTTCATGTTTGCCAATGTGAACTTCCAAGGTGAAGGCGGAATGGCAATCATCGGCCAGGCAATCGTTGGAACCATTGGTGTATTCATCGGCATGTTGATCGTGTACAAGACCGGTGCAGTTAAGGTGACCCCGAAATTCACCAAGATCCTCTTCGGCTTGGTCGCCGGAGTTGCTGTCATGGCGTTGGTTAACTTCTTGGGCGCAATCTTCTTCGACTTCAACCCTTTGCGTGATGGCGGCCCGATTGCCATTATCTTTTCACTTGTTTGCATCGTTCTTGGTGCGCTGTCCTTCCTGACTGACTTTGATCAGGCTGACCGTATGATCCGTGCCGGCGCTCCCGCTAGCAATGCTTGGGGCGTAGCTCTCGGCCTCGCTGTGACCTTGGTCTGGCTCTACACTGAGATTCTTCGTCTCTTGAGCTATTTCCAGCGAGACTAATCAACTTTTCACGTAGGCCCGCACTGAGATGCGGGCCTTTTTGCTGCCATAAAACGCTTACAAGCGTGTAATTAGTGGGGTAGTTCGGGGGATAAAGTGAGGGTTTAGGCTTTATTTGGTCTAGAAGGGTGGTCTCAGGAGTAGTACAGCTAATAAGCAGGAAACTTCGCCTTTTAGGCGTTATGGATGTGACATATGGGGCGAATAATTTTGTTAAATCGCCGTTAACCTTCTTGGTTGCGTAGAAAATTCGTGGAGTTCCGTGCATGCTGTGTACCGGAACAGGAAAACGAAGTGAAGAGTTCTCTTCTTCACTATCTTGTTCCTCTCGTCAGAAAAGTGAGTGCGCGAAGGATTGTTGTGAAGCGTCAGGTAACCGTAGCAACGTTGATGGTCAGTAGCTCCGTTGTGCTGGGTAGCTGCGTTGCGGACATCGGTACGAGGAGCGCGTCAGAGGAAACCACGAATGTGGACGAGACTGGCGGCATTAGTTCGGCCGACGGTGCAGGGGGAACCAACGGGGACCTGGGGGATGACGCGGACAGCAATCGGGGGGAATCGGCACGCACCGACGGCGAGGAAAATGTGCAAGGCGCCGGCCAACCGGGGGAGGCCGGCGCCACGGGGCCGGGAGAATCATCCGGTGTCCTACCGCCACTGGGGGAATTTGATGCCACTGATCCGAGTTTTGAACTTTTCGATCCGTGTACAGAGATCTCTGGTGACAAGATAGAAAATATTGGATTGAGACCGAAGGCACTTGATTATCGAAGAGATTCGGGGAGCACGTTCTGCAACTTTGAATCAAATGGGACAGCTCTACCGGACGGTGTTCTGGTTTCGCTGGCCAGTGACTCAAATTCAATAGATGCTTTGAATCTGAAAGAAGAATTACTGCAACAAAGTGGTGGGGAGGAAGAGAATCCAATACAGATTTATCGATCAGAAATTTTCGAAAACACTCAGTGTGATGGATACGTGTCTACTAAACGGGGAACACTTATAGTCAGCGTAAATGACATTGGCCTGCAGTCAACCACTGAAGACCGGTGCAATCTTACAGCTTCATTAATAAAGCAGCTTAGTTGATAATTGGGGGAATTATGCACGTAAATGTTTCAAACGTACGCAGAACGACGAGCAGCATCGGGGATCTTTTTCGCAGAGCGCAGGAATTGAGGAGTAAAGCCGATAGCCCGTTAAATTCTAGCTTTTCATCAGTGTCTGGCATAGACCACGTTGGTGGGATTCACCAACGAGTGTTGGATAGTGATCCAGGATCAGCGAGGGTGTCGCTATTGAACTATGCAGAGCAAGTCGAGTGGCTGTTTGATTCTTTGGGGAGGGAAGCACGTGGCTTTCAGGCGCAGGAGGACGCGAATAGCAGGGGAATGGAGATTGCGGATGCGGGTGGGGACATAGGCATTGAGACTATGCCGATTATGAACCAGCCGGAGCCAGGGTACAGTCCCTTCGGGTTTTCTATGCCGGTGGTGAATGTGGGTACAGACATCGTGAAGCTCGCGACGGACCTGATGTCGACACAGATTTGGAATGTGTCGGAGGCAAATGCGCGGTGGAGCTCATTGGCGTCGGAAGTCGACGATATTGTCAGCGGGTTAGAAGAAGCAGCCGGGTCTTTGGAAAGTGAGAATGACAGCGAGGCTACGTCGCGGGCTGCGGCGAAGATTCGGGAGGTGGCGGCGTCGGGAAGCCATTTTGTGGCAAATGCAAAGGTCATGGGGGAGAAGCTAACCGGATTCCATGCCAAGCTCATGGGGATGCAGCCGGCGGCGATGGCTATGGCTATGGAAGTGATGGCAATCCCAGAACCGGTGGAGCGTGAAATTGCGGAAAAGGCCGCATTGGCCATGCTGCAACCAGACCTGCAGCGATTCGCCATAGAGGCCATGCCTTACCAGCATGCATTGATGGAGCAATCGCCGGCGTCGGGAGGCGGAGGCGTCGATGCGGGACTTGCCGGAGTGGAAGGTGATGGTCAGCGCTACCCTACCGAAGAAGTGGTGTGGCCGAAAAAGATTGCGGAGGCGATTGCGCGAGGCGATTTGGGCCCCGGAAACTTTGACGTTGTCAATGGAAACGTAAACGGGTTGGATGCTGTGGGGATGAGCCCGCAGGAAATCAGCGAGTTTCACCAACAAATGCATACCAGTGGCAGGAATGCACTGGAAAGGCTGGGGCTAGGAGAACAAGTAACCATTGGGGGTAACGAAGTTTCCACCCAAGGGGCATCGATGCCGGGGGCTGTCGCAGCGAATGGGGTGATGGGGCAGGTTCCTAGTGGCACAGCACATCCCGTTGGTGCTGGAGTGAGCACGGGGGCGCTCAACGGTAGCGGCCCGGTTGCGCCATCAGTTAATGCACATTCTGCGAGCGGGAGTATGGCACCAATGATGGCATCCGGAAGGCCTGCAGATGCCGGTCGCGGTGCCCTTGGCAAGCAACAGCCGCTGCGAGGTGGGTTCGGAGCCGGCCCGGAAATCTTAAGCAGTAGCGCCGATATAAGGCATGCCGGAAGAGGTGCGCAACTGGGCCAAAGCCTTGGACGCGGAACTGGCGCGGCAATTCCCTACGCTGGAGTTGGTTCGCGCGCAGGTCTTGGCGCCAGTACAGGAACCGTAGGAGGACCCGGTATGCGTGCCGGTGCGGGCGGCAGCCTTGGTCTTGGAACCGGAAGCGGCGAAAGCAGCGCGGCAACGCGCGGGGGCAATGCCGGTCGTTCTACTGGCGGGGCGCGGGCTTATGGCCCGATGATGGGGATGCGCGGTAAGGATAGTGAGAAAAAGCGCGTAAAGTCCGTGACTACGCAGGTCGAAAGGGACCCCAATAAACGCGACCTATTAGGCGAGCCGCCCGCTGTAGTGCCCGGCGTAATCGGGGACTGGGTGCGGGAAGTAAACGTGGAAAAATAACATGAAAAAAGGGCCGAGGAAACCCTCGGCCCTTCCGTCTTTTTACTGCTGCGGCAGCTCGGTGGCGGTACCATTCAGGTGCGGCTGTGCTGGCTCCTCAGGGACACCGGACTCAACTACAGGCTGCTGCTCTTGAACAACGGACTCAGGTGCGGAAGAGCTGGTGTCAGCGTCCTTTTGCATTGGGGCCTCACCAGTGAAGGTAGAAGCATTTTCTACCTTGGAATCAGAGTCCTGCTGGTTGGGTGGGTGGCAAGCAGCGAGGGAGAGGCCGGCGGTGAAGACGAGACCAGCGGCAGCGTAACGGGAGAACTTCTTCATGGGGATATGCTCTTTCTCCAAAGTGGTAATTGGCTTAAAGTTTAGGACTCGCGCGGAGTAGCGGCCTTAGCAGAATCATACGGCGCAGCGGATTCGATGGTGACGGAAATGGTCTTGCCATTCGGAGCGGTGTACTCGCGGGTCTCACCTTCCTGCGCGCCGAGGATGGCAGCGCCCAGTGGCGACTGCTCCGAATAGGTTTCCAAATCCTTGTTGTCAGAAGCAGCGGCGCGGGTACCGATGAGGAAGGTCTCCTTATCGTCCTTGTCACCGTTGTAGTAAACGTGAACTACGGAACCAGTGTGGGCTACACCCTCCTGAACAGCACCGCGCTCGGTGGTGGCATTCGCGAGGACCTCAGAGATCTGCTTGATGCGGGCCTCTTCCTGGTCCTGCATTTCACGAGCAGCATCGTAACCGGCGTTCTCCTTGAGGTCGCCTTCCTCACGGCGCTCGTTGATCTCAGCCGCGACTACTGGGCGATGATCGATAAGCTCCTGCAGCTCGGCCTCGAGCTTCGCCTTGGTTTCTGGGGTGATGTACTGCTTTTGCTGCTCAGCCATTCTGCAACCTTCCGTAGATAGGAATTGTGGTCAAAGCCCCTAGTTGTCCCTGGGGCCATAAGTAAAAGTGGAACTAGGCAAATGCCCAGTTCTAGGCGCTACAAATCCTAGCACACGCGGCTAGCGGCTTTCCGCGTAGTCAGGGTTATCCATATCCAAGTATTCGGGGATATTGCCAGAGCAACCATAAGCGCCGCCAGCGACGGCGCGGGCGTTGGTCGGGACGTCAACAGCGATACGCTGGGTTTCATTTCCGCCAGCGGGAACAGGAAACTCGCGTCGGCCTACTTCGGACTTGGAATAATCAAAGGCTTGGACAATGCAATAAGCCTCTTCATCGGTGTGGTTACGGGTGACGTCGACCCAGACGCGGGTGGTGTCATCGCTCAAAACCTCTTGGGTCACGATGGAAACCTGCGCGTTCACGCGCTCCTTTTGTTGAAAGTACCGGAAGCCAAAGAAGATGAGCGCGATAAAAATGGCGATAAAGATCAGCACCAGCGCCTTATTAGTCCAGCTACCTGAGTTCTTTTCAGAAGGCCCCCGAGAGCCATAGCGGGCGGCTGAGCGAGATTTTCCGGCGGAAGTCATGCTTCCCACTCTAGCCGAGGACCACTGTTTTCCAATTATCTACTAGGATAATCATCTGTTCAAAGAACCTAGATTTATAAGGGGATGGATTTTCAGTGAGCGATTTTCGCCTACTAGCTATCCACGCGCACCCGGACGATGAGTCTTCCAAGGGGGCTGCAACCACCGCGCGCTATGCCGCAGAAGGCAACGAGGTTTTGGTGCTGACCTGTACCGGCGGCGAGCGCGGCGATGTGATTAACCCCGCCATGGACCGCCCTGGGATCAAGGAACATATGGGCGAGGTTCGTCGGGAAGAAATGGCTAAAGCTGCGCGTGCGCTAGGCGTGCACCATCGCTGGCTGGGCTACGTCGACTCCGGTTTGCCGGATCCGGTTGAAGGCAAGTCTATGGAAGAGCTGCTACCGGAGGGCTGCTTCGCGTTGCAGGGAGACGACACCGTTGCGCAGGAATTTGTCCAGGTGATCCGCGAGTTTCGCCCACACGTCATCATCACCTATGACGAAAATGGCGGGTATCCGCACCCAGATCATTTGATGGTGCATCGGGCCTCGATGATTGCGTGGGAAAAGGCCGGCGATGCCGAGTATCACCCAGAGTTGGGTCAGGCGTGGACGCCGCTAAAGCTGTACTACTCGCATGGCTTCGTCTATCAGCGCATGAAGATATTCCATGATTTGCTCTTGGAGGAGGGCAAAACTAGCCCCTATGGGCCGATGCTAGCGCGCTGGGACACCGCGTTTGGAGATATCATGGCGCGTGTAACGACCCAGGTGGAATGCGCAGACTATTTCAGCAATCGCGAGGAGGCTCTGCGTGCGCATGCCACGCAGATTGATCCGGCTGGTGCTTTCTTGGCGACGTCAGTGGAGGTACAGCAACGCCTGTGGCCCACCGAGGAGTTTGAGCTGGCGAAAACCCGCGTTTCTACCTCCTTGCCAGAAACCAACCTTTTTGCAGGCATCGAAGAAAAAGAGGAGGCTTAAGACATGAGCGTGTATGGCTCTTTCGTTCTAGCCGCAAATGATGCATTTGTACTTGCTCAAGGCACCCAGGGCGCCGAAGGCGGTCCAATGGGTCCTGAATTTGGCAAAGCTTCGCCCATCGGCTTGCTGATCTTGGCCCTAATGGGAGTTGCAGTGTTAATCGCGGGATGGAATTTTCACCGCCGTTACTCACGCTTCCGCCGCCGCATGATGTTTGCGGAAGACCACGGTATCGATCCATTTGATGAGGAAGCCGTGGATGAGGCGATGAAAGAAGCTGGCATTTACGATAACCGCAAAAAGTCCATTTTCTAGGCGGATAGACTAATGAGCGTGAGTTCTCTCAAACAGCTGGCTTACCCGGCTTATGAAGCGCGTCTGGCGCGCCTTATTAAAGGCAAGCCGCAGCCCAAACACATTGCCATCATGGCCGATGGCAATCGCCGGTGGGCGCGCGAGGCTGGTTTTACCGATATCAGCCACGGTCACCGCCAAGGCGCGAAGAAAATTGGAGAGATGATCTCATGGTGCAGCGATACCGATATCGAAGTAGTCACCATCTATTTGCTGTCCACGGAGAATCTAAAGCGCAGCGAACAAGAAGTAGAGCTGCTCTTTGACATCATCTCGGATGTGGTTACGCACCTATCCCACAGCGATGTCGGTTGCCAAGTCCGCCTTGTCGGCCACCTTGATCTGCTCCCGGATGATATTTGCCAGCGCATGGTGGCGGCGGCAGCGGAAACTAAGGACAATACCGGAGTCATCGTCAATGTGGCAGTGGGATATGGCGGACGCCAAGAAATCGTAGACGCAGTGCAGAACTTGGTGCGCGCGGAAGCCGAGAAAGGAACCTCTGCTGCGGAGATGGTGGATCGCGTCACCGCAGAATCTATTGGTGAGCACCTGTACACTAAGGGGCTTCCGGACCCAGACCTGGTTATCCGTACCTCTGGTGAACAACGACTTTCGGGCTTTCTCCTATGGCAGGCCGCGTACTCGGAGATCTGGTTTACAGATACCTACTGGCCGGCATTCCGAAAGGTGGATTTTCTCCGTGCCCTGCGGGACTATTCCCAACGTTCGCGCCGCTTTGGTAAATAAGCGCTAGAGCTTGCGCATCCGCACTTGTTCCACCAAGTGATGCGAGCCCTTTTTGAGTACGAGGGAGGCTCGTATGCGGGTGGGCAGGATATTTTCTACGAGGTTGGGCAGGTTGATGGACTGCCAAATTTCACGGGCTTGGGCGCGCGCTTCCTCATCGTCCATATCTGCAAAGGCAGAGAAGTGGGCATTAGGTTCGCGGAAAGCGGTGTGGCGCAGGGTGAGGAAGCGATTAATATACCACTGCTCGATATCATCGGTGCGGGCATCAACGTAGACCGAAAAGTCAAAGAGATCCGCCACGGTGAGCGTAGGGCTTGTTTGCAACACATTGAGCCCCTCTAGGATCAGGATGTCAGGTTGATGGACTTCCTGGTATTTTCCGTCCACGATGTCATAGCTGATATGCGAATATAGTGGCGCCTTGACCAATGGCTTTCCTGATTTTACGTCGGTGACAAAGCGGAGCAATGCCCGCCGGTCATAGGATTCCGGAAAGCCTTTGCGCTGCATGAGGCCGCGTTCTTTTAAGGTCTTGGTGGGGAAGAGAAAGCCGTCGGTAGTAACGAGCGCGACCTCGGGGTGAGAATCCCAACGCTGCAGAAGCACCTGTAGAAGACGGGCAGTGGTGGATTTTCCTACCGCCACCGAACCTGCCACGCCGATGACAAACGGAACGTGCGTTGGAGGATTTCCTAAGAAGGATTCAGTAGCTGAGGTGAGCTGCTGGCGCGCTGTGACCTGCATGTGGATAAGGCGGGAGAGAGGGAGGTAGACATCAGCCACCTCATCTAGGTCAATGCGGTCTCCTAGGCCGCGAAGTTTTTCAACCTCGGTCTCCGTGAGCACCTGGGGCATGGATTTACGCAAACCACGCCAGGTCTCGCGGTCAAAATCTAGGTAGGGACTCGAATCCAATGTGCGCGCCATGGCTCTATTGTCGCACTTGCCTAATCCATGGGTAAAAGTATGCCCCCTTCGGGTGCTGGGCACGATAAGATATGCAGCAACCCATACCGCTTGATATTGAGAAGGGGACCACACTTTATGGCTTCTTTTACCTCTGACCTCCGCGACCTTGACCCGGACGTATTCGGCGCTATCCAGGGAGAGATTTCCCGCCAGCGCGAAACTCTGGAAATGATCGCTTCTGAGAACTTTGTGCCTCGCGCTGTGCTCCAGGCGCAGGGCTCCGTGCTCACCAATAAGTACGCTGAAGGCTACCCAGGCCGCCGCTACTACGGAGGCTGCGAGCATGTCGACGTCGTGGAGGACCTGGCTCGTAACCGCGCGAAGGAGCTTTTTGGCGCGGAATTTGCCAATGTTCAGCCCCACTCCGGTGCGCAGGCGAACGCTGCGGTGCTGTCCACCATTGCTGAGCCAGGAGACAAGATTTTGGGCTTGTCCCTCGCTCACGGCGGTCACCTGACTCACGGCATGAAGTTGAACTTCTCCGGCAAGCTTTATGATGTCGCCGCCTACGAGGTGGACCCAGAGACCATGCGCGTGGACATGGATAAGCTGCGGGAGCAAGCGCTGAAGGAGAAGCCGAAGGTTATCATTGGTGGCTGGTCTGCTTACCCGCGCACCATGGATTTTGCGGCCTTCCGTGAAATTGCTGATGAGGTCGGCGCTTACCTATGGGTAGATATGGCTCACTTCGCTGGCCTCGTGGCCGCCGGCCTGCACCCGAGCCCGGTGCCGCACGCTGATATCGTGTCCACCACCGTGCACAAAACCCTGGGTGGCCCACGCTCCGGCATGATTTTGGCCAAGCAGGAGTATGCCAAGAAGATCAATTCCAACGTCTTCCCAGGGCAGCAGGGCGGACCGCTGATGCACGTAGTCGCTGCAAAGGCCATCGCCATGAAGATTGCCGCGACCGCGGAGTTTAAGGAGCGCCAGGAGCGCACCTTGGAGGGCGCTCGCATTCTGGCGGAGCGCCTTACCGCGGAGGATGCCAAGGCGGCTGGCGTGGACGTGCTCACCGGCGGCACCGACGTGCACTTGGTCTTGGCTGACCTGCGAAATTCCGAGTTGGACGGCCAGCAGGCAGAGGATCTGCTGCATGAAGTAGGCATCACAGTTAACCGCAATGCCGTCCCGAATGACCCTCGTCCGCCGATGGTCACCTCTGGCCTGCGCATTGGTACCTCTGCGCTGGCAACCCGCGGTCTGGATGCTGAGGCCTTTACCGAGGTCGCAGATATCATCGGCACCGCCTTGGTACAGGGCAAGAACGCCGATGTGGAGGCCCTCCGCGCACGCGTGGATAAGATTGCCCAGCACTACCCACTATATGAGGGCCTCGAGGACTGGAAGCTGGTCTAGTCCTTTACCTCATGCCCACGGGCCTGCGCCATGGTGGCGCGGGCCTGCTGGAGCCATTTTGGTTGCTCTTGGAGGAGCTGATTGATTTCCGCTGTGGTTAGCGGCTTATCCATATCGTTTTTCTTGAGCGCGGTAACGGAGATGCCCAGCTTATGGGCGACTTCCGGGCGGGGGTGAGGACCCTCGCGACGCAAGGTCTGCAGCCACTCGGGCGGGTTATGCTGCAATTCGCGCAGCTCTTCGTGGCTAATGGCACTATTTTGAAACTCGTCCGGCGCAGCGGGCAGGTAGATGCCAAGCTTCTTCGCTGCGGTCTGGGCACGCATGGCGGTGCCGGATGGTTGCTTATGTTCTTCAGTCACGTAATTACCGTAGCACTTTCAGTAGACTGTCCTCTATGCTGCGCTTAGCTTTTGCCACCGGTACGGAGCCTGGAAAGTGGTTCCGCCGATTCGAAGAAAATACTGCTCATGGTGGTTTATACACCGTTGATGCAGACGATGCGCTAGCTCCGCTGCTAGGTGGAGAGGTGGATGTGGCCCTCGCGCGTCTGCCGGATGCCCGCGTGGATGACTCCTTTCATGTGGTGCGCCTTTATAAAGAGGCTCCAGGAATTGCGGTTCCGAAGGACTCGGTCTATGCCGAAGTAGGCGAGGAACTCACGCTTGCCGACGTCGCAGATGAACACCTCAACTACCGCCTCGCCGATTCCGGGCTCGTTGATGTCCCCGCGGTCCGCGATGCCCTCCAAGTGGTGGCAGCCAATGTGGGAATCGCGATTGCACCGCGCCCCCTGCTCAAGGTGCTCAGCAAGAAACAGGTGGTGCCACTCGGGCTAAAGGATGAGTCCGTGCCGGTGACGGAGATTGCGCTGGTATGGCGCAAGGAGGATGACGGAGAGGCAATTCAGGACTTCGTGGGCGTCGCCAAGGGCCGCACCGCACGGTCCTCACGGCAGGAGAAACCGAAGCGAAGCGCCAGGGAAAAGGCGAGGGCTAAGCAAGCGCGAAGAAACGTTAACAATTCGTTACAAAATAAAAAGAAGGCTTTTAAGCAGCGCAAACGGAGGTAGTACTTTAGTATTTGCTGTCTGCTTCCTGTCCGTGTGGGTGGCGCCCGCTGGGTGGTGTCATTACGGTGGGTTTCGTTCGTCATGAAGGGCGATTTAATAAAAATTAGAATTAACTTACTTTCTTGATGAAAGGATGATGCAGAAATGCAGAAGATGACTCGTCGTATCGTAGGTGGCTTTGCTGCCGCAACCCTGTCCGTTGCTCTCGTAGCTTGCTCCGATGCCGAGGATGCAGCTAACGACGCTAAGGACACCGCCGGTTCCGTAGCAGCTGATGCTTCCGACGCTGCTGGCTCCGCCGTTGATGAAGCTACCTCCGAAAAGGATAAGGACGCGGAATCCTCCGAGTCTGAGGATGCGGATGGTTCCGAGTCTGAGGATGCTGATTCCAAGGACGGCGACACCAAGACCGTCTCCACCGCCAATGGCGACCAGGAGGTTCCGGCAGCTCTGGCGTCTGCCATCGAGGAGAAGAAGGCTGAGTGGGGCGACGTACAGAGCGTAGAGTCCTCCGATAAGGGCTCTTTGGCAACCTTCGATGGCGGCAACCTGCTGGCTATGGCTAAGGATGGCGATGAGGCTCAGCCAATCGTCGGCAAGATCGCTGAAACCTGGAAGGAGCAGGGCGGTCTGGATGCAGAGGTAGGCTTGCCTAAGGCTGCCGAGGAGAAGGCTACTGAGGGCAAGGGCTGGACCCAGCAGTTCGACAATGGCGTTATCTCCTGGCTCCAGGATGAGAGCGGCAAGTTCACCTCTTCCGTAGAGAAGTAAAAAGCTCTTTTTGAGGTAATCCCTTCGCAGCATCTGCTGCGGAGGGATTTTTCGTTTTCTTAAAGTTCATCTTGCACCCATGTAATTTCAACCTTCGGTGCCTACGTTGGGTGGCAACCCCGGAATTTGGGGCTATACGGAAGAAGTTTGATCTACCGCATTTCAAGGGAGAACCCTGCCACCATGACTCGTCCCTCTGTACTTTCTACTCCGCTTGCCACAACCGATAACACCGTCGCTACCAAGACTTATGTAGTGGATACCTCGGTCCTGCTTTCTGACCCTTGGGCTCTGCGCAAATTCGCAGAGCACGATGTGGTCCTTCCCGTTGTGGTTATCTCTGAACTGGAAGGAAAACGTCATCACCCAGAGCTTGGCTGGTTCGCCCGCCAAGCTCTTCGCTTTTTGGAGGAACTGCGCGCTACCTATGAGGCGCTAGACCAGCCGGTCCCCGTGAACGTAGATGGCGGCACCCTGCGCGTGGAATTGAACCATCAAGACCAATCCTTGTTGCCCTCTGCCTTCCGTGGCCCAGAGGGGGACCACCGTATCCTGGCCTGCGCCCTCAACCTTGCACACGAAGGTAAAGATACCGTGCTAGTCACCAAGGACGTGCCACTGCGCGTGAAAGCCGGCGCAGTGGGTGTACAGGCGGATGAGTACCACGCCCAGGATGTGGTTCTGACCGGCTATACCGGAATGGCAACCGTGCAAACCAGCTCGGATGTCATCGACGCCCTCTACCGTGATGGGGAAGTCATGCTAGACGGCATTCACACTGAAAAGGGCACTGCCGTGGAGGAGCTACCAGTCCATTGCGGACTTACCCTAGTAGCGGGAGCGCAGTCCGCGCTGGGGCGCATCACCGCGGAAGGTGTGGTGGAGCTCGTGCGCGGCGATAGCAATGCCTTCGGCCTGCAAGGACGCTCCGCGGAGCAGCGCATAGCTTTGGACTTGCTGATGGATCCAAATATCGGAATCGTCTCCATTGGCGGACGCGCCGGCACTGGTAAATCGGCACTCGCCCTGTGCGCCGGATTGGAAGCTGTACTCGAGCGCGGCGAACACCGCCGTATCGTAGTCTTCCGCCCGATGTATGCGGTAGGTGGGCAGTCGTTGGGATACCTTCCGGGCACCGAATCAGACAAGATGAACCCGTGGGCGCAGGCAGTCTATGACACCTTGGAAGGCTTGGTGTCTGAAAACGTGATGGAAGAAGTACATGAGCGCGGCCTGATTGAGGTCTTGCCCTTGACGCATATTCGCGGCCGCTCCCTGCATGATGCCTTCGTTATTGTGGACGAGGCACAGTCCTTGGAGCGCAATGTTTTGCTCACCGTGCTTTCTCGGCTAGGCAAGGGCTCACGGGTGGTGCTCACCCATGACGTAGCGCAGCGCGATAACCTGCGCGTGGGCCGCCACGATGGCGTCCAGGCAGTGATTGAAAAGCTCAAGGGGCACGAGCTATTTGCGCATATTACGCTCCAGCGCTCTGAGCGTTCCGCCATTGCGGAGCTCGTCACCGACCTGCTGGAAGGTGGCGATTAGGCCAGACATGTTCGCGTATGGCGATCGTGATGTGTACAGCGTGGCGAAGCTGGGCATTGCCTAGTAATAATGTGGCATATGAGCGATAACGCCAAGCAGACGTCTTCGGACGAAAAGAAGAAAGATTTCCGCATCCGCCCCTTTACCGCGGCGGACTATCCCCAGATGCGAGAGATCTATGAACAGGGACTCAATACTGGGCACGCCACCTACGAGACCCGATCCCTGACCTTTGAAGAATTCAAAGCCGGCAAAATCATGCCCTCGGTGCATGTGGCTGTTGAAGCCGATGATGATTCGAAGGTCTTGGGATGGGTGTCTGCGGCGCCGGTATCTACCCGCACCGTCTTCCACGGAGTAGTGGAGGATTCTATTTACTTGGGCTCCGAGGCGCAGGGCCGCGGCATCGGCGGCGCACTTTTGGATCGCTTGATTGAGGTATGTAAGGACCTGCACAAGTGGGCTATCCACTCGTGGATCTTCCCTGAAAACGCCGGTTCTGCGGGGCTGCATAAGTCCCGTGGATTCGTGAAGGTGGGCACTTACTCTCACATGGCGAAGATGACCTACGGCGAGCTTGCGGGCCAGTGGCGCGATACTGATGTATACGAGCTGCTTTTGCCCAAGCCGGAGGAAAAGAAGCGTTAGCTTTTCCCAGCGCACAGGAATAAAGTTAAGAGAGTATTCGTACGCTATCTCTCTAAGGCTTTTAAATGTCTGTGCGTACTCGTGCCCTTGCTTTGTCCACCGTTGCGGCTATGACGGCAGGGGCGCTTTCTGTTCCTACAGCGGGAGCTGTCCTATCCCTCCGCAGGCTCGGTGCCTGTTGCCCAGTTGGACATCACCCAGGTTGATGGTGGTGTGGCCTATGTGTTTGCCACTCCTGAGCTACAGTCCCATATCGAGACGGTGACCCGCCAGTTGCATGAGTTGCGCGCCAAGGCCTGGGATGCCAATCTTCCGTTTGCTGGTGCTAGGCTTCGCGACGTCGCACCGGACCGCACCGCATATATCAACGGCATATCCTGGAGCAGGGGATTGGAACACTCCGCGATGCAGCGCGCTGCGGAGGAAAACTACGATTTTGATCATCGCCGTGGAGACGGGGAGGAGCCGTGAACGGTAAAGTCCGGCGCCTTTTTCGCAGAAAACCTCACTTCTTCACCGATGGAACGCGCCATTGCTAACTGGTCTACTGATGGCGGTTCTGGCAGCGAGTGGAATCAGCTCATTCGCTCTAACGGTTCCTATTCTGGCGGTGCGGGGCATATTTACAGCTTGCTTAACCCAGCCAACCACTAATTTGCCCAGGCACAGGTTGGCAGCACGACGGCCGGCCATTATTCCGAGCACGCGGCGTCGGGCGCCCCAGAGCGCCTCGAAGGACGGCACGCATTTCCCATTGCGGTACCGGAAGCCGCTCTGGCAAGCGCGGCTATACGTTTTAGCGGCGGTACCCATGTGGGCGATTCCGGCAGCATTGGCGTAAGCATTGCGGGATGGGACGGTGCCCGGTTAGGGGTGCCGGGGTCATCGCTAACCTCGTCCGATCCGGAGGTTCTTGCGGTGCATCCTGACGGCACATATGAGGTTTTGCAGGAAGGCACGGCCGAGGTGCGTATTACTCCATACCTGCTGCGCAACGAGGAAACTCGCCCGGCTGGAGAAGCACTGAACCAGACGGTAGCGGTCACCAAAAAGCCAGCGATAAGCGGCAGTGGCGGAGGATCGAGCGCCGGCGCGGCGATCGGCATCATTGCCGCCATCGTTGCCATTTTGGGAATTGGGGCCCAAGTTTTGCGGCAGATGGGTTTCTGGCAATAAAAACACCCCGCCAAGGGCGGGGTGTGGGGGCCGCTACATCGTAGGAACGTCCCAGGGGCCGAACCAGCGCTGCGCCGATGAGCGCATGTTATCGCTCAAGCGGCTAAAGCGCGGGATCGGGATACCGTGTGCGCGGGCTAAGGAAACTAGATAGTCCCTAGTGCGCCATACCTCGATGGGGTTGGCTTGGACATTCAATGCCGCCTGCAGGCCGCCAGGAGCATAGCCGAGGGCGGATTCAATGGGGGCGTCGGCAAGCGGGAGTGCATCGCGCAAGGCATGCAGCTCTTGGCTTGTAGCCTCAGTTTCTGCAGGTGTGAGCGACATTAGTCAATGGTTTCCTTCAGTCGCTCCTCGCGCAGAGGCAGGAGGAGAAGGAGCGCGACGATGACCAACGGAACCATCAGGGTGATGACCGGGGTCAGGCCGTCATTATAGGAATTGAGGATTGCTTCCTCGATTGGCTTGGGGAAGGACGCGACCAAATCTGGGGTGAGGCTATTGGCACCGCCGTCGGCATTGCCAAACTTTTCTGCATAGGCGGCGCCCTCAGGGCCCATCTTTTGGAAGGCTTCTGGCATGCGGGTGGCCATCTCATCCTTCATATTGTGGATGAACATGGAGCCAACCAGGGAAGCACCCAGTGCGGAACCGATTTGGCGGAAGAAGTTATTCGCCGCGGTAGCGGTACCCACCTGGGACAGTGGGAAGGAGTTCTGGACGATGAGCACGAGGACCTGGATAACCATGCCCAGGCCGATGCCGAAGACCAAGAACTCGCAGCCCAGCTGCTTCAGGGAAGTCTCTACGGTCAGGTGAGACATCCAGAACAATGCACCAGCGGTAATGGCTAGGCCGATGATGGGGTAGACCTTGTAGTGGCCGGTGCGGGCAATGATGAAGCCCACGCCAGTGGAGGTGCCGATAAGACCCACCATCATCGGGATCATCATCAGACCCGCCTTGGTTGGGGTCAGGGTGTGCACCATCTGCAAGTAAGTAGGCATGTAGCCCAGAACACCGAACATTGCCAGGCCCAGTACCACGCCGGACAGGGTAGTAAGGGCCATGTTGCGGTTTTTGAATAGGCGAACTGGAATGAGTGGTTCCTTGGCGCGCAGCTCCACCAGGATGGTGATGATGGCGCCAATGATGGTGATGGCACCTAAGGTGAGGATCATGGACGAGCCCCACTCGTACTCGGTGCCGCCCCAGGTGGTCATGAGAATAAGGGAAGCGGTGGTGATGGCGATGAAGGTTGCGCCGAGCCAGTCAAAGCGCTTCATGTCGGCCTCACCGACGCGCAGGTGTAGCACCAAGGTGCACACGATGATGGCGAGGATGCCAAGCGGGATGTTCATCCACATGCCCCAGCGCCAACCTGGGCCATCGGTGAACCAGCCGCCGAGGACGGGGCCGAGGACGGAAGACAGGCCAAAGACGCCGCCCATGATGCCCATGAACTTGCCGCGCTCACGGGAGGAGGTGACCTCGGCGATGATGGATTGCGAAGAGATCATCATGAATCCAGCGCCAAAGCCTTGCACGGCGCGGGCGATAATCAGCAGCGACATGGAGTTGGCAAAGCCACCGAGGGTGGATCCCACGACGAAGGTGGCGATACCCCCAATGTAGAGCCACTTGCGGCCCAACATGTCACCCAGCTTGCCGGAGATAGGCATGGCGATGGTCATGGTGACAAGGAAGGCGGAGATGACCCAACTCATGTGGTCGACGCCGCCGAGCTCACCAACGATGGTTGGAAGAGCAGAAGAGAAGATCATTTGGCCCAAGGAGCTCATCAGCATGGTGAGCATTAGGGCCGAGAAAATAAGCCCGAGGTTATCGGCGCGGGACTGGCCCTGTGAGGGGGCCTTAGCAGCCGTATCTACCATCGCATTCCTTTCATAAAGTCTGTTATTAGCGTGAGGGAAGTATCGAGACGCGCGCCGAGGTCTAGGCTGCAATCTGCATCCGGGGATGCCATCGCCAACCAAAGTGCCTCACGGACGAGGCCGACGATGAGCATCGCCTCGGTGCTAGAAGAGCAGCTGTCAAGGACGCGAAGCTCCGGTTCTTTGTTAAGGCGCTCTTCAATGAGATCGATGAGCTCAATGGATTTTGCTCGCTTCCGGCTTATTGCCGCCGCAGCTGCATCTGGATCATTGGAGATGCGTTTGCGGCGATCCCGGATAGTCGGGTTGATGTGGTGGCCTTCCATATGCCGTCTGACCAACTGAAGGACGAGGTCTACCATGCTGGTCGTTGGCTCATTAAGGAAGAGTTCCCGCATCTCTTCCGTAAACTCGGTGCTTGGAGCGCCCAAAACGGCGGATTCCTTGGAATCGAAGTAATTGAAGAAGGTGCGCCGAGAAATACCGGCTACTTCGCAGATCCGCTCAATGGTGACTGCGCTAAAGGACTGTTCATCCACCAGTTTTGTGGCGGCATCCTCTATGCGCAGGCGCGTCTCGAGACGTTTCTGCTCGCGTAGTGATAGTTCTTCTTGCACGTCATGCAACTTTACACTCGGTGCAAACTTGCACCAAGTGCAAAAAGGGTGATTTTAGAGGTGCATCCTTCTTTATGTGAGATGTGCCATTGCTCTTGCCGACGTCCCCCTTACCCCAGGCATGCGAAACCCCGCCCGGGTCCTGCCCGGGCGGGGTAGCGGTGCGGCGGATACTTAGAAGTTATCGCGGTCGCGGTTAGTCATGCTCAGCACATCGAGGCGCTTATCCAGCTCTTCCTCGGTGAGGTTTTCGCCATCGACAAAGCCCAAATCAATGACGGCCTGGCGAACAGTGATCTTCTCATGCAAGGCATGCTTGGCGGCCTTGGCCGCGTTCTCGTAACCAATAGCAGAGTTGAGCGGGGTCACGATGGAAGTGGAAGACTCCGCAAAGTGCTTCATGCGCTCCTCGTTGGCCTCGATGTGATCGATGCACTTATCGGCGAAGACGCGGGAGGCATTGGATAGCAGGCGAGCAGACTCGAGCACGTTGCGTGCCATCATCGGGATGAAGACATTGAGCTCGAAGTGGCCCTGGGCACCGCCGAAGGCGACTGCGGCGTCATCGCCCACCACCTGGCCGGCAACCATGGTGACGGCCTCCGGAATGACCGGGTTGACCTTACCCGGCATGATGGAGGAACCTGGCTGCAGGTCCTTCAGGTGAATCTCTGCCAGGCCGGTCAGTGGGCCAGAGCCCATCATGCGGAGGTCATTAGCAATCTTATTAAGGGACACAGCAACCGCGCGCATGGCGCCGGAGAACTCCACCAAGCCATCGCGTGCGGCCTGTGCCTCAAAGTGGTTCTCTGCTTCCTTTAGTTCCGCAACACCGGTGAGCTTCTTGAGCTCTTCGGTGACCTTAGCGCCAAAGTCCGCAGAGGTATTCAGGCCGGTGCCGGTGGCGGTACCGCCGATGGCCAGCTCGCCCAAGCGTGGCAGGGTGGCCTCGATCCGCTCGATGCCCAGCTCAATCTGGCGGGCGTAGCCACCGAATTCTTGACCGAGGGTAACCGGGGTGGCGTCCATCAAGTGGGTACGGCCCGCCTTGACCACGTCGGCGAATTCCTTGGCCTTCTTGCTCAGGGACTCGTGCAGAACCTTCAAGCCCGGAATGAGGTCATTAACGGCGGCCTCAGTAGCGGCAACGTGGGTGGCGGTGGGGAAAGTGTCATTAGAGGACTGGCCCATATTCACGTGGTCATTCGGGTGAATCTCCACGCCATTCTGGTGTGCCAAGGAGGCGATAACCTCATTGGTATTCATATTGGACGAGGTGCCCGAACCAGTCTGGAAAACGTCGATAGGGAAAGCATCATTGTGCTTGCCCTCGGCGATTTCAGTAGCGGCGGCGATAATGGCATCGGCCTTGTCCTCGTCCAACTTGCCGGAATCCTTATTTACCTGAGCACAAGCTGCCTTAAGGAGGCCAAGTGCGCGAATCTGCGCATTTTCGAGGCCACGGCCGGAAATAGGGAAGTTGTCCACTGCGCGCTGGGTCTGTGCGCGCCACAGGGCATCTGCAGGAACCTTTACTTCGCCCATGGTGTCATGTTCGATGCGGTATTCAGTCATGTGAAGATCACCTCAGTTAATTGGGTAGTGTGTGCTTTCCAGTATGGCGGAGATCTACCAGGAGGGCCGCCTTCGGGGGTGCCCCCTAGTTTTTGGTCGGGGTGGTGTAATCCACTACGGAATATTCCTGCAGCTTGGATAGCTTATGGATGGAGTCGATGTAGCGGATGGTGCCGGACTTGGAACGCATAACCAGTGAGCGGGTAGTAGCGCCGGAATTGCGGTAGGAAACACCGCGCAGCATGTCACCATTGGTCACGCCGGTGGCAGCGAAGTAGCAGTTTTCGGAGGAGACCAAGTCAGTGGTCTTAAGGACGCGGTCCAAATCGTGGCCTGCTGCGCGGGCCTTTTCTGCTTCCTCTTCATCCTTTGGCCACAGCTTGCCCTGGATTTCGCCGCCCATGCAGCGCATAGCGCAGGCGGTGATGATGCCTTCTGGGGTGCCGCCGATGCCCATCATCATGTCGATGGAATTGGAATCCTGGCAGGTGGCGATGGCGCCTGCAACGTCGCCATCCATAATGAGGCGCACCTTTGCGCCGGCGGCGCGAATTTCAGAGATGAGCTGCTCGTGGCGCGGGCGGTCAAGGACCACGACGGTCAGATCTTCCGGGCGGATATTCTTCGCCTTGGCCACGGAGTTGATGTTCCATTCCACTGACTCGTTGATGTCGATAGCGCCGACTGCTTCTGGGCCAACAGCAATCTTTTCCATGTAGAAGACTGCGGAAGGGTCATACATGGTTCCGCGCTCTGCGGCCGCGATGACGGAGATAGCGTTGGGGCGGCCTTCTGCCATCAAACGAGTTCCGTCAACGGGGTCCACGGCGATATCCATGGCGGCGCCCTCGCCGGTGCCTACCTCTTCGCCGTTAAATAGCATAGGGGCCTCATCTTTTTCGCCCTCACCAATGACAACGACGCCGTTCATGGCTACGGAATTGATGAGCTTGCGCATTGCGTCGACCGCCGCGCCATCGCCCTCATTCTTCTGGCCGCGGCCTACCCAACGGCCGGATGCGAGCGCTGCTGCCTCAGTGACACGGACCAGTTCCATCGCCAGGTTGCGGTCAGGAAGATAAGACGTATTTTCGGACATGTGTAGTGGTTGCCTTCCATAGTTTTCTCATCGAGGGGTGTTCCCCTTGATGCTCTACCTTTCCATTCTCGCACTTTTTTGCTCTAATGGGTCTGATTTTGCGCCCCATTTGTGGGGGATTCATCAAACTTTCGGGGGAGAATGGGCCGTGTGGCTTTTTGGAAGCACACCGTGCGATACTAAGGCGCGTGGCTGCAGAAGAAAGACCAAAGATTTTTGAAGGCGCGAAGGATATCTCCCTGTCCCTCGCCGTCGTGGTGATCATGATGCTGCTGGCCGTAGGAGCGACCGGCCTATGCTCGATCAATTCCGAAACTCAACAGGGAGCGGTGCAGGAAGTGGATGAACAAACCTTCCTTGAAACCCAAGCTCGCGCAGGAATTGGCGCTATTCGCAATCCTGATATGCCAGAGGGCTGGGAGGCTAATGCTGCCCGCCGCGTTGATATGGGAGGAGAAAACGCCACCGTGGTCAGCTGGGTGACCGCTGACCAAGGGTTTGTGGAGTCTACTCAGACACAGGTGGCGGCCGATGATGCGGGTAAGGAATACGACGCCAACTACCGCGGCATCGAATCTGCCCGTGAGGTCAAAGGGCACCAAGTGCGGGTACTAGAAAGTGATGACGACTCCGTGCGCCGCCTGTGGGTGACAGATTTGGGCGACGCCCGCCTCATTATCTCCGGTGCCGCAGACGATAGCGATTTTGAGGCTGCTACCGCTGCGTTTATCGACGCCGCACCTATAGCCGAAAAATAACCTCGCCCAATCCTTCTGCCGCAGTGGTGGCGCTAAGACCATCGCCGGCCTGGGCAATGACCTCTGCGAGGGATTTTTCATCTAAGCCGCTGAGGCGCGTCTTTCCCACAAAAACATCGATGCGCTCACGCTGGGAACGCTGCGGATAAATAGCGATTTCGCGTACCTTATCGCCTGTAAAGCGCAGCACCACGGATTGGGAAAAATAGCTTACCTCGTCATCATCGCGGGTATGCGCTGGACCAAAGAATTCCTCTACGAATTCCCGGGAGTCTCCCGCCATGATGGAACCGGCGGCCGCAGACTTCGACACAAAATCCACCCGCTCACCTGGATACCCATAAATCTGCACTACTCGTCTCCTTCTGCGTCTGCTGCTTCGGCCCTCTCGAGCGCTGCTTCAACGCGCTTTGCCGCGCCGTCGAGATGTGCCTCGCACGTACGGGCAAGGGCTTCGCCGCGTTCCCAATACTTCAGTGACTCATCCAAACCCATCTGCCCGAGCTCTAAGATCTTTACAGTTTCAATGAGCTCATCTCGGGCTTGCTCATAACTCAATTCTTCTACTGGGGTAAAAGCATCCTGGCCTGGCTGACCGGTGCCAATGGTGTCATCTGACATAATTTTCTCCTCGTTTGGTGGTTAATCGGCGGCCTGGGAGGCCATAGAAACAGCGGTAATAGATCCATCGCCCACGCGGATGCGCAGTTGCGCGCCGGGAGGGGATTGCTCATAAGAGGTGACAACTTCGGGGCCGGAGCCATCTTTGGGTACCACTTGGACGATGGAATACCCGCGGGCGAGAGTAGCTGAAGGTCCCAAAGCTGAAACGCGAGCACGCAGCGACTCCACGTGGCGGGTCTCGCGTTCTACCATGACCTCAATTTCCCGGCGCATGGTGGCACGAGTCCGCTCTATTTCCTCGCGGCGCGTACGAATGGGGGTCATGGGGTCTGCCATGACGGGCCGGGAACGAATATTGTCCAGGCCGCGTCGCTCCCTTTCCACCCAGCCGCGCAAGGCGGCAGCCATCCGGGAGCGTGCCTCTGCGATAACGGCACGCTCCTCGGCCACGGAGGGGACGACGCGCTTTGCGGCGTCGGTAGGCGTGGCAGCGCGCAGATCCGCGACGTTATCGAGCACCGGGCTATCCGGCTCATGGCCGATGGCGGAGACCACCGGAGTGCCAGCAGCCGCGACCGCGCGTTGCAGCGCTTCTTCTGAGAAGGGAAGCAGGTCTTCTACAGAGCCACCACCGCGGGCGATGATGATGACGTCTACCTCTGGATCCGCATCTAGCTGCTGGAGGGCATCGATAACCTCTGGAACGGTATTCGCACCTTGAACCGCGGTATTGAGAACTCGGAATTGTACCGCTGGCCAGCGATCATGAGCTACCGCCATCACATCTCGCTCCGCGGCCGAACCGCGGCCGGTAATCAGCCCGATTTTGTGCGGTAGGTAAGGCAGTGGCCGCTTGCGAGCAGGATCAAAAAGTCCCTCTGCCGAAAGCTGCTGGCGCAATTTCTCAATGCGCGCGAGTAGATCACCTATGCCCACATGACGAATCTCCGTGGTCCACAGTGAAAAAGAACCGCGGCCGGCATAAAAAGCCGGCTTGCCATGGACAATGACGCGGTCGCCGTCTTTTAGCGGTGCTGACAATGACTGCAACATTGATGATGGGCAGGTCAGCTGCACGGACTTTTCCTGCTGTACATCACGCAGCGTGAGATAGGACAGCTTCCAGGTGGGTTTGAAATTAATTTGGGTTAATTGACCCTCTACCCACAGGTAGCCCAGGCGCTCGATCCAGCCCTTGACTTGGTCGTTGACTTTACCAACGGGCCAGGGAGTATCCGGAGTATTTGCCGGTTGATTCACACAGCCTCCCTTTCTTCAGTCTGCCGTATTCTTCCGCCTAGTTTAGGGGCCAGCGCAGATGATTGCCCCGCTCGGGGTAGCCGGAATGGTGGCGGTGGGCCCCACTATTGTTTTGGGTGCTGTTTCGATACTCTGGGAGCCATGACTGAAGGTAAAAATGTTCTCCTCGCGGCGCCGCGCGGATACTGCGCAGGCGTAGATCGCGCGGTTGAAACCGTAGAAAAGGCGCTGGAAAAGTACGGCGCGCCCATTTATGTACGCAAGCAAATCGTGCACAATCGCTACGTCGTAGAGTCTTTGGCAGAACGCGGCGTCATCTTTGTTGACGAGGCCTCTGAGGCCCCAGAAGGTGCCCACCTAGTCTTTTCCGCTCATGGTATTTCCCCGGCCGTTCGGGCAGAGGCAACGCAGCGCAAGCAACTAACGTTGGACGCCACGTGCCCATTGGTAACCAAGGTGCATAAGGAAGCCCAGCGCTTCCAGCGCGATGGCTATCACATCCTCTTGGTTGGCCACGAAGGACATGAGGAAGTGGAAGGAACCGCCGGCGAAGCACCGGAGGTTACCCACCTCGTGGACGGCGTCGAGGGCGTTGCCAAGCTGCCGGATTTCCTGCAGGACGAGAAGCTTATTTGGCTGTCCCAAACCACGCTCTCGGTGGATGAGACGATCACCATCGTCAATAAACTGCGCGAGCGTTTCCCGCATCTGGAAAATCCGCCTTCAGACGATATTTGCTACGCCACCCAAAACCGCCAAGAATCCGTCAAAGCCATTGCCCCCAAGTGCGACCTGATGATTGTGGTGGGGTCTAAAAACTCCTCTAACTCGGTGCGCCTGGTCGAAGTCGCGCTCGAGGCTGGTGCTAAGGCTTCACACCTCGTAGATTTTGCCAAGGAGATCGACGATGCCTGGCTGGAAGGCGTGCGCACCGTCGGAGTCACCTGTGGTGCATCTGTACCAGAATTGCTGGTACGCGAGGTATTGGAATTTCTCGATGCGCGTGGCTATAGCGACGTAGAACAGGTAACTACCTCTACGGAGACGATTACCTTCGCCCTGCCGCGCGACCTGCGCCCAGCACGCACTTAAACAGGCGCGCGCTTAAACTACATCTAAAACAAAAGAAAGGCCCGTTTCCGGGCCTTTCTTTTGTTTTAGTCCTCGTCATAGAGGTTATCGTCCCAACCTTGCTTGGGCGCTTGCTTGTGCTCCTTAGACGCCGGTACCGAATCGCCGGCGCGCCGGGTTGGATCCGGGCGCATTGGATTTGCGCGTTCCTCTTGCTGGAGGCGGCGGCGTTCCTCTCGGTCGCGCCCACGCAGGCGATCTTTGGGCGTGGGGCGGGACTTCTTTAACGTGTGAGAAGCGCGGGCGCGCTGCGGAGTGGCTGGAGTTTTAGTAGGTTCCTTTGCCAGCCTATCGCGCGCCATCAAGTCAGCGACCGATAAACGCTCAGCGCGATTGCGGCGGTCTTGCTCAGCATCGGAACGGCGGGAGGAAGTTTCCATTTTAGCGGTGCGACGTGCCGTCTTACGGTAGCGGACCCATCGCAACCAGCCGATGATTCCTGCGCCTACTAAAGCGATGAGGAGCCAGAGAAAGCTTTGGACAAGGGGGAAAGCTGCGGTTACGGTAGCCGTCTTGGAAAACGGTGATGCTCCCTCTGGCAAGTTGGCCTTGGTAATAAAGAATCCGGCCAGTACCACCGTGATGGCATACAAGATGGGGATGGAAGCCACCGTGAGGAAGAGGCCGCGTTCTTCTACGATGAGCGCCACCAGCAGCGAACCGATGACGAGGAAGGCGAGGTAAGCCCACCCGATGGTACCCATCAGGATGGAAATCAACGCGCCGGTGAGCAAAATTGCCGCGAGCAGCCCAAGGCCCGTGCCCAGCGTGATGCTGGGGAGTCCAGAGCTTTGGGCGGCGGAAGACTTTCTTTGCTTGGCTTGTGACACGTCGGAAGATCCTACCGGTTCGTGCCTGCCCATGGCTATTTCCACGCACTAAGTCGCCGGATTTATAGTGGCGAATGCCCGCGCGGCCACGTATCGATGGCTATGGGCTCCCGTGGCGTGCGGTCCGTGCGGCCTGGGATATCCATCTCGTGCAATTTGCGGGCGGTGACGCCGACACGGGAATCTAGCGAGGACAGTGTGGCATTGTAGGCTTCGACTGCCTTTTCCAAGTTGTGGCCCACCCTGCCATAGTGATCAGAAAGTGTATTCAGGCGCGTGTACAGTTCGCGCCCTAGGCGCTGAACCTCCTTTGCCTTGGCTGAGATGTCTTCTTGGTGCCACCCCATAGCCACCGTGCGCAGGAGGGCGAAAAGCGAGCTGGGGGTGGCAATTACTACATTGCGTTCAAAGGCATACTCGATGAGTTCTGGGTCCACTGACAATGCAGCATCGAGGAAAGGATCTGCAGGGACAAACAGGATGACGAATTCGGGTGTAGGTTGAAACGCTTCAATATAGTCTTTGTGCGATAGTGCTTGGACGTGGCCACGCATCAAGTGTGCGTGGCGGCGCAAGAAGCCGGCGTGTTCTTCTGGGTCATCGGTCTCCAGCGCGTCGAGGTAAGAAGTAAAAGGCACCTTGGCATCGACAATGATATGGCGGCCACCAGCCAACTTGATAACCATGTCTGGGCGAACGATGCGACCACCCAGCGGAGCAGAAACCTGGCAGTCAAAGTCCACATGTTTGGTCATGCCGCCTATTTCAACCACCCGCTCCAATTGCACCTCGCCCCAACGACCGCGGGTATTGGGCGAGCGCAAGGCACTAACAAGTTTGTCAGTGCGTTCAGTCAGACGAGAGGAGGTACGGGTTACCGCCTGGACCTGGCTAGAAAGGGAAGCGAGCAGCGCGGTGCGGTCTTCCTCAATTTCTTGGAGCTGAAACCCCAAGCGGTCCATGGCCTTTTCCAGCGGCTGGAGCTCAGCTTGGCGACGCTGCGATTCTTGCAGCGCGCGGTGTTCGGCACTTGGCGCCGAACGAGCAGCGGAGTAGGAATGGGCCAACCAACCCATTACCGCGCCGAGGGTGAGGCCGATAAAAAGTAGCAGCACGGGCAATGTGGAAGTCATGGAACCCAGCATGGCACGTACAGCCGACACAGCCCACTATTTTTTCGAATCTCCGTTCAAAAGGCCCTCGAAGGCATCGCGGGCACGGCGCAGGTTGGAGCGCACGCCGGGCTTCTCATGCTCTTTCGGGGTGGATTCCACGTTGAGGGCAGCGTCGAGGGAATTGGAGTTGCCGTCCGCGGCTACGTCCGCCACTGCGCCTTCTGGGGCTGCGTAGTCCGGCATTTTAAGCCACGCCTCGCGCTTATAGCGCCCTTGTTCCTCCGTATAACGGCCGATGAGGTAGCCAGCTACGGTGGAAAAGTCCAGCTCCGCGGCGGTCTTTTCGCCCGACTGGAGCTTCATCATATCTTGGCTGTAGCGATAGGCCACCGCGAACATCGCGGCTGCCGGAACCGCGAGGAAACCTCCCACCAGGCCAAATAGCGCAGAGCCTACGGTCACAGAAACCAAGACGATGACGGGGTGCAGGTCCATGGCCTTGGACTGCAGCCAAGGGGAAAGGACATTTCCCTCCAGCTGTTGGACCAGCAAGACCAGTCCAAGAACGAGCAAGGCCTTGGTAATACCAAGGGACACCAGTGCGATGGTGACGGAAAGGGCACCGGCCACAATTGCACCGACGAAGGGGATAAAGCCGGCGATGAAGGTGATGATTGCCAAAGCCATGGCCAGGGGGACGCCGATGAGGGCGAGGCCGATGCCGATAAAGACGGCGTCGACAAGCGAGACAACTGCCTGCGCACGAATAAAGCCTCCAAGCGTGGTCCATGCGCGGGTGAGTAGCTCAGTAAGGTGCCAGCCGGCGCGTTTGCCGGTGGCATCGCGCAGCCAGGGGAGGAACTTGGCGCCGTCCTTGAGGAAGAAGAAGGTCAGCACCAACACAATGAAGAGGGTGACCAAGATGGAGGTAGCGGTGCCGATACCGGTAAAGACGGAACCCGCGATGGCGCCAGCGCGCTGCTGCAGCCAGGAAGCCGCTTCATCGATGTAGCTGCTCATATCCTCGCTATCGAGGTTAAGGGGTGGGCCCTGTGCCCAGAGCTGCAGGCTTTGGATGCCGGAGACCGTCTGCAAGTACAAAGAGCGGGATTGGCGCATGAAGTCCGGGGCAACGAAGGAAATGAGTCCACCCACTGCCGTGAAAGAAACCAAAATGGTTACGGCAGCCGCCAACGCGGCGGGGAGGCCAATGCTGCGCAACTTCTTAGCCACTGGGGCTAGGACGGTGCAGATGATGAGGGCCAAAAGCACTGGCAAGATGCCCTGCCAGAAATTGCCGAGCAAGCGGTAGAGGGCGTAGAGGAAAACGCAGATGATGAGCAGGCGGACCGCCCATAGGGACGCAGACTTAACTACCTCGCCGGCAATGACAGAGCGATCTACCTGATCGCCCGGCGGATGTGGCGATACATCCTCCAGCTTGCTGGTATCGAAGCTTTCATCAAACTTATCGCCCAGGCCCGTCTTGGGAGCCTCGGGCAGCGGTTGGTTATCAGAACTCACCCCACCATCTTGCCTTAAAAGAAGGTGGGTGAGTTAGGATTGGCCCCGTGAGTCTTACACTAGGAATCGTCGGCCTGCCCAACGTGGGCAAGTCCACATTGTTTAATGCCCTGACCCGTTCCGAGATCCTGGCGGCGAACTACCCGTTTGCCACCATCGAGCCCAACGTGGGCCTGGTGGAGCTGCCGGACTCCCGCCTGACCCACCTGGCGGAAATGTTTAACTCGGAGCGTATCCTGCCCGCTACCGTGTCCTTCGTGGATATTGCCGGTATCGTCTCTGGCGCTTCGCAGGGTGAAGGCATGGGTAACGCCTTCCTAGCCAATATCCGTGAGGCAGATGCCATCTGCCAGGTGGTGCGCGCTTTTTCCGATGACAATGTCATCCACGTTGATGGCAAAGTTGACCCGCGCAATGACATCTCCGTTATTAATACCGAGCTCATCCTCGCGGACCTCCAAACCATCGAAAAGGCTCTGCCGCGCCTTGAAAAAGATGCGCGCAAGAATAAGGACCTGGCTGCTGAGGTGGAAGCCACCAAGAAGGCGCAGGAGATTCTAGAAGATGACCGCACCCTCTTCGCAGCAGCTAAGGAGGGCGAGATTGACCTCTCGCTCGTGCGCGATCTGCACTTGATGACGGCAAAGCCTTTCCTCTATGTCTTTAACTCGGACGAGGCCGTGCTTACCGACGACGCAAAGAAGGAAGAGCTTCGCCAGCTCGTCGCCCCGGCCGAGGCCGTGTTCCTTGACGCCCAGACAGAAACTGAGCTGCTTGAGCTGGAAGTAGACGAAGCGCGCGAATTGCTTGAGTCCGTGGGCCAAGATGAGCCGGGGTTGGCTACTTTGGCCAAGGCGGGTTTTGCCACGCTGGGCCTGCAGACCTATCTCACCGCCGGTGAGAAGGAAGCCCGCGCGTGGACCATCAAGCAGGGCTCTGCCGCCCCGCAAGCTGCCGGCGTTATCCACACTGACTTTGAAAAGAAGTTCATCAAGGCCGAAATCGTTTCCTATGATGACCTAGTAGCCGCTGGCTCTATGGCCGAAGCTCGCGCTCACGGCAAGGTCCGCCAAGAAGGCAAGGACTACATCATGCAAGACGGCGACGTGTGCGACTTTAAGATCGGCGGTTAATTCCGCGTCTTCTAAGTCTTGGGCCTCCTAACGGAGAAGGCACTGCCCGCGCAGGCGGAGAAATTGTAGCGATTGAGAATCTTCCGCGTTATTGTGGGCGGCATACTCAAATAATAGGAGGTCACATTATGGCTGAACTAGACAACAAGATTATTGCTGTTATCGCTACCGATGGTTTCGAAGACTCTGAGCTGACTTCTCCGCTGGAGGCCGTGAAGAACGCTGGCGCCACCGTGCGCGTTATCGCCCCTAAGGCCGGTACTATTACCGGCAAGAAGGGCACGGAGATTTCCGTTGACGCCGTTACCGCTGACTCAACCGGCGAGTCTTTCGATGGCATTATCTTGCCTGGCGGTACCGACAATGCCGACCTGTTGCGCTTGGACAAGGCCGCAGTAGAAATCGTGCGCAACCACATGAGCAAGGATCTCCCGCTTGGTGCTATCTGCCACGGTGCATGGATCTTGGCCGATGCTGAAGCTCTTAAGGGTCGTACCTTGACGTCCTTCCCCTCCTTGCAGACCGACCTGCGCAATGCGGGCGCCACGTGGGTAGATGAGGAAGTTCACTGTGACCAGGGCTTGGTATCCTCCCGCACTCCAGATGACCTGCCAGCCTTTAACGCCAAGCTGGTAGAAGAGTTTGCAGAGGGCCAGCACTAAGGCTCCACAATTTAAGCCACGGGAGTTTCCCGTGGCTTTTTCGATCTTGCGCCGGTGTCACATGCCCTATAAAGTTAGGATTTCTTGAAGGGGAGTAGTTCCCTCGGTTAATTCCGAGATGACTGGTCGACATACTGGCGTTTAGCCCGGCCAGCCAGCGCCCGCAGTGCCCGCGGCCGTGAACGAGACCTTCGGTCAGCAACCGCACCGAAGGGAGAAGTGACTATGTCCTCCATGGGCTCAGAGCAGCGCATTCTTGAGCGCTTCATGCAGCTTTCCATCGCTGCCGCCTTAGCCACCATCGTTCTCAAGGCTTTGGCGGCGTGGCTTACCGGCTCGGTGGGCTTCCTATCTGATGCTCTCGAATCCGTAGTGAACCTCGTGGCGGCCTTCGCCGGTTTTTATGCCCTCCGGATTGCTGCCAAGCCGGCCGATGATAACCACCAGTTTGGCCATGGCAAAGCGGAGTACGTCTCCGCCTTGGTGGAGGGCGCGATGATTTTCATTGCGGCCGGCATGATCATCTATACGGCTATCCAGCGCTTCTTTATTCCGCAGCCGATTGCTGAGGCAGGCTGGGGCTTGGCATTATCTACGCTTTCGTCTGTGCTTAACCTGGCGGTGGGTATCGCGCTCATCCGCGCCGGCAAGCGCTACCGTTCTGCCACCTTGGATGCGGATGGGCATCACCTGCTTACCGACGTCTGGACTTCCGTCGGCGTCCTTGTCGGTATCGCCGCCGTTTATTTAACTGGCTGGATGTGGCTAGACCCTGTAGTAGCCCTCGCTGTGGGTATCAATATCTTGTGGACTGGTTACACCCTCCTGCGCGATTCCGTGAGCAGTTTGCTTTCTGAAGCACTTCCCGCGGATGAGCGCCAGCAGATTCGCCAGCTGCTGGCCCGGTTGGAAAAGGAGCAATCGGTTACCTTCACGGACCGGCGTACTGTCGCTTCCGGCCGTCAGCGCTTGGTCTACCTGACCATGGAGGTGCCAGGAGAGTGGAGCGTTATGCATTCCCACGAGGTTGCTGACGCCGTGGAAATCGCCCTAGATGAGCTGTATCCAGGCTGCAGTGCGTTCATTCACGTGGAGCCGGCGGACGTGGAAAACCGCCGCCCGTACCTATTTCGCTAGGCCTTAATTTTCTAAGTTTTCGGGCGGTCACTGTGGCTGATTTTTTAGACCGACATGTGTGTAGACCCGTTCGAGTGAATAGGGCCTGTACATAACCTGTGCTTTTCCGCAGAAAGCATACACCCTTCTGAAAGGACTCTGTGGGTTTAGTGGCACCGCCTTTTGGGGGTGGGGTAAGTCTTGAATGATTTGGAGAAAGTCGAGGGTGTTGACTAGGGCGCTGCGGGGTCGTGAAACGACATCTATTTTTTAGATTCGGGCCATTTATGGTGCAGAATTCTTAACGTTATGAAAATGTTATTGATTGCTCTGAGCTGCATGAAGTCTTCTCTGGGTGAATAAAACGGCAAAAATTTCTTGCTGGCGGTCGAAAAATTTTGAATTCTCCGTATGGTGGTTGTCACACCAAGCAAATAGCGATTCTCACCCCCGCATTCCACATGTGGGGGCAAGAATATGTCCTTTTGATTGGCTGAAGAGAGCTATACCAATAGCAGAAAGGATTTACTGACAATGGGTAAGAACATTAAGGATCTGTTTAACGCAACCGCATACGACAAGGACGGCGAGAAGCTGGGCAACGTTAACGAGGTATTCGTTGATGACCAGTCCGGTCAGCCTACCTTCGTTGAGGTTAACCACGGCCTGTTCGGTATGAACTCCAGCCTCGTTCCGCTGCGCGGTCACGACTTCTCCGGCGATGACCTGAAGCTGGGCTTCTCCAAGGACCGCATCAAGGACGCCCCAGACTTCGATTCCGATAAGCCGCTGACCCCAGAGGCACAGTCCGATATCTTCAAGCACTACGGCCTGGATAATGCACAGGACGTTACCGATTACAAGGACTCCAACCTGGACTCCAAGCGCGACGTTCAGGCTGGCGCTGACAAGGACCACAACTTGGCCGCAGGTGCCGGCGTTGCTGGCGCTGGTGCAGGCGCTGCTGGTGCACACGCTAACGAGAAGAAGGAAGCTACCCACACCACTGATGCGGCTGCTGCTGAGCGTAAGGCTGGCGTTGCCGATAACGCTGCTTCCAAGAACACCGCAGCTGCGCACACCAACAATGACGGCGAGCTCATCCGTTCTGAGGAGCAGATGAACGTCAATAAGGAGCGTGTGGCTACCGGCGAGGCTCGCCTGCGCAAGTACGTTGTAACCGACACCGAGACCGTTGAGGTTCCGGTTGAGCGCGAAGAGGTCAGCGTTGAGCGCACTCCGATCAGCGCTGAAGATGCCAAGAACTACAACGGCACCATCTCCGGTGACACTGAGGAAGCTTCCGTCACCCTGCACGAGGAGCAGGTTAACGTGAACAAGGAAACCGTTCCGGTTGAGAAGATCAACCTGAAGAAGGACACCGTTCGCGACACCGAGACTCACACCGAGGAGCTGCGCAAGGAGCAGATCGACACCGATGGTGTTGATGGCCTCAAGAAGTAAAAGCGCATAGCTAAACGCCCGCAAGGTTTTCCTTGCGGGCGTTTATTATGTTTGAGGGCTTATTTAAGCCTTGGCACCGATGGCTGCGGCCGAGTCAGAATCCATAATGTCTTTGACGCCGCTTTCTGCTGCGTCCCAGGTTGCCTTGTCTTGGATGCCGGCACGTTTAGCAACGACGGTGGCGCACAGTACCTGTCCGGTGACGTTGAGTGCAGTGCGTCCCATGTCAATAATCGGCTCAATGGCCAGCAGGAGACCGACACCAGCCAGCGGAAGGCCAAGTGTAGATAGCGTCAGCGTGAGCATAACCGTTGCGCCTGTGGTGCCTGCGGTAGCAGCGGAACCAATGACGGAAACAAAGATGATGAGCAGGTATTGGGTGAAGTCGAGGTTAATGTCGTAGAACTGGGCAACAAAGATGGCTGCGATGGCCGGGTATACGGAGGCGCAGCCGTCCATCTTGGTGGTTGCTCCTAGCGGAACGGCAAAGGAAGCGTATTCAGAAGGAACACCCATGGCCTTTTCGCTAAAGCGCTCGGTAGCTGGCATGACACCCATGGAAGAACGGGTAACAAAGCCCAGCGAGGTGACCGGCCAAACGCGCTTATAAAAGCCCATGACTGGAATCTTGTTGAACTTCAGTACGGCGGGGTAGACCACGACAAAAACCAGACCAAGGCCCACGTACATGGCCAGCACAAACTTGCCCAGCGAGCCCAAGGCGTCCCAGCCGTAGGTTGCTACTGCCTTACCGATAAGGGCGGCGGTGCCAATCGGTGCAAGGCGGATGATCCACCACAAGATGACCTGGATGACCTTGAGGAAGGACTCGGTAAAGTGCAGGAATGGCTCGGCGGACTTGCCGGTCTTGACCGCGGCGATACCGATGGCCAGGGAAATGACAAGCAGTTGTAGCGCGCCAAAGCTGAGGGATACTTCGCCGTCGGAAAGCGAGGCAGAAAGGCCTACGAAGTTCTGCGGCAGAAGCTGCTCAAAGAACGCGGTCCACGAGCCGACGTGGGAAGGATCCTGTGCAGTGGCGGCATCGACGCTCGTGCCGACGCCCGGCTTCATAATGACGGCAACGAAAATGCCCATCAAGACAGAGAAGAATGCGGTAATGGCGAACCACACCAGTGTGGAAATCGCCAGGGAAGCAGCGTTAGCTACCTTGCGCAAATTGGCGACAGAGGTAACAACAGCGGCGAAGATCAGCGGCGGGATCATCACCTTGAGCAGCTGGACGTAGGCGCTACCGACTCCCGTGAGCAGGGTGGTCAACCAACCGGGATTGTCTGGGTCGGTATCCATGCCGGAGGCGATGAAACCCAAGATGAGGCCGATGATAAGGCCGCCAATAACTTGCGCGCCGAATCCTGTGGCCCAGCCTGGGAGCCTAGAGCGCGGAGATTCCTGTTGAGACATAAAGGTTCCTTTGAAAATAAAAATGGACAGATCGGACTAGTTTTCAGATACTGTCCTGTTCAACTTCAACTTCGCTCAGTTTATTCCTTCGACGTCTTTAGGCACAAGACGTGGGGATTCTCCCGTGGCTGCGACCTCATCCTTCGCGCTCACCGGGTGGCTTCTTAATACCTGGGGTTCTTTTCCCACTGAGCGCGAGGGGGAGGAGGAATTGCGGTGTGCGCCCTCGGCGCTCACCAGAGCGGGGTGGAAGCATCACCTTTACGCTGCTGGTGAGCGCGAAGGGCGGAGGGGGGGAAGGGCGGAGCGCGAGGTGCAGAGCGAGGAGGGGCTGCGATTTCTGGAATACTGGCGGCATGAAAATCCTCGTGACTGCATTTGACGCCTTCGGCGGAGAAAGCATTAACCCTACAGAACAAGCGCTGGAGCTATTACCAGAGGAGGTTGGGGGAGCGGAGCTTGTCAAGACGGTGATTCCGACCAAGTTTGGGGAATCCCTGCGCCGAGTAATTGCACTCGCAGAGGAATCATCAGTCGATGCAATTGTGTGCTTGGGACAGGCAGGCGGCCGGAAACATATCACCCCGGAGCGAGTCGCCATTAATGTGATGGATGCCGAGATTCCTGATAACGCGGGTTATCAGCCAGTGGATGTACCGGTCGTGGAGGGTGGCCCAGCGGCGTATTTTTCCACGCTACCGGTAAAGGAAATGGTCGCGGCGATGGATGATTGTCCGGCGCGGGTGTCGAATACGGCGGGGACTTTCGTGTGCAATCAGCTCCTGTATGGTCTCCTGCATCACTTCGCGGGGACGGAAGTGCGCGCGGGATTTGTGCATGTTCCCTATATTCAGGAGCAGAACAAAGCGGATAAGCCCATGATGGCGCTAGCTGAGATAGTCGAGGGGATAAAGCAGGCACTCTGGGCGGTGCAGGCTAGTTAGGGTAGCCTTTGTGGCTTTTTGAACCAGCGAAATATAGATTTATGGATATGTCTCGCTTTAGCCCTCTCAACTGGCCGGTTGTGCGCCAGCTGCGCAGCGGCGATCCCTTTGGCAGGGACGTCAATACGCAGTCTCAAAAGAGCAAGGATAAACATGGACGCACCGTGGAAGCGGACCGCGTGGTGCAGTCAGTGTGCCCGTACTGCGCGGTCGGTTGCTCGCAGCGCGTGTATGTCAAAGATGACCGTGTCATCCAGGTAGAGGGTGATCCGGATTCGCCCATTTCTCGTGGGCGATTGTGCCCGAAGGGATCTGCGTCGGAGCAGCTCATTAACTCCGCTACGCGCCTGACCAAGATTAAATATCGCGCGCCTTATTCTTCGCAGTGGCAGGACCTTGATGAAGATACCGCGATGGAGATGATTGCGGATCGTTTCTTGGAGGCGCGTCGCAACGGTTGGCAGGATGTCGACGATGAGGGCCGCACCCTCAATCGCACGATGGGCATCGCCGGTTTGGGCGGTGCGACCTTGGATAATGAGGAAAATTACCTCATCAAGAAGCTATTTACCGCCGCTGGTGCGATACAGCTTGAGAACCAGGCTCGCATATGACACTCTGCCACCGTTCCTAGTCTAGGAACTTCGTTTGGCCGCGGCGGCGCAACCCAACCGCTGCAGGATATGGCGAATGCGGACTGCATCGTCATTGAGGGTTCTAATATGGCCGAGTGCCACCCAGTGGGATTCCAGTGGGTGGTGGAAGCCAAGAAGCGTGGGGCACGCATCATTCACGTGGATCCGCGCTATACGCGTACGTCCGCGTTTGCGAATCGCCACATTGGTATTCGCGGTGGCACGGATGTAGTGCTATTGGGTGCAGTGATTAATTATCTGCTGGAAAATGAGCTGTACTTCCATGACTATGTGGTGGCGTATACCAATGCGCCGATGATTATCTCGGAGGACTACCAAGACACCGAGGATCTAGATGGTTTGTTTTCTGGCTATGACCCAGAGACCGGAAAATACGTCACGGATTCGTGGCAGTACGTGCAGAAGCCCGAGGGTGCGTCGTGGAATGTGGAACGCGATGAATCGCTGGAGCATCCCAATTCGGTTTTCCAGATTCTCAAGCGCCATTACGCACGCTATACGCCTGAGATAGTGGAGGAGACCTGCGGTATTGCGCAAGAGGACTTTTACTACCTTGCGGAGTCGATTGCGCAGAATTCCACGCCGGATCGCACCACGTGCTTTGCTTATGCTTTGGGCTTTACTCAGCACACTCTGGGTGCGCAGTTCATTCGTACCGCGGCAATTTTGCAGCTGCTGACCGGTAATGTGGGCCGACCCGGCTCGGGCATTATGGCGTTGCGTGGACACGCGTCTATTCAGGGGTCTACCGATATTCCGACGCTGTTCCATTCGCTGCCGGGGTATTTGCCTATGCCGGGCGTCGACAAGCAAAGCTGGCCTGAGTATGTAGATGGCATCCGCAATGAGTCGCAGAAGGGCTTCTGGCAGATCGGAGAGAACTATGCGGTCTCGCTGATGAAGTCCTACTGGGGCGATGCAGCGACCAAGGAAAACGGGTGGGGTTATGACCTCATGCCGCGTATTTCTGGTGCGCATTCGACCTATGAAACGCTCATGGCAATGCTGGATGAGCAGGTGGAAGGCTATTTTGTCTTCGGCCAGAATCCGGCAGTGGCGCAGTCTAATGGCGGCATGCAGCGCCGTGGTTTGGCGGCGCTAAAGTGGCTGGTTGTGCGCGATTTCCAGGAGATTGAGACTGCCTCGTTCTGGAAGGATTCGCCGGAGATTAAAAACGGCGAGCTCAAGACCGAAGATATCGGTACCGAGGTTTTCTTGATGCCGGCGGCAACCCACGTGGAAAAGGCCGGTACCTTCACCCAAACCCAGCGCATGTTGCAATGGCGTTTCCAGGCGGCACCGCCGCCAGGTGATGCCAAGAGTGACCTGTGGTTCTTCTACCAGTTGGGCAAGAAGATTAAGGAGCGTCTGCGCGATTCCACTGATCCGCGAGATCTGCCTTTGCAGAAGGTCACGTGGGATTATGTGGAAACCGAGGAAGGTGAGCCGAATTCTGAGGACGTCCTCAAGGAGATCAATGGTTATTACCTTGAGGGCCCGAAGAAGGGCGAGCTTTTGCCTGCCTTCGTGGAGATGAAAAATGATGGCAGCACCTCGGGTGGCTGCTGGATCTACACTGGCGTGTTTAAGGATGGTATTAATCAGTCCGCCCGCAAGGTTCCTGGTTCGGAGCAAAATGAGGTTGCTCCGGAGTGGGGCTGGGTGTGGCCGGCAAACCGCCGCCTGCTCTACAACCGCGCTTCGGCGAAGCCGGATGGCACTCCGTGGTCGGAGCGCAAGAAGTATGTGTGGTGGGATGCTGACAAAGGAAAGTGGGTTGGCGATGACGTGCCGGACTTCCCGGTTACTAAGGCCCCTGACTACAAGGCTCCGGTCGACGCCGTGGGGCCGGACGCCCTCGATGGCACCGATGCCTTCATCATGCAGGCTGATGGCCGCGGTTGGCTCTTTGCACCGACCGGGCTTTCCGACGGCCCTTTGCCCACCCACTATGAGCCGCACGAGTCCCCGGTACACAATGTGCTGTACA
Source organism: Corynebacterium sp. KPL4072 (assembly GCF_037908395.1). Classification (NCBI taxonomy): domain Bacteria; kingdom Bacillati; phylum Actinomycetota; class Actinomycetes; order Mycobacteriales; family Corynebacteriaceae; genus Corynebacterium; species Corynebacterium sp. KPL4072. Next base: position 176,136 of record NZ_JBBMGE010000006.1, read on the forward strand.
AGCAGCAGCAGTCGCCGACGCGTCTGACTATTAAGCGTCCAGATAACCTGTCGCGTCCAGAGCCGGGCGAGCCGGGCGCGGAGGTTTTCCCGTTCGTCTTTTCTACGTATCGCCTCACGGAGATGTATACCTCGGGTGCGATGTCACGCCGTTTGCCGTATCTGGCGGAACTGCAGCCAGGCCTATTCTGCGAGGTTGATAAGGCCTTGGCAGAAAAGCGTGGGCTAGAAAATGGTCAGTGGGCCACGATCGTCTCGCCTCGCGGCGTGATTGAGGCGCAGGTCTTGGTCACTGACCGCATGCAGATGATGAAGATCAATGGTGAGGAGTTCCACCAAATCGGTTTGCCGTATCACTATGGCGAGTCCGATTCCACAGCCGTAGCTGGCGATGGTGCCAATGATTTGCTGGGCCTCACGCTGGAGCCGAACGTATTCATTCAGAATTCCAAGATTGGCGCCTGCGATATCCAGCCGGGGCGTCGTCCTCGTGGTGAGGCCCGTGTGGAGATGCTCAAGGAGTACCAGAAGCGTGCGCACCTGAATCTGGATTCCGGTAATGATCTGCTCACTGTGGATGATTCCTTCACTTATAACCCAGAGCCGCAGCAGCCCGTGGATGCGGACACGCCCGGCGAGAAGGGCGAGGAAAGCGAAGAAGGTAAGTAAATGACAAATCTACTGACCGAGAACGCGAGCCGGCACGGCTACGATAAGTACCGCCGCATGGCCTTTTTTACCGATACCTCCATTTGTATTGGTTGTAAGGCCTGCGAGGTGGCGTGCAAGGAGTGGAACCGCAATCCGGTAGAAGGCTATGACGTCACCGGTGATTCCTATGACAACACCGGTGCGCTGGGCGCTAATACTTGGCGGCACGTGGCCTTCGTGGAACAAAATAATGACCGTATCGAGCACGCCCGCGAGGAGGGAAAGAAGCTCATTTCTTTGGGCATGCCTTCGGTCGGGGCGCAGCCGCAAGAAGTTGATACCACTCCGCCAGATACCGATACCTTCCGGTGGCTGATGTCCTCGGATGTCTGCAAGCACTGCACGCATGCAGGTTGCCTTGATGTCTGTCCTACCGGCGCACTGTTTCGCACCGAATTTGGCACTGTGGTAGTGCAAGATGACGTGTGCAATGGCTGCGGGACATGCGTAGCCGGTTGCCCGTTCGGTGTCATTGAACGCCGCGATGATGGCGGTGTGGCGCTGAAATATGACAAGACCGCCACGGTGGATTACGTCGATAATTCCCATGCTGGCGTCAACGTGTTGAAAAAGCTCAAGCAGCTTGCCCCGCAAGGCCCGGACCATACACCGGGCGAGGCGATGCCGATCAAGAACTTGGGCGTGGCCCAGAAGTGCACTATGTGCTATGACCGCTTGAAGCAGGGCGAGCAGCCAGCGTGTTCTAAGACCTGCCCGACCGATTCCATCCAGTTTGGCCCTTATGAGGAGATGGTGGCAGCCGCCAAGGAACGCGTGCGGGTACTGCACGAGCAGGGGATTACCGAGGCCCGGCTTTATGGTGCTAATCAAGACGATGGTGTCGGTGGAACCGGATCCATCTTCTTGCTTTTGGATTCGCCAGAGGTCTATGGGCTTCCGCCTGATCCACGCGTGCCGACGGCGGATTTGCCGCAGATGTATAAGACCGCAGTGAAGGCTATCGGCGGTATGGCGCTGGCCGTGGCCGGTTCCTTCCTGATTGGGGGACGTAAATGAGCAACTTTGATGAGTACCGCCCGCCGCAGCCGGAGCGTCGTAACCGCTACCGGAAATTTGATGGCACCAAGCCTAAAAAGAAGCGCAAGCGCCCAGGCGCGGGCGCGCAGGATGGTTCCAAAGAAGAGCGCATGGCGCAGGATTTCGAGTTCTCGTCCTACTACGGCCGGCCAGTGGTTAAGGCGCCGCCGTGGGAATGGCCAATCGGTGCGTATCTCTTCTTGGGCGGCGTCAGTGGCGGATCAGGGCTTTTGGCCGCCGGCGCACAGGCCGTGGGCAATGCACCGCTGCGTCGTACCACCCGCCTTTCTGCCTTTGGCGCGGCGGCCGCAGGATCAGTCTTTTTGATTCTGGATTTGGGCCGCCCGGAGCGCGCGCTGAATATGTTCCGCGTCTTCAAGGTGACCTCGCCGATGTCTCTGGGATCGTGGATCCTGTCGGGCTTCGCGAGCGCGGCCGCGCTGCCGGCCGCAGCGGAAGTGGATGCAGCGACTGGACATAAGCTGCCCCTGCCTAAGTTCGTGCGCACGGCGCTGCAGAAAGCTGCTGGACCGGCAGGCGCAGTCGCGGGAGTGCTCGGCGGTCCGCTGGCGGGATATACCGCGGTATTGCTGTCGAATACCTCGAATCCGGTGTGGAATGACATGAAAAAGCACCTGCCGTATGTCTTTGTTTCCTCGGCAGCGGCGGCGTCATCAGGAATGGCTATGGTGACCACCCCGGTCGAGCACGCAGGTCCTGCCCGCGTGTCGGGCATGGCCGCCGCGGCCAGCGATCTAGCGGCGACCAAGGTCTTGGAAGAAGGCATGGAGCCGGAGCCGCGCCAGGCTCTGCACGAGGGAAAGCCGGGCACGCTGATGAAGGCTTCGGAATACCTCATTGCGGCCGGTGGCGTGGGAAGCATGCTGGCTGCGGCCACAAAGTCCCGCGCGGTATCGGTGGCCGCGGGGCTATCGCTATTGGCAGGATCGGCGTGCACCCGCTTTGGTGTGCTCAACGCCGGCCTAGAAGCAGTGAAAAATCCGGAGACTACCATCGGCCCGCAAAAGCGCCGGGCGGAAAAGCGCCGGCGCGAGCAGGGTCTCGACCACGATGTGGTGAGCTCGGACTAGTCCACCTCCTGTAGGGCGGGAGCGAGTTCCGCGCCGATATCTTCCCTGCGTTGTTGCTCGGCTGCGGAGCAATAAAAGTGCCGGTCGGTGGACCCGAAGGGGAGGGGAGCATGCGCTTGGCGATGCCCCCTCGGTTGCACACCCCATCAACCCCAGCGCGGCTAGGGGCGCTGGGGAGGAGAAAATTTAGGCCTTGATATAAGCATCGCCCGTGCGCTCGGTGGTGTGGCCGATGACGGGGTAGCCGGGGACCTCGCCGATGAGGAGGAGTCCGCCGGAAGTTTGGGCGTCGGCAAGCAGCACCAGCTCTTCCTCGCTCAAGGAGGTTTCCAGGTGTGGGCGTACCCAGTCGAGGTTGCGGCGGGAGCCACCGGGGATGAATCCTTCCGCCAAGGCCTCCTTCGCGCCGTCGATGGTGGGCACGGCGGAAAAGTCGAGCTCCGCGGCGATGCCAGAGGCGCGGCACATCTTATAAAGGTGGCCGAGCAGGCCGAAGCCGGTGACATCGGTAGCCGCACGCACGCCCGCCTCCACCGCGGCACGGGCGGCCTCGCGATTCAAGGTGGTCATGGAATCGACTGCGGCTTGGGATACCTCGCCGGTGGCCTTGTGTTTATTGTTGAGGATGCCTACGCCGATGGGCTTGGTGAGGGTAATGGGCAGGCCGGGCTCGGCGGCGTCGTTGCGCATGAGCTTTTCGGGCGCGACGATACCGGTGGCGGCCATGCCATAGAGTGGTTCAGGGGCGGTAATGGAATGGCCGCCGGTAACAGAGATGCCGGCTTCGGTGGCTACGTCCATGCCGCCGCGCAGGACCACGCGTAGTACGTCCAGTCCGAGCTTTTCATTGGGCCAGCCTACGAGGTTGATGGCGGTAACGGGGGTGCCGCCCATGGCATAGACATCAGAAAGCGCGTTGGCCGCAGCCACTCGCCCCCAATCGTAGGGGTCATTGAGCATCGGGGTGAAAAAATCCGCGGTGGAAATAACTGCTAGACCATCCTGGATTTTGACTGCCGCAGCATCATCGCCATCATCTAGGCCCACCAGTACATTAGGGTCGGCCTTGCCTACCAGGCCCTCGACGGCAGACTCAAGCTGGCCAGCGGGAATCTTGCAGGCGCAACCGCCGCCTGCGGCGAAAGAGGTGAGCTTAATTTCTTCGGTCATAGCGCCATTTTACTCATCTCCAGAGAGTATCTGGCTGCAAAGCTAGGGCGGGAACCCGCTTGCGGCGGCGTGTGGCGATAGGACAGAGGGCGCCGAGGTTTCGCCTTCGAGGGGCTTGGTGGACGTAGGGATGACAGGTGTATTGGCGCCGGGGAATGCGCGTGTAAGGTGAGCACACGGAGGCGTACGTGTCCTGGTGGGCGCCCCGGTCTTCAAAACCGGTGAGGCCGAGCATCTCGGTTTGGCAGGTTCGATTCCTGTCCGTCTCCGCCATTCGCGCGCAAGGAGGAATGCCACAGTGCCCACGCCCACCCCTGCAGCCAGCCCCGATCCCCGTCGGAATATTCCCCGCATGGATGAGCTGATCCAGCTGCCAGAAGTAGAAACCGCGCGACAGCGCCTTGCCGAGCACACCATTCGTGCAATTGTTCAGCGCACAGTTGCCCAAGCACGCCGCGGCGAGCTGCCTATCAACGATATCCCCACAGAAATTGCGCAACGCCTGGGGCAGCAGAGGGTGCATTCCCTGCGGCCGGTCATCAACGCCTCCGGCGTCATCATCCATACCAACTTAGGGCGCGCCCCTCTTCCGGGAGCCGCAGTAGAGGCCCTTCATGACGCCGCCTCTTATACCGACGTGGAAATGGACCTTGATTCTGGCAAGCGCTCGAAAAACCGCGGAGCTGGCGCCACGGCTGCGCTGCTTGCGGCCTGTCCCGGTGCAGAAGATGCCCTCGTGGTCAATAACGGCGCCAGTGCCTTGCTCTTGGCCACTGCCGCACTCGCCCCGGGCAAAGACGTCATCATTTCGCGCGGCGAACTTATTGAGATCGGTGCGGGCTTTCGTTTGCCGGAGCTCATCGAGTCTACGGCCACGCGCCTCAAGGAAGTCGGCGCGACTAATCGCACGCATCTGGCCGATTATGAGCGCGCGCTGGGGGAAAATACCGGCGCCATTTTGAAGGTGCACCCTTCTAACTTCCGCATTGAGGGCTTTACCTCCGCAGTCGGCGTGGATGAGCTGCACCGCCTAGCAGCGCAGCACCATACGCGGCTCATTGTGGACCTGGGTTCTGGTTTACTAAATCATGATCCCGCGCTGCCAGAGGAACCAGATATTCAGGCCCAGCTGCGCGCCGGCGCCGATATCGTCATTGCCTCCGGCGATAAGCTACTCGGCGGCCCGCAGGCAGGAATTTTGCTCGGTACCAAGGAGGCGATAGCTGCGGTGAAAAAGCACCCACTTGCGCGCGCCGTGCGTATAGACAAGCTGCGCCTCAACGCCTTGGAGGCTGCCATTTCCACGCCTTCGAATGCGGTGCAAGATGCACTGCATCTGGACAGGGAGACCCATCGCGCGCGCACGGAAGCGATAGCGGAGGCAGTCGGTGCGCGCGTAGTGCCCCACGATGGCCGCGTAGGCGGTGGCGGGGCGCCCGAATACCCGCTACCCGGTTATGCGGTTAGCCTGCCAGAACACTTTGCGGACGCGCTTCGCCACCACGAACCACCGGTGGTAGCCCGGGTGCATCAGGGCAACTGCTTAGTGGATATACGCTGCGTTCCCGCAGACCAAGACGCCGTGGTCATTGCCGCGATTAAGGCGGTGGGCTAGGTGTACGTCGTTGCTACCGCCGGCCATGTAGACCATGGCAAGTCCACCTTGGTGCGCGCACTTACGGAGATGGACCCGGACCGGTGGGAAGAAGAGAAGCGCCGCGGGCTCACCATTGACCTAGGATTTGCCTGGACCACCTTGCCCTCTGGTGCAGATGTGGCTTTCGTGGACGTGCCCGGCCATGAAAAATTCTTGGGCAATATGCTTGCCGGCGTGGGCCCAGCCCCAGTGGTCCTTTTCGTGGTGGCAGCTGATGAGGGGTGGCAAGCCCAGTCCACCGATCATCGCGATGCCTTGCGCGCCCTGGGCGTAGAGCATGGAATTATCGCACTTACCCGCAGCGACCGCGCCACCGTAGATCGCACCGCCGAGATCCGTGCGGAGTTGGCAGATACCCCGCTTGCCGACGCCCCCATTATCCCCGTCTCCGCCCCCACCGGCGAAGGCATTGCAGAGCTGCGGCGGGCGCTGGATGATGTGCTTGCTGAAGTACCTGCTCCCGATCCGACAGCCCCAGTGCGCCTGTGGGTCGACCGGGCGTTTAGCGTGAAGGGAGCGGGCACCGTGGTCACCGGAACACTCGCCGCGGGCAGCTTGCGCGTAGGCGATAGCCTGCAGGTGGTGACAGCTGAGGGCGAAAAGACGGTGGAAATTCGGGGACTGCACAGCGAAAATAGCGCACAGGAATCCCTTGGCCCTGTCACCCGCGCTGCCGTCAACCTGCGGGGAGTAGATGCCGCCGAGATACACCGCGGCGACGTAGTGCTGAGCCCAGGCGCATGGCGACTGGTGGAGCACCTCGATATTCACCGCACCTTTGGCGCCGAGCTCGATGGGCTGCCAGATAACCTCGTCGTCCACACCGGTACCGCCGGGGTAGAGGGCCACTTGCGGCCCCTTTCGCCCGATTTCGCGCGCCTTAGCTTGGCTCATCCGCTGCCCCTTCAGCTCCTCGACCGCTTCGTCGTCCGCAGCCCCGGCGGTCGCCACGTCGTCGCCGGGGTAGAAACAGTAGATCTCCGCCCGCCGGAGCTTAACCGTCGCGGTGCCGCTCGCCGTCGCGCAGAAGAACTCAGCGCGCAGGAGTCATTTAGGGATCCTGCATCCTATCTGTGGCGCGTCGGCTACGCCCGCTTGGATGACCTCGCCCGCGATGGCTTCGATACTGCCGCGCCACCCGCAGGCATCATCGCCTTCCGCGAGTGGTGGATAGCCGCTTCCCAGGTAACACGGTGGAAGGAAGCACTCAACGATGCTCTGCATGCCCACGCTGCCGCACATCCCTTGGCGCCGGGAATGCCTCGCAAGGCGGCCATGGATGCCCTCGGCATGCGCGACGAAGGATTGCTAGGGCTTGCGATCGCCGCTGCGAAGGCAGAAAGCAGTGAGGGAGTGCTTCGTCTGCCTGGGCAACGGGTGGATCTCGGCGCGGCTGAGCAGGGCATTGCTGTTATCGAGAAGAGACTTAAAGCGTCACCCTTTGCGGCACCAGAGGCAGATGATTTAGCGGAGCTGGGTCTGGGTACCAAGGAGCTTGCTGCCGCTGAGCGCGCCGGGCGCCTGTTGCGTCTTCAGCACAGCATCGTGCTTTTGCCCTCGGCACCAGAGGAAGCGCGTCGGTACTTGGCCGAGCTGGAACAGCCCTTCACGCTTTCTGCTGCCCGCCGGGCCTTGGGGACGACGCGACGGGTAGCCATTCCGCTCCTGGAATATTTAGATGCCCAGCGGATTACTCGCCGGGGGGAGGGAGGCTGCAGAACCTTGCGCTAGCAAGGACACTTTGGCGGGGCCGGTAGCTATTTGCGGTGGTTTCCTCCGCGGTGGTGGGAAGTCTCGCGTGCTACGCGCCGAGCCCGCACGCGCGCGGATTCGGAAGAATAACGGCCTGGTTCCTCGGCTACCGGGAGCACGCGCCAACTAAAACTCTGCTCGCCTGGGACAGAGGAGACCAATTCTGCAAGCTTGGCGCTGGCTTTAGGCGGCGTGGCCGAGTGAGCAGTTTGTTGTGGCGAAGCCGTCTGGGAAGGCGCAGCGGGTGCGGCTGGCTGCGCGTGCGGTCCTTGCGGACGACGCGAGCCCGTGGGAAGTGCAGTGACGATGGTCTCGCCGGATACTGTGTGATCCCAGACTTCGGGCGGCGTGGGCATGGATGCGGGCGCGGCGGCAGGAATCGCAGGTTGGGGAGCAGGCACGCGCAATGGTGGGACGGCGGGGGAGAAGATTTCCTCGGGGGTGGCGGTATCGGCGGGGATATCGACTGCAAGCATGCCATGGCTCGTGTAGGCACGGGCGGACAGCCCCGCTCCGGAGGCACTAGCAGCCTCGAATGCGGCACGCAGACCAGGCAGCGAGGCGATATCGCCGCAGGGGCCGAGAACCATATCGTCGCAGGTAGCTACAGCCGTGTCGGAAAGGTCTTCCAGGGTAACGAAGAATTGTTGCGTACCCATGCGTTGCAGCTGGGGGGAGGAAAGGTCGCCAGCGGCGACGTCGATAAGCACGCCTCGTCCACCGGCTAGCAGCGCGGTTCCTTGGGGCTGGTCATTGACCGGAACCATCCAAGGCCACAAGCCAAGGGACACGGCAACCTCCACCTCGCCGTCAACTACTTCCACTGTGGCAATAGTCTGTGGCTGGGCAAACGAGTTTTTCAAACGCTCTAGGGCGGGATATTCCGCGGCTTCGACCTCGTCCAAAAAACCTAGGAAGCCGAAGTCTGAGCGGATGCGCCAGCCGTTGGTGTAGGTATCGGGTTCTAGGGAGACATCGACAAGCGCTGCGTGCTCGGACACGCCGGGGATACTCAACGCGGTGCCCAGCACGGGGTGCTCAAGGACTGCGACATGCTCCACGCCGAAGTAACTAGTCGCGAGCGGGTAAAGCGCCATAGAAAGTCACTCCCAAGGTTAAAGGCCGGTAAACAATGCTGAGCCCATTTTACGCATATGGGGGTAAGGCTGATGCCAGCTTTATATCCAGCGAGTTTTTATTAATGTGTAGACAGCTCTTTCAAAGTGACGCCTGAAAATAGAATAGGAGTAGAACCATCTCTTCTTCACCGTCTTCTTCATCCCGCCCTGTGCGCGGGGTAAATAGCTCGGAAGAAAGTAAAAAACGCACCCGTAACGCCAAGCGCATTCTCAAAGACATTATGTACCCGCATAATATCCACCCTGCGCTGGTGCCGGGCGTTTCCATTGAGGATCAGAAGGTTAAATATGGAGTGGATAAGCCGATCCTTGTGGCGGTCGGCGGCCTGGTCATGGCCTTCGTCATTTGGGGTGTGGTTGCGCCCGAGCAAGTCTTTGATGCCTCTTCGGCCGCGCTGGATTGGGTAATGCGCAACTTGGGTTGGATTTTTACTGCCTTGGCTACGTTCCTGATGTTTTTGCTCCTCATCTTGGCCTTTTCCAAGTACGGCAAGATTCCACTGGGGCTCGATGGGGAGAAGCCAGAGTTTTCCACGGTGAGCTGGGCTGCGATGCTCTTTGGTGCTGGCATTGGTATCGGCATTATTTTCTTCGGCCCCTTCGAACCGCTGAGCTACTACCTTTCGCCGCGCCCGGGCGCGTACGAGGCGGCTAGCGATGAAGCCGTGCTTGGGGCAATGGCTCAGGCCGCAATGCACTGGGGATTTAATGCTTGGGCAATCTATGCCATCGTGGGCTTGTGCGTGGCCTATGTGTCTTTCCGCCGCGGCCGCGTTCCCCTGATGAGTTCCATTTTGATGCCGCTTTTTGGCAATCGTTCTACGGATTCCCTGCCGGCGCGCATCATCGACGGCCTGGCCATTATTGCCACGCTCTTTGGTACCGCCGCGACCTTGGGCATTGGTGCGCTGCAGATCGGCCGCGGCGTGGAATTGGTTAGCGGCTGGTCCACCACCGGCAATACTGCGGCGCTGGTCATTATCGTGGTGTTGTCTATCGGCACGATTTTTTCGGCCGTTTCGGGCGTGGCTAAGGGCATTCGTTGGCTCTCAAATATCAACCTGGTGCTAGCGCTTGCGCTGGCGCTGTTCTTCTTCGTGGTAGGTCCCACCGCTTTCTTGATCAACATGTTGCCGGCAGTGGTGATTGAGTATCTTGATGAGATGCCGCAGATGCTCTCTGCCAATATGGGCGAAGGCGAAGATATGGTGGCATTCCTCTCCTCATGGACCACCTTCTACTGGGCTTGGTGGGTATCGTGGTCACCGTTTGTGGGTGTTTTCGTAGCCAAGATTTCGCGCGGGCGTACCATCCGCCAGTTCGTGCTTGGCGTGCTGCTTATTCCATCGGCCATCATTGTTGCTGCCTTTACCATTCTTGGTGGCACCACCATTTGGCTGCAGCGCCGCGATGGCGATATCGCCCCGGACGGCACTATTGACTCTATGCCGGCGGCAGAAGATATCTTCTTTAAGGTCTTGGACCATTTCCCAGGTGCGGAGTGGATGGCACCCATTGTCATTCTCATGCTGGTTGTCTTCTTCATTACCACGGCGGACTCCGCATCCATTGTGAACTCGCAGCTCACGCAGCGGGGTAACCCCAAGCCAAACCCTATTGTTACCGTCTTTTGGGTGGTGTGCATGGCCGGCATCGCCGTGGTCATTTTGCTCGCTGGCGGACGCAATGCGCTGCAGGGCCTGCAGAATCTTATTACGATTACCTCTCTGCCATTTGCGGTCATCATTGTGCTTATGTGTATCGCGCTGGTGCGCGAGCTGCGCCATGATCCAATCTCTATCCGTCACTTCTACGAGGATGAGGCGGTTTCTAATGCGATTGTGCGTGGCGTGCGCGATTATGGCGATAATTTTGCCTTGTCCATTGAACCGACGGAGGGGGACTATGCAACGGGCGCGCACTTTAACTCCACTGCAGCAGAGGTGACCGATTGGTACGCGCGCACGGACGAGGAAGGCCACGCTGTGGGCTATGACTACGAGACAGGCGAGTACGTGGATAATGATCCTTCTATCAAGAATGGCGAATTTATCTCTCCTGTGCCTGAGGACAAAGATGAGGGTTAATACCTGATAATTATTATCAGGTAGGGTGCCAGCTATGACTCTTAGTACCTTTGTTTTCGCCTTCGCCTTGGTGCTGCTTTCGGGGCTATCGACCTCGATTGGCGGAGCCTTGGCGGTGGGAAAGCGCCAGCCGGGCCCGGCTTTCATGGCTGCAGCTCTAGGTCTTTCGGCCGGTGTGATGCTCTACGTCTCCTTCATGGAGATTCTCCCTGAGGGCACCTCCCAGCTTTCCGACGCCCTCGGGGGAGAAACCCCTGGCACCTGGGCCGCCGTCGGTGCCTTCTTTGCTGGCATTGCCGTTATCGCCATCATTGACCGGCTCGTGCCGGAAGAGATCAATCCCCATGAGCCGGCTACGACGGCCGAAGAGGCCCGCCGCAAAAAGCTGATGAAAACTGGCGTATTTACCGCCTGCGCGCTGGGGCTGCACAATTTTCCGGAAGGATTCGCCACCTTCTTATCCGGCCTAGAGTCTAAGGAAATCGCGGTGCCGGTGGCGGTGGCAATCGCCATTCACAATATCCCGGAAGGCATCGCGGTGGCCGTCCCGCTGCGGGAGGCAACCGGATCACGCACGAAGGCCTTTTGGTGGGCCACCTTGTCTGGGCTGGCGGAGCCGATTGGCGCACTCATTGGTTTCGGCATTCTCATGCCGGTGATTGGGCCGGCCACGATGGGAATCAGCTTCGCCGCCATCGCCGGCATCATGGTCTTTATCTCACTGGATGAGCTTTTGCCCACCGCCGAAGAAACCGGCGAGCATCACCACGCCATTTATGGCCTGATCGCCGGCATGGCCGTAATGGCGGTTTCGCTGATGCTATTTATGTAGCAGGCCTACTGTGCTTGAAGCCTAAGCCTCTGCCGGCGTGGAAGAGGTGCTCGAGGACTTGCCAAAGGAAGCTTTGACTGCCATGACGATGGTGGCGATGACCGTGCCGAGAACCAGGCCGCAAACCATAGACATGCCGGTCTCTGCCAGCCAAGCCAGGGCGCCATTAGAAATCTTTTCGGTCACGGAAGCGATGAATTCGTGCGGCTGATTCATGCCGAATTCGTGCAAGCCCTTGACCACGATATGGCCGCCGACCCATAGCATCGCGGCGGTGCCGATGATGCCGATAATATCGAGCACAATGGGCATGCCTTTGACAAGCGCGTTGCCCACCGTGGACTTGCCATTGTGGCGCTCATTTAAAGCCATGCCAATATCGTCCATCTTGACCAATAGGCCCACGGCGCCGTAGACACCCAAGGTCAATAAGATGCCGACGAAAATGAGGGCCCCGAGTCGCATCCAGAACGGCTGGTCGATGACCTCGTTCAAGGAAATGACCATGATTTCAGACGACAAGATGAGGTCAGTGGTAATCGCGGACTTGACCAAGCTGTCTTCGGCGTCGGCACCCTTTTCTTGCACCGACTCGGTTTCTTTCTCTTGGTGGGGAAGAAGGTGGTGCAAGATTTTCTCGGCACCCTCGAAGCAAAGGTAGGTACCGCCGCACATCAAGATAGGCGTGAGTGCCCACGGGGCGATCCAAGAAAGGATCATCGCGATGGGCAAGATGATGACGAGCTTATTGATAAGTGAGCCCTTGGTGATGCGCCAAATCATCGGCAGCTCGCGCTGCGGCTTAATACCTTCCACGTATTGCGGGGTTACGGCAGCATCGTCGACCACTACACCTGCGGCCTTTACCGAGGTTTTGCCCGCGAGGGCGGCCACATCGTCAACGCTGGAAGCAGCGGAGCGGGCGATCAAGGCGACGTCGTCAAGCAGTGCAAATAGGCCACCGGCCATAAATTATCCTTCTGGGGCTAGGGTAATGTCATCGGACCACGTCAAGTTTATCCCTTGATGTGCCAACCAAGCCATCGCATCGTCACCCCTGCGAGTAATGCCTTCTACGGCGGTTAGGGTGGTGTCGATCGCTTTTTCTGCATCCTCGGCAGTAATCAAACCAGCGGAGGTGGCGGCAGAGAGCTCATCAATGTCGAGCACGGAAATGGGCTCGTCGCGCGTTGCGACCAGGTCCACATAAAGATCGCGGGTGGTCCAGAGCGCACCATCGCGCTGGATTTCGGCAACGTCGATATAAAAATCTTGGTGGACGTCTACGCCCGGACGGAAGTGAAAGATATTGGCACGCAGGTTAAGGCCGGGTAGCAGCCACGATTCTAGGTAACCAAAGCGTGGGTGATCGGCGCCGCGGGCCATGTACAGACCAAACTCGGTTTCGGTGTAGGTATCGACCTCGCGCAGGAAACCTTTGGGGTCGGTGTTGGTGTAATCGGCGGTATTAAAGGTCTCGCGCTTGACCGGATGGAGGTCCGCCGCCATTTACTTCACCTCAAGGAAAGCGGCAGTGGGGGCGAAATTGCAGTGGGACTCTTGGGTATTAACGCCGCCGGATAGCAGCGCGATGACGGTACCCTTGCCGGTCTGGGCGGTGCCGGACAAGGTAGTGGGGCCATCCTGGTTGATGCCGTTGTTATTCAGCGGGGTGATGCCGCTGCGCAGGGTATCTAGGTTGAACCACTGCACATTCATTCCGCCCTGCTCGCGCGCGGCCGGAGGGGTGCCAAGAGCGGTAAAGAGGAAGACGGTCTCGCCGGGTTGTGCACCAGGTGCTGGCATTTCCGTGGGGCCAGGTACGGCAATGGCCGAGCCCATGGCATCGCTGGTGCCGCCGATGCAATGTGCGGAGACGGTGGGCCAATAAAACTGGCGGAAATTCGGGTTATTGCCCTCCGGCATAGCCACGCCGCCCTTGCCATCGCCGCCGCCGGCGAAGAACGCGAGGCCCGAGAGAATAGCGTTGCGAACATCCTCGGGAATCCAAGGTTGTGCCGCAAAAGCGCGGATGCGATCTTGGGTTTCCTGATTGGGGCGGCCTAGCTCGTCGAGGGGGCTATGGGAAGAAGCCTGCTGCACCAGGGTAGAAAGGTCTGGTGCAGATGCTTGCGCTGGGGCGACGAGTGGGGAGGCGAGGCCGATGAGCGCGGCCGTGGCGGCGGTAATATAACCGATGCGGCCGGATAGGCGCCAGGTGGTGCGGGCGTTGCTCACGTTATCAATTCCTTGGGTGCGGTCTCGGTCAGGGCATTCAAACCCCATTAGTCACAATCGTAACAATAGTACCTAAAGTAACGATAGTGATAGCTAGGGAGGTGTCAAGTGTGTTTGCGATCTATAAGAATCTTCGCTCGCCCTATACGGTGCGTTACCGGGTAAAGCCAACCCCAATGCTGCACTTGGCCCTTTAAGGGGGTATCGTGGGAGCTCGTTCAAGATCAAATTCGCGCGCGCAAGCGCTGTAGATCCTCCGAAGGAGAACCCCACTAGTGAGTAATACCGAGTTCCGTAATGTTGCCATCGTCGCGCACGTTGACCATGGCAAGACCACCCTGGTCAACGGCATGCTGGAGCAGTCCGGCGCCTTTGGTGACCACGGTGAACACACGGACCGCGTCATGGACTCCAATGATCAGGAGCGCGAGCGCGGCATTACCATTCTGGCCAAGAACACGGCCATTCACCGCAAGGGCCTAGGCAAGGACGGCCAGGACCTGATTATTAACGTCATCGACACCCCAGGCCACGCCGACTTCGGTGGCGAGGTCGAGCGCGGTATTTCCATGGTGGATGGCGTCGTCTTGCTCGTCGATGCCTCCGAGGGACCGCTGCCGCAGACCCGCTTCGTGCTCACCAAGGCACTGGAAGCCAAGCTGCCGGTTATCATCTGCGTGAACAAGACTGACCGCCCGGATGCCCGCATCGACGAGGTTGTCTCCGAGTCCCAGGACCTCCTGCTGGAAATCGCCGCCGGCCTGGAGGATGAGGAAGCTGCAGCCGCCGCCGAGGAGCTGCTGGACCTGCCGGTTCTCTACGCTTCCGGCCGCGCCGGCGTTGCCTCCACCGAGAACCCAGGCGATGGCAACGTCCCTGCGGGCGAGGATCTGCAGCCGCTTTTCGACGTCATCTATAACGTCCTCCCAGAGCCTTCCGCTACCGTCGACGCCCCACTGCAGGCGCACGTGACCAACCTGGACGCCTCCGACTTCCTAGGCCGTATCGCGCTGCTGCGTATCTACGCCGGCCGCATTAAGAAGGGCCAGCAGGTGGCCTGGATCCACTACGACGAGGATGGCAACCAGCACACCAAGACCGTGAAGGTCGCCGAGCTGCTGCGCACCGTCGGCTTCGAGCGTCAGCCGGCCGAGGAAGCCATCGCCGGTGACATCGTGGCTATCTCCGGCATTTCTGACGTCATGATTGGTGACACCATCGCCGATCCGGAGCACCCTGAGGCTTTGCCGCGCATCACCGTAGACGAGCCGGCCATCTCCATGACCATCGGCGTGAACACCTCCCCGATGGCAGGCCAGGGCGGCGGCGATAAGCTCACCGCGCGTATGGTCAAGGCCCGCTTGGAGCAAGAGCTCATCGGTAACGTTTCCCTGCGCGTGCTGCCCACCGAGCGCCCCGACGCTTGGGAGGTACAGGGCCGTGGCGAGATGGCGCTGTCCGTGCTGATTGAGTCCATGCGCCGCGAAGGCTTCGAGCTGACGATTGGCAAGCCGCAGGTTGTGACCAAGGAAATCGACGGCAAGACCTACGAGCCATACGAGATCCTCACCATTGACTCCCCGTCCGAGCACCAAGGTGCTATCACCCAGCTGCTGGCCGCCCGCAAGGGCCAGATGCAGGCCATGGATGTGCGCGAGGGCGACTGGGTACGCATGATCTTCCGCGTTCCTGCCCGTGGCCTCATCGGCTTCCGCACCCAGTTCATGACCGAGACCCGCGGTGCCGGTATCGCTAACTCCATCTCTGACGGCCTGGATGTCTGGGCCGGCGATATCAAGTCCCGCCCGACCGGTTCCCTGGTGGCTGACCGCACCGGCCAGATCACCCAGTACGCGCTGACGCAGTTGGCTGACCGCGGCAATTTCTTCGTCGAGCCGGGCGCCGAGGCTTATGAGGGCATGGTCGTTGGCGCCAATAACCGTGATGAGGATATTGACATCAACATCACCAAGGAAAAGAAGCTGACCAATATGCGCTCCGCTACTGCGGAGGCCACGGTCACCCTGGCCAAGGCACACACCCTTTCCTTGGAAGAAGCACTGGAATTCTGTGGCAACGACGAGTGCGTCGAGGTCGCCCCGGACGTCCTGCGCGTGCGCAAGGTAGAGCTTTCCGCTACCGACCGCAAGCGTGCGGCTGCTCGCGCGAAGCAGATGAATAAGTAGTGAGCACCGCCTTAGGTGGTAGTGATTGCCGCTGAAGTGGCAACCACTGCCGCTACTGCTGCCGCCTCCTCTACTACGGCCTTAACCGCTGAGGAGGCGGTTTTGTCATATGTCACCTCCTTTTTGATCTCCTGAATGCGTGCCCGCATTTCCCGTCGCTTCATACCCTCCGCATCATTTTTGAGCAGAGTATAGGCACCGGAGACTTCGCGGAGGATATCGAGGATGATGACGTCATTAACCTCGGCTGGACGTTGTGCTTCCAGCACCGCGACCAGCCGCTCGCGCAGTTGGTGCTCTAATTCCAAGTCCGTCATGATGTAGCGGTCGCCGCCCCATTGCCACCACTTGGCTTTTTCTATGTCGAGCTGGCCATTCGCGTGGAAATCCAAGGCGATGATTTCCCGTGGGGTAAACCAAGAAGCTTCCAAGAGCTCCTTCGTACTGGCGGTCTTGCGCTGCTGTAACTCCTCCCAGGCCCAGGCCAAAACTGGGTTCTTCGGGCGCTGGGTGGTAGTTACTACCTTTTTCTTTTCCGCAAGTTCGACGTGCCCGCCCAGCAGTAGGTCCGCGAGGACGGTAGCGCGTAGGGCGGCCTCATTATTGGACACCCAGTCTTCTTTCTTGCCATTGTCTTTAGTTAATAGCAGGAACATTTCTTGGCAAATCAGCATGGTGCCTCCCTCAAAGTTGCGGTCTGAGCCTGAGTCTAGCGCCGAATATCTTCGTTCCGGCGGGGTAGAGGGACTAAAGTAGTCCGCGATGAAAAAGAATCCGGCTTCAACAAGGCGCGCGGCGTCGGCAATGGCGGCGGTGCTGAGCGCCGCTAGCCTTGTTTTCTTAAGCGCTTGCGCGGCTAACCCTGGCCCTCCACCGGTGGTGGAGGATAATGCCTCCGCGCTGCAAGAGGATCAGGCCACCACCACTGCAAAACAGCAAGAAGAGCCACCCCAAGACACCGATTCCGCCAAGCGTCCTACTATCTCAGTGGGCGTAGATCCCTTGCGCGCGGGATTAAACCCGCACTTGGTGGCCAATAATTCCGAGCTGGTGGACCAGATTGCGGAACTGGTGTTGCCTTCAACCTTCCACGGCGGTCAGAGGGACGCCGATATCCTGGAATCCGCCGCCGAGGTAAATGCCCCCAAGGGGGTAGCGCAGCGAGTGCGCTACGTTATTGCTTCACCTGCGCAGTGGTCAGATGGTACGCCTATCTCTGGCGCGGACTTTAGCTACTTGTGGAAGCAGATGACCACGACCGCCGGTGTACGAGATCCCGCTGGCTACCACGCCATCTCGGCCGTGAATACCTCTGATGGTGGTCGCGTAGTCACGGTGGATTTTTCCCAGAAGGTTAAGGACTGGCACCTGCTCTTCCATAACCTACTGCCTTCGCACTTATTGCAAGATGATAATTTCGGCTCCGCATTAGCGGATAAGATTCCGGCATCGGCCGGACGCTTCCTTGTCGATAGCGTGGACCGGGGACGCGGAGTCATTACCTTGAACCGAAACGATAGGTTCTGGGGCGCTAATCCGGCCCAAGTGGATGTCATCCAGCTCAGTGAGGTGCGCGATAGCACCCAAGCGCTGAATATGCTGCGCTCCGGACAGATCGGATTCGCGGACTTTACTCCGGACCAAACCTCAGAGGAGGCGTTGGGTCTTTTAGGACATGTCTCTGAAAAAGCACTTACTCGCCCACGCCAATTGCGCCTGCATATGTCTACTGCAGAAGGCGCATTGGAAGAAAGGGCAGAGCGCCGCGGATTAGCCTCACTGATTGATACGGATCAGGTCGCCCGCTTGGCCACCGGCCGCGCTTCCAATCTGGAGCCCGGACATAACCCTATAAGCAAAGACACGGATCTTACTGCGTTGCGCGCACGCGCCAGCAAAAAACCGATTCGCTTTGCGGTAGACCCTACTAGCCCCACTGCCTTGGCCGCGGCAAATACCCTCTACGATGTCCTGGAAGCCCACGGGATAGATGCCGAGGTGGTTTCCGAGCGCCTGACCACAATAACCTCCAAGCTTTTGCCAGAAGGCGATGTGGATGCCGTGGTTACTTGGGAAGATATCTCCTTGAACTCGTTGGCCGCGGCAAATATCTTTAGCTGCGATAATAAACAACCACTGGCAGGCGATTTGTCCGGAATCTGTCCGGAGAATGCGGACGAGATTCGCGAGGAAATCTTGTCCGGGACCATGAGCCCGAAGGAGGCGCTCGGCCGCATTCGAGAAGTGAACTCTAAAGAAGCGCTCTACGTGCCGTTGATGGATGAGACGCGTATCCACGCGCTCGGGAAGGGTATTGTAGGCCCCGGCCAAAGCATTGATGATTGGGACGGGGGTCTTATCACCGCGCCCCGCTGGAGGATAGATGAAGACTAAGGATTTAACCGGCTATCGCGTGGTGGCAGTCCATGCCCACCCGGATGATGAAACCCTTTTTATGGGCGGTACCCTGGCGAGCCTCGCCGCACGCGGCGCCGAGGTCACCGTTATTACGCTCACCTTGGGCGAGGACGGCGAGGTTATTGGTGAGCCCTACCAGGGCCTGGCCGACCATGATCAGCTCGGCGGCTTTCGCGCTCGCGAATTGGCTAACGCACTGGAGGCTCTTGGAGTAAAGGGAATCCAGCTCGGCGGCTTCGGTCACTTCCGTGACTCCGGCATGGCGGGCTCACCCTCCCACGAAGATTCGCGCGCGCTGGTCAATCGCATCGAGGAGGCGGCCGATTTCCTGAGCGACGAGCTCGAGACGATTAAGCCCCACGTCATCTTGACCTACGGGCCTGATGGCGGTTACGGCCACCCGGACCACATTGCGGTGCATAAGGCGGTAATGAAGGCGGCGTCGCCAAGCACACGCATTTGGTACGGCATTTTTGAACGCGCCGCTAACTACGGCGGCCTGGAAACCCTCGATGCCCCAGCTGGATGGACCAAGCCCAGCCAGGAGTACTTGGACAATTTCACCAACGAGGGTGCTGATGTCACTGTCGCTCTTTCTGACGCCGCCTTGGACGCCAAAGGCCGCGCCATGCGCGCTCACGCCTCCCAAATTTGGTTGGCCGATGGCTCCACCACCCGCACCAATCCCGCGTCCGCTGTGGCCGCGCTCCATGAACCTGAGCGCGTGCCCGGCGCCTTTGGCCTGTCCAATCTGCTAGTTATGCCGCTGCTGCCTGCCGAATACTTCCAACTGGGTCAAGGCGAGCCGGCCGATGATTTGCTCGGTGGGCTGTGATGCGCACGGATTTTAGCCGCGGCGAGCAGGTAACCGGCCTGGTGTGGTTGGCTATTGGCGCGTTGCTTTCGGTATTTCTCGAGGTCATTTATCTCACCGCCCGCATCCCGCTATCCAATGGGGCGAGCGTAGCCTTTCCCATTACGATTGTGATCGCGTGGTGGTTCAACTCCGTGCTTACCCGCACCGCCCGCTTGTGGAGCCGCACGCCGGTAGTCAGCGCCATCCCGCTCATCGTATGGTGCTTGGGCTTTTTCGCCTTCATGCTGATGGTGCCAATGACTGGAGACATGCTCTTGGCCAATAATATTCTCAGTCTGCTCCTGCTTTTGGCGGGAATAGGCGGCGGCGTTTGGCCATTTTTCAAGCAGAAGTGACATACTATTAATCACCCCAAATCCTAGACATCAGGAAGTTTCAAGGAATCTCCATGACTTATACGATCGCACAGCCTTGCGTTGACGTAATGGACCGCGGCTGCGTTGAGGAATGCCCTGTTGATTGCATCTACGAGGGCAAGCGCATGCTCTACATCCACCCGGATGAGTGCGTGGACTGCGGCGCCTGCGAGCCGGCTTGCCCGGTCGAGGCCATCTTCTACGAGGATGACGTTCCCGATGAGTGGCTGGACTACAACGACGCCAACGCAGCCTTCTTCGATGACTTGGGCTCCCCAGGCGGAGCGGCGGCCCTTGGGCCACAGGACTTTGACGTCCCGATGATTGCCGCGCTTCCACCACAGAATCAGGAGTAAGACATGGCACGCACACCGCTAGGAAAGACGCTTCCAGACTTCCCCTGGGATTCGCTGGCCGGCGCCAAGAAGAAGGCCCAGGCCCATCCAGGTGGAATCGTTGACCTCTCGGTGGGCAACCCCGTTGACCCAGTAGCCCCAGGCGTGCAGCTTGCGTTGACCGCAGCCGCGCAGGCCTCCGGCTACCCGCAGACCGCCGGCACCCCGGAGCTGCGCGAGGCCATCGCCGCCGCGCTGACCCGCCGCTACAATATGCAGGTCGATCGCGTACTGCCGGTGGTTGGTACCAAGGAAGCCATCGCCTGGCTGCCCACACTTTTGGGCATGCGCGGCGAGACCGTCGCCTTCCCCTCGGTGGCCTATCCCACCTACGAGGTAGGCGCACTACTCGCCGGAGCCACTCCGCTGCGTGCGGATTCCGATTTCCAAGACGCCTCTTTAGTCTTTTTGAATTCGCCTTCCAATCCCACGGGCCGTGTGCTCGGGGTAGAGGAGCTGCGCCGCATCGTGGCGTGGGCGCGCGAGAACGACGCCATCATTGCCTCCGATGAGTGCTATATGAGCTTGGGCTGGAATGACGATAATCCGCCGGTGTCCATCCTCGATCCGCGCGTGACCGATGGCGATAACACCGGGCTCATTGCCATGCATTCGCTATCCAAGACCGCGAATATGGCTTCCTACCGCGCTGGCTTCTTCGCGGGCGATAACGACCTCATCGACGAGCTGCTGCTGCTGCGCAAGCACGCCGGCCTCATCGTTCCAGGGCCCATTCAGGCCGCCATGGTCGCCGCGCTTAACGACGACGACACCGAGACGCTTCAGCGCAACCGCTACGCCTCCCGTCGCGCGGTGCTCATGCACGCGCTTATCGACGCCGGCTTTACCATCGACCACTCCGATGCCGGCATGTACCTCTGGGCCACCCGCGGCGAGAATTGCCGCGAGACCATCGACTGGCTTGCCGAGCGAGGTATCCTCGCCGCCCCTGGTGACTTCTATGGCCCAGCTGGCGAGAAGCACGTGCGCATTGGTCTCAACGGCACCGATGAGCGCATCGATGCTGCAGTAGACCGCCTCGCCGGTGCCTAATTCCGGCAGGCCTCCCGCACGCGAGGGCATATCCCCGCGCAAGACGGTCCTGCGCGGCTACGTGCCCGAAAAAGGGGAGTACTTCGCCGCCCGCGCCGGCGATTCCCCCTATCCGCCTGGGACTCAGCTGCCGGCTGGGGCCGCGCTGCCGCGTCCCGTGCCCGCCTGGTATCACCCCACTGTGCCTGCCGAGCGCCCCATTCCTTTCGACTACTCAGTCATCTACGCCGACCGCGACCTCATCGTGGCCGATAAGCCGCACTTCCTGCCGACGACCACCAACGGCCGACTGCAACGCGAAACTCTGCAAACCCGGCTGCGCGTGGACTTCGGTGAAGACGATATCGTGCCGCTGCACCGCCTAGACCGCTTGACCGCCGGCCTTGTGCTGTGTTCCCGCAATCCCGCCACTCGCGCCGCTTACCAGCGCATCTTTGGGGAGGGGAGTGCAGTGAAGAGGTATCGGGGCGTCGTTAAGCGGCCGCTTTATGTGGACCGGGAAATCACCCTGCACATGCACAAGCCCCGCGGCTCGCGCCGGGTGCTCGTTGCTTCCGATGGCACGCCCACCTCTACGTATGTGCGCGCCGCCGGCCGGGAGGTGACCATGTGGCCGCGCACCGGCCATACCCACCAACTGCGCGTGCTGCTTAATCATCTGGGGCACCCGCTTCTCGGGGAAGACACGTATCCCGCTCCGCGCGAGCTCGACCTGTATGATTTTCGCGCCCCGCTCTCTCTACTCCATGAGGCTATCTCTTTTATAGATCCTCTATCACAATCCGAGCGTCAATTTTTCAGTTCGCAAGTCTTAAGCACTACAATTGAATAGTTATATATTCACTGGCTAGAAAGGCGGCCCATGGCAGACCTCAGCGTCGCGCGCTTTGTGTCCAATTTTGGGCAGTTTATCAAATTCGGAATTGTTGGCGGCTCCGGTGCCGCGGTTAATCTCTTTGTGGTCTATTTGTGCAGAAAGATTACTTGGTGGTCTGGCGGCATCGAGGCGGACGATCCCTTCATCAATCTCTTCGGCTCTGTTTTCCATATCCGTTGGTACCATGTGTTTTTGACCATTGCGTTCTTGGTCGCCAACACTTGGAACTACCAGCTGAATCGCATGTGGACTTTCCGATCGGTGGCGAAGGTGTCTTGGCTGCGCGGTTTCTTCCCATTCCTTCTCGCTGGAATTGGAGCTTTTATCGTAAGTCAAGTTGTGGCGACACTCTTAATGAATCCGACTTCGCCGCTGCACTTGCCCACAGACATTCTGGATGATTCGACCGGTTTGCGTACAAAGGTGTACTGGGCATCGGCCATTTCTATCATTGTCGCTATGCCGATTAACTTTATCTTGAACAAGCTGTGGACCTTCCGCTCGCAGCCGAAGACGCCTCAACTTGTCGAGGAAACCGAGCCGGCCTAGCTAGGTCCCGTATTTCCTTCCTCTCCGCCCCCGCGCTCACCAGCGCAGGCTGGCGGAGATTTTTCTTTCTCTCAGTGAGCGCGAAGGGGACAGTACCTCCCGCCGCGCTCACGGGGAACGAAAACAAAGAAAACCCGCCGTCCGCGGTGAGCGCGAAGGGCGGGGTGAGGTGCCGGAGTGAAACTAGTCTTCTAACTCGGCATCGAGGCGAGCTTGGTCGCGGCGGTGCTGGCGGCGACGAATGAAGGGGGTCAGGGCGAGCACGGCAATGGCGCCGACTGCGGTACCGATGAGGTAGGAGACGGGGTCGTGGCCGTCGGCTGGCGCATAGGCGTTATAGGCAATGCCGGCGAACATGACTATAAGAGGGATGAGGTAGACAGCGATAGCCGTCCAATTGCGGCTAACAATTGGGGTGGCCACGCGCTGGCGCATCCAAGCAGAACCGATGGAGTTGCCCACGATGGACGGCACGAGCGCGAGGAAGCACAGCATGGACATTTGGCCAGGAAGGACCCAGGCGAGAATTGCGGCGACGACGAGTTCGAGGAACGGGATTGGGGTCATTCCGATTGCGCAGGCCTTGTAAAGAGTGTCGCGTTCGAATTCATCGCGAGTCGCGCGATCGATTTCCTTGAGGGAGTAATTGGCGATGGCGTTAATCATGTTGTTCAGCTCCAAAAATTTCTTCGACGGTTTTTCCTAGTTCGTGGCAAATATCCAGTGCGAGGTGCACGGAGGGCGAGTAGTTGCCGCGTTCGATATTGGCGATGGTTTGGCGGGAGACGCCAACTCTTCTGGCGAGTTCAGCTTGTGATAATTCGAGCCAGCGGCGCCATTTGCGGACCATGTTGGGGTGCTCGGCCACCTGTTCTCCTTTACGGGCTGTCGTTCTTACATTACCGAGTGTAAAGGAAAGTTGTCACTAAGGCAAGGGGTATACGCACAGGTGCCACCGCCAATAGGGCACAGTGGCTGAAGTGGGGAGCTGCGGATTCCCACCTTTTAGCACCTCCAACGTGGCCTTGACGAGCAAAACGGCCTGGCTGAGGTGGTGGATGATGTCATCGGCAGTAAAACGCAAAACGGTATAACCGTGAGCTACAGCCGCGTTCTGCTTGGTACGGTCAGCTTGAAAGGCCACACTGTGCTTGTGGTATTCCCAGCTGTCAACTTCCACCAGCAACTTGCCAATCTTCAGGTCAAAGCGGTAGCCGGCGATGAGAACATTGTGCTTGGGGTAGATTCCTTCTGCGCGAAGCTGCCTACTTAGTGTGCGTTCCGGCGGGCTATCTGCGCCTATAGCAGCGTGTCGTATCGCCTCTCTAAGAGGCTTCGGGACGCGCCTCATTCGCCGACGGTCCTCTTCGAGGCGGCCGGGCCCGTGCTTTCCTTGGTAGTAGTCTTCCAATAAAGGCCTGCATGCACGCGAAATTCTGCGTGCAGCCCATAGCGGTTGCACCACCGGTAGGCCGTTGACCTTGTGTGTGGCCCGGAGGCGCGAGTGCGACACGCGGAAGCATTTTCCCTTCAACGTGCGGGGTCCCTCTGCTTCCAACGGAAATGTTATTGGCCGGCCCAGATAAATCTCCTGCGCGGTCTTTCCGGTGAAATGGATTCGGCTGAGCCCATGCGCCAAGGCCCGCGCTACCGCCAGGGGCGTCCACGTATCGGTATAAATCCCCCGATGCACGCGATACAGCTTCCTCTCACGCACCTTGCGGCGAATCGCCTCTTTGCTTAAACCTTGCTCGTGAAGTTCCGCGGTTGTCCATTCCCCCATGGGAATAAACGTAAACAGCCGCAGTGCGTGATGGCTACGCTTCCCGCTGCAACCTGTGGATAACTCAGGGACGGGGCTCGATTTTCCGCCGCTGGGGCTGGAGCGCTGTGGATAACCGCCCCACGCGCTCACCGGCAGCCACCCTTTGGCAGAGATCCGTGTTCACGGTGAGCGCGACGGGAGCGGTAGAAAAGGCCGTCGCCCTTTGCGCTCACCGGCAGAGCTTTCCGACGTCCCCATTCGTTCCCCGTGAGCGCGGCGGGCGGAGCGTAGGGCACCTCACCCCCTCGCGCTCACTGGGAGACGAAAAGAGACGTCCATTCGCGCGCCGGTGAGCGCGAAGGGCGGGGCGGGAGGGGGCTAAGTC
>NZ_JBBMGE010000007.1:0-158180 GCF_037908395.1 Corynebacterium sp. KPL4072
CGGATGCTACTTCGGAGAAGCCGAACCACATCGCTGAGCACAAGGACATCAACGATAAGGATCAGACTGTGACCTCTGAGGGTTCTGAGAAGACCCCGAAGATTTCCACTAATGCTGACTTCGCTGATGGTTCCCACGAGGTTGTTGCTGGTGCCAAGGTTGTTGATGAGGTTTCCTATGAGGGTCTGGTTCCGGGTAGGGAATACACCCTGAAGGCTGAGCTGATTAGCAAGGAGGACGGCGAGTCTGTTCTGGGTACCGGTGAGAAGACCTTCAAGCCGGAGGCTTCTAACGGCAAGGTTGAGGTTGAGATCACTGTTAATGATGATGTGACGGAGCCGGTTGAGGCTGCGGTTGCCTTTGAGGAGTTGACCTCTGTCGAGGTTGATAAGAATGGCAAGGAGACTCCGGATGCTACTTCGGAGAAGCCGAACCACATCGCTGAGCACAAGGACATCAACGATAAGGATCAGACTGTGACCTCTCACGAGGTCCACGATCAGGACACGCCAGGCGGTTCCTCCAAGGGCAAGATTCCGTGGTGGCTCATCCTGATTCCGGGCATCGGCTTGGGCAAGATCATCAAGGATCACTTCGACCACAAGGATCATGGCAACCACAACGGTGGCCACGGTGACAACACCGGTAACCATGATGGTGGCAACGGTAAGCACACCGACGGCCACAATGGCGGCAATGGTCACGAGGTCAAGGGCCAGGACGCTCCTAAGGGCGGCAACTCTGACAATGGACACGGCCACGGCATCGAGGTCCAGGGTCAGCAACCTGAAGAGACTGGTAACGCACTGCCATCCAACGCTGACCGCGTTGAGATTAAGTCCGTACCGTCCGGCGCAACCGAGCTTGAGCCGGGTATGCAGGATTACATCAAGTAATCCCTGAGCATCGGTGAGGCGGCCTGCGGGTCGCCCCACTGGGGCTGAGACTTAAACACCAAAAATCCCCTCCAGGGTGTGATTGCACACGCTGGAGGGGATTTGCATATAACCTGCACAGGGTAGACAAATCGAGGAAGTGAAGGAAGCTAGCTATGGGAAAGCACAGGGAGCCAGAGCAGCCGGAGGAAAACGGCGCTTCGCAGTATCCGGCGAGTGGGGAAGAAGGGGGCGTCGGCAAGCGGGGCATGGGCCGTGGCAAGCTGATCGCTATTATCGCGGCCATCATTGTTGTGGCGTTGATCTTGTTGCAGGTAGTGCTGTATTTGGCGCGCGATGATGAGGATGAGGCTGGCTCGGCGCCGGAGACGGTGGCCAGCGAGAGCGCACCGGAGGAATCTGGACCGAAGTCTGATGCTTTCGTGGATGATTCGGGCCAGCAGGAGCACGAGTACGAAGCCGCGCCTGGTGAGTTCAAGGGCTTTGAGGGAATGTCCGTAGGGATTGATGGCGAGTACGCGGCCGTGGATCCCGTACAGGTCACGGACCAGGGCGTGCTGCTTCCGCCACACGACGTCACCCGCGTGGGTTGGTATTCCGCCTCCGCAGTACCGGGTGAGCCGGGCAATGTGGGCTCGAGTGTGATTACCGGCCACATTAACTACCAGGGCCAGGGCACTGGTTATGCGGAGAAGTTCACCAAGCTGAAGAAGGACCAGGAATTTACCGTGGTCATCGACGGCCAAGAGCGCACTTTCCGCGTGACCGAAGCGCCGTATCGTCTGCCCAAGGGTTCCGGATTCCCGGATGTGGTCAACGATAAGGAAGGCGAGAATCGCCTGGTTCTTATTACCTGCGGCGGCCAGTTTGTTGGCGGCGCGCTGGGTTATGAGGACAACATCATTACCGTGGCGGAGCCGGTAGGCGAGCCAGAGCAGCCCGCCGAGCAACCGGCCGGGGAGGCGCCGGCTGAGGCTCCTGCAGCCTAGGCGGAAATGTTTCAGGTGCCCTGTGGAATTGCCCACAGGGCACCTTTGCTTATCCGGCTTACCTGGCATGTAGGTGGTGGGGTTGGGGCCTAAATATGAAATAATTTAGGGCAGTAAACGCCGCTGCCTGCGGCTTAGAAGGAGCATTTTCATGGATAATCCAGGCGAGATCGCCGGTCATATTGGCACGCCGCTGACCAGCAATGCCACCAAGGTATTGCTGCTGGGCTCGGGCGAGCTGGGCAAGCAGCTGGCCATGTCCTTCCAGAACCTGGGCTTGGAGGTCCACGCGGTGGACTCGTATGCGGGCGCGCCGGCGCACCAGGTGGCGCAGTATAGCTACGTCGCCGATATTAAGGACACCGGGCGCATCCTGCAGCTGGCACAGGAGATTCAGCCGCACTTTGTGGTTCCAGAGGTAGAAACCGTTGCGGTAGAAGCCCTGGAGGAGATGGAAGCGCATAGCGACGCCATCGTGGTGCCTTCCGCTCGTGCCTGCGCCATGACGCAAGATCGCCAGTGCGTGCGCGAGGTGGCGGAGAATATCGGGCTGCCGGTTTCGGCATACCGCTTTGCCAGCTCTGTGGAGGAGCTGGAAGAAGCAGTCGGGGAGCTGGGCTTTCCGTGCATTATTAAGCCGGATGTGTCCACCTCCGGTAAGGGCCACATGATTGCCCGCGAGGAGGACGATGTACGGGTGGCCTGGGAGACCGTGCGGCGGGTGTCCTCGGACTCGCAGCGTGTAGTGGCCGAGCGCTTCGTAGATTTTGACTTGGAAGTCACCCTATTGGCCATCCGGTCCATCGACCCGGCCACGGGCAAGTTGGCCACGTGGTTTAGCGAGCCCATTGGTCACCGCCATGAGCGCGGTGACCTCGTGGAGGAGTGGCAGCCGACCGGCATGAGCGAGATTGCGCTGGAAAATGCCCGCTCGGTGGCCGCGCGCATCTCCAATGAGCTGGGCGGGCGCGGCGTGTACTGCGTGGAGCTCTTCGTTGCGGGCGATGACGTGTACTTTTCCTCCGTGTCCCCCCGTCCCGCGGATACGGCGATGCTGACCTGCTATACCCAGCGCTTTTCCGAGTTTGACCTGCATGCGCGCGCGATTTTGGGCTTCCCCATTGACGCCACCCTGGTCACCCCGGGTGCCAGCGTGGTCATCCACGCGGACGAGGAGCCGAATGAGGTGGCCTATACCGGCGTCGCCGCGGCCCTCAGCTATGCGGAGACGGACGTGAAGCTCTTTGGCAAGCCGGGGGCCTACAAGGGCCGCCGCATGGGTTTGGTCTCTTCTACGGCAGAAAATGTGGAAGAAGCGCGCGACCGCGCAGCACTAGCGGCACACAAGATCGAGGTGACCTCCACGCCGGGCCTGCTGGCGCAAGACGGCGCCCGCGGCATCGATCCAGAAACCGAGAATGTTCCCGATATTGAGGTCGTGGAGTACGAGGGCGGCGTGGAGCTCGACCCGAAGCTCGCCTCCGGCGTGGACGACGCCGACTAGTAGCCGGCTAGCTGGCTATGCGGCTAGCCGGCGGGGCGCAGCATCGGCTGGTGGGGGACTCCCTCGTCGTCGAATGGCTCTCCAGTCGGCGTGAAGCCGAAGGAAGCGTAATAGTCCACTAGGCCGGCCTGCGCCTCCAGATAGAGCGGCTGGCCTGGGCGCATGCGCTCGCCAAGGTCTATGGCCGCCTGGAGTAGCTCGCGGCCGAGCCCCGTGCCGCGTGCGGCCGGCGTGAGCGCGAAGCGGCCGATTTGTGCGCCGGTGGTCGGGGCGTTGGTAGGCGTGGCGTCGGAAAGCGCGGCGTCGTCGGCAGGCGCAGCCGGAAAGACGCGGGCCGTGCCGAGCAGCTCGTGGGTTTCCGCGTCCCAGGCCAGTAGGTGCACGGTCTGGGGGTCGGCGTCGGTTGAGTCAATCTCGGCGTACGGGCTGCGCTGCTCGTGCACAAAGACGTCTACCCGCAGCTTGTAGAGCTGGTGGACGTCCAAGGCTGCCAGTTGGCCCAAGGGCGCGGCGGAAATGAAATGCGGCAAGGTCTAGGCCTGCGGACCGGCGTGCTTGACCATTTCGTCCCACTCGACGATCTTGATGCGCTCGCGGCCGTGCGGTTCACCGGCGGCGCGCTCAGCGGCATCCAGGCGGTGCCAGCCTTCCCAGGTGGTCACGGCGATATCGCGGGAGGCCAGGAAGTCTAGGATGTCCTGCGGGTCGCGCTTGGTGGCAGGCTCCAAGTCGCCGGCCTTGTAATCGGCGATGAGCATGGTTGTGGTGTCCTTGGCATCGGACTTGGTATTGCCAATCAGGCCCACCGGGCCGCGCTTAATCCAACCGGTGGTGTAGAGGCCGGGCAGCTTTTCGCCGTCGACATTGGCCAGCACATGGCCGCCGTCGTTTGGCATGGTGGCCTTGGTCTCGTCGAAAGGCACGCCATCGACGGACTGAGGGTAGTAGCCCACGGCGCGGTAGACTGCCTGGACCGGCCACTCGGTGTACTTGCCGGTACCGGTTACGGTGCCATCACCGTTGAGCTCAGTGCGCTCGGTCTTGATCGCGGTAACGTGCCCGTCCTCACCCAGCACCTCTACCGGGGACTCAAAGAAGTGGATGTAGAGCTTGTGCGGGGCATCGCCCGGCTCGCGCATGGCGTAGGACTCCAGCGTCTGGCACACCAGGTCTGTGGATTTGGCGGCGCGGCGTGCCTCCTCAGAGGCGGCGTCATACTCGATGTCCTCGGGGTTGACAATGACCTCGATGGTCGGGGACTCGTCTAGCTCCTTGAGCTCCTTCGGCGTGTACTTGGCCTGTGCCGGGCCGCGGCGGCCGAAGACGTGGACCTCCTTGGCACGGTTTTTCTTGAGTGCTGCGTAGACGTTATCCGGGATCTCGGTAACAAGCAGCTCGTCGGCGGTCTTGGCCAGGATACGGGAGACGTCGAGGGAGACATTGCCCACACCAACTACGGCGACAGATTCTGCAGAGAGATCCCAATCGCGTTCGAAATTGGGGTTGCCGTCATAAAAGCCCACGAATTCGCCGGCGCCATGGTTGCCCTTGAGGTCCTCGCCCGGGATGCCCATGCGCTTATCGGCGGTAGCACCGGTGGCGAAGATGATGGCGTCGTAATATTCGCGCATCTCCTCGACGGTGATGTCCTTGCCCACCTCAATATTGCCCAGGAAGCGGATCTCTTCCTTTTCCATAACGTTGTGCAGGGACTGCACGATGCCCTTAATACGCGGGTGATCCGGTGCCACGCCGTAGCGGATCAAACCGAACGGCGTCGGCATCTTTTCAAAAAGATCGATCTGCACATCGAGGTCGGATTTCACTAGAAGGTCAGAGGCGTAAATGCCTGCCGGGCCGGAGCCGACCACGGCGACGCGCGCTGGGTTAGTCATGTGCTTAGGGTGTCCTTTCTTTCGTTGTGCTGCATATTCTACGCGGTCACTATGCGATAAAAACCACAGCATTACTAACCCCAGTTTAGGGCGGTCACGATGGGGCATAGGAGGGGGTAAATCGCGTACAGTGGAATAGTCACCGCGTGTTAATAACTGTGATGGCTGACATGAAGTTATGACACGCGTTAATTGTGTTCAAGTGACCGTGACTGAAAGGTAAATTGCATGTCTGCATCTCATTCCGCAGTTATTAGCGCTATCGGCCGTGGCTTCGATGGCCTCGATGTGCCCGCCTTGGCTAAAGACCTAGGCGCGGAGCTCATCCGCCTCGAAGACTTCGATGCCACCGTCGCCGCCGTACTTGCTGAGGCTCCCGCCGCTGAGAACATCGTGGCGCAGGGCACCGGCGATATCGCCTTCGATGCCGAAGTAGCTGCCGCCCTTGGCCTGCCGCTGGCCATCATTTCCGGCGCCCCGCAACGCACCGGCGAGCTGGCACAGCACAATGCGGAATCCTTGGGTGCCACCGTTGCTGGCATCTTCACCGACCTGGAAGCGGTTCCGGGCGCACTTGCTGCGCTTGGCGACGTCTCCCCGGTCATGTCCGCAGACCTCTTCCAGAAGCAGCTTATTGATCAGGCCCGCGCCGCCGGTTCGCACATCGTTCTGCCAGAGGGCGACGATGACCGCATCCTCGAAGCCGCTCATGTGCTGCTGCGCGATAAGGTTGCCAAGCTGACCATTCTGGGCAATGAGGCCGATATCAAGGCCCGCGCCGAAGAGCTCAAGCTCGACCTGGCTGGTGCCGAGATCATCAACCACCTCGAGTCCCCGCTGGCAGAGGAGTT
This sequence comes from Corynebacterium sp. KPL4072, assembly GCF_037908395.1. Lineage (NCBI taxonomy): Bacteria > Bacillati > Actinomycetota > Actinomycetes > Mycobacteriales > Corynebacteriaceae > Corynebacterium > Corynebacterium sp. KPL4072. The sequence goes on from NZ_JBBMGE010000007.1 coordinate 6,136, forward strand.
CGCCGCCGACTTTGCCGAGCTGCGCAAGAAGAAGGGTGTCACCCTCGAGCAGGCGCGCGAGACGATGCAGGATATCTCCTACTTCGCCACCATGATGGTCCACAAGGGCTTGGCCGATGGCATGGTCTCCGGCGCTGCTCACACCACCGCCCACACCATCAAGCCTTCCTTCCAGATCATCAAGACCAAGCCGAATGCTTCCGTCGTCTCCTCCATCTTCCTGATGGTCATGCGCGGCCGCCTGTGGGCCTTTGGTGACTGCGCCGTCAACCCGAACCCCACCGCCGAGCAGCTGGGTGAGATCGCGATTGTCTCCGCACAGACCGCTTCCCAGTTCGGCATCGACCCGCGCGTGGCCATGCTGTCCTACTCCTCCGGTACTTCCGGTTCCGGCCCGGACGTCGAGCGCGCCGTGGCCGCCGTAGAGGCCGCCAAGAAGCTGGATTCCTCCGTCAAGGTGGATGGTCCGCTGCAGTTCGATGCCGCCTGCGATCCAGGCGTTGCTGCGAAGAAGATGCCGAATTCTGAGGTTGCCGGACAGGCAAATGTTTTCGTCTTCCCGGACTTGGAGGCCGGCAATATTGGCTACAAGACGGCACAGCGCACCGGCGGCGCGCTCGCCGTGGGCCCGATTCTGCAGGGCCTGAACAAGCCGGTTAACGATTTGTCGCGTGGTGCGACCGTTCCGGACATCATCAACACCGTTGCAATCACCGCTATTCAGGCTGGAGAGAAATAAATGTCATACGTTCTGGTCCTTAACTCAGGTTCTTCCTCCGTTAAATTCCAGCTGGTCGATCCCGAATCCGGCGCCACGGATACCCCGTTGGTTTCTGGTTTGGTCGAGCAGGTTGGCGAGCCCCTCGGCGCTGTCACCGTGAAGACCGGTGGCGAGAAGTACAAGGAAGAGCTGGAAATTCCTACTCACTCCTTCGGCCTTGAGCGCGCTTTTGCCATCATGAGTGAGCACAACGTGGGCCCGACCGACGTGGATGTCATCGCCGTTGGCCACCGTGTCGTCCACGGCGGACGCCTCTTCTCCGAGCCGCAGCTCATCGTGGACCAGATCGAGTCCATGATTGAGGACCTCATCCCGCTGGCTCCACTGCACAACCCGGCTAACTTGGACGGCATCCGCGTGGCTCGCAAGATGCTGCCGGATATCCCGCACGTTGCCGTCTTCGATACCGCCTTCTTCAACACCCTGCCGCCGGCAGCCGCGCTGTATGCCATCAATAATGAGGTGGCATCCAAGTACGATATTCGCCGCTACGGCTTCCACGGCACCTCCCACGAGTTCGTCTCTCAGCAGGTTCCAGGCCTGCTGGGCCGCGATCCGATGCACACCCACCAGATCACCCTTCACCTGGGCAACGGTGCCTCCGCTGCAGCCATCCGCAACGGCCGCGCCATTGATACCTCGATGGGCCTGACCCCGCTGGCCGGTTTGGCCATGGGTACCCGTTCTGGCGATATTGACCCAGGCATCATTTTCCACCTTGTCCGCCAAGCGGGCATGAGCGTGGATGAGATTGACAACCTGCTCAATAAGCAGTCCGGTGTCAAGGGCATCTCTGGTGTCAATGACTTCCGTACGCTGCGCGAGCGCATCGACAACGAGGACCAGGACGCGTGGCTGGCCTACAATATCTACATCCACCAGCTGCGCCGCTTCATCGGTTCCTACATGATTTCCCTGGGCCGCGTTGACGCCATCACCTTTACCGCCGGTGTGGGTGAAAACGATACCGAGGTGCGCCAGGACTCCCTGTACAACCTGGATATGTACGGCATCCACTTTGATAAGGAGCGCAACTTGGTCCGCTCCGATCAGCCGCGCATGATTTCCACTGAGGATTCCCCGGTTAAGGTCTTTGTCGTTCCGACCAATGAGGAGCTGGCTATCGCGCAGAAGTCTGCCGAAATCGCCGCTATGGCGCGTGAGGCTGGGCTTTACAAATAGAAAGGTTCCTCCCCGGCCAGCGAAAGCGGCCGAGCAGTGAACAAGGGGGCGTGCGGTAAAGAAGACCGCACGCCCCTTCTTTTGTTTTCTGCGCTGTGCGAGTAGATGAAAGAACGCAAGCTAGAAGGTGGTCACGGGGCGGACCTGGTTGGCAAGGTCCACGAGGGCGTAGCGGTGGCGGCTAAACGGTGCCTGGCGGGCGAGGGCGCGAAGGGTCTCGGACAGGCCGGTGCGCAGGCCGCGTTGGGTGAAGGCGTACTCGAAAAGATCGTTGGGGGAGGCAGCATGGGAAAGATCGGCGTTGCGCAGGAAGTTAAGGCCGGCGGAGATGACGGCGATCTTGATCTGGAGGAAGCGCGGCTCGTTGGTGGGGACCTCTTCGAGGCGTCGGGCAGCGCGGCGGATGCGGGACTCGGAGAGATCGTGGACGATGAGCTGAAGGATCGTCGTCAAGCGGGCCATGCGGTAGTGACGCGAGGCATTAGGAACCTTGTCTAGTACGGTGACGGCGACCTCCACCTCTCCCTCGGAGCGCAGCTGGCGGGCGAGGCCAAAAGAGGAAGACACGGTCGTGGGGTTGGTGGACCACACGATGCCGTAGAGGCGCATGGAGTTAAACCGCAGGGCAGCGGGGTCTTGAGTGACGTGGTTCCAGATTTCTGGCTGGCCCTCAAAGGCGGAGTTGGGGAGATCGGCCAAGGTGGAATGCATATTGGAACAGGCCCGGGCCACCCTGGGATCAATGAGCGAGATTTCGCTGTAGTCCAGTTGCTGCAGGATGAGCTCGTTGATGGCGGCGATGGCGAGTTTGGGTGCCGCCTCGCCCGGAAGGAGATCGAGGACGGCGGAGAAGTATTTCTGGGCGTCGCGGTAGTCATCTAGGAGCAGTTCCGTGATGCCGGCATACCACTGGAAGCGCCAGTCCCGGCCGAGGCGGTCTTCGATGGAGCTGAGCCACTGCCGCGCCTGGCCGGTATAGCCCAGGTCGATCATGGAGCGCACCACGCCGAGTGGGATTTCGGCCGAGTGCTCGTACTCGGGGGTCTGCATGGCCTGGCGGAGGGTTTCGAGGGCTTCTTGTGGCTCCGCGTAGGAAGCACCCTGCAGCAGGCCGGCGCCCACATCGTCGCGGTCTAGCAGCGGGGTGGGCAGGGCGGAGACTACCTCGGGGGCGGTGATCTGGACGGTGCGATCGATGCCGTCAATAAGCTGGTCGGTGCGAAAGACCAAGTGCTTGGTGCCAAAGGTGGTACGTTGCGGCGAAAAGAGCGAGTGCTGGGAAGGATATTGCAGGCCGTCGCGGATGGCAATGACCTCGCGCAGCACGCCGTAGAGCTGGGTGCGCAGCTCCTTGATGGAGGTAAAGCGGCGCTCCGGATCCGGGTCCGTGGCGCGCTGTAGCAGGCGGTATAAGGACAAGAAACGGCGCAGTTCCGGCTCCTCGGTGGGGGTGGGGATACCTGGCAGATAAACGCCGTCTTCGGTAGGAAGCTTGAGGCACAGCGAGGCTAAGGTACGGCCGATGGTGTAGATATCGCTGGCGATGGAAGGCCCCTCGGTGGCGACTTCCGGGGCCTGATAACCCTTGGTGCCGTAGATATAGCCAAAGGCGCCGATGCCGGAGACCGCGCCCAAGTCAATGAGTTTGACCTGGTCCTCGGTGACGATGATGTTATCGGGCTTTAAGTCGTTATAGACCACCCCGCGCGAATGCAGGTACTCCAGCGCGGGCAGGACTTCCAGGATATAAGCGATTGCGATATCGACCGGCAGTAGCTTGTCCGTCTGCTTTTTCCGCCTGTTTTTAAGCGACGGCCCGCCGACGTACTCCATGACAATAAAGCCGCCGGGTACCCGGGGGTCATCGATGAAGTTGAAAATCTTGACGATGCCCGGGTGGGTAATATCCGCGAGGAACTCGCGTTCTGCCACCGCAGCGGCGGTTTCATCGGCCGATTTTTGGGCCTGCATACCTTTGAGGACCACCACTCTTCCAGAAACAAAGTGGTCATTGGCCAGGTAAATCCAGCCCATGCCGCCATGGGCGATGACGCCCAAGATTTCATATTGGCCGGCCACCATGTCACCAGGCTGTAACTGCGGTGGCGGGATCTTTTTACCGGAGGATGCCTCGTGTGGGTCGATCAGGGCGTCGGTCGGCTCGGAGGGGGTGATAAACGGCAGCCGCACCATGCCATCGGCCACGCGGCGCTCGGTGCGGTGGGTGCCACGGCGCTCGCGGAAGGTATCGAGTGCGCGGCGGCGCGAGCGCTGCGAGGAGTCCTCCTGGGCCTGCTGGGCGCGCTGCTGTTCGCGCTTAGCCCGGATATTGTCTAGGTCCGCCAAGAGGCTAGAGATATGGTCCGGGTCGATGGAACCATCGCCATCCTCGTCATCGTCTGCGAAGGGATCGAAGGCTACCGCGGAGGTGCCGGTATCACCGTCTGCTTCATCCTCGTCAGCGAAGGGATCAAAGGCCACCGCCGCGGTTGCTTCCTCGTCTTCGTCCGCAAACGGGTCAAAAGCTACGGCTGCGGTGGCGGGGCCGTCGTCCGAGGGGGCATCGCCTAGCGCATCCGGCTCCTGCGCGGAATTGGTGGCATTGGTGGGCTGGCGGAAGGCACGCTGGGTATCAAGGTTTTCCGGCTCGATGTATTCGAGCTCATCATCGCTAAAGTTCGGGTTATGGCTCATGGTTTAGCCTCCTCCTCGATATACTTTCCGGCCGGCAGCGTGGGCTCTTCTAAGTAGGCACCGAGCCACTCCTCAAAAAGGGAAGACCACGTGCCATCGCGGCGTATGCGCTCTAGCGTGGAATTTATTTGGCGCAGCAGTGGGCGGGTGTCATGCTGCTTGCTGGGCAGGCGCACGGCCACGCCGTAGTTTTCGGTTTCCAGCGGTTCGCCCACGATGGAGGTATAGGAATCCTGGGCGGCCATGCCGGAGAGCAGGGCATCATCGACGACGATGCCATCGGCCTGGTTGAGCTGCAGTGCCATGAGGCAATCGCCCCAGGAACGGGTGACCAAGATATCGGCTTTGGGGGCGTGCTCGCGGATGGTATCGAGTGCGGTGGATTCGCCCACACCGCACAGCGTCTTCCCAGCGGTGTCCTTGATGGATTTGATGCCAGATTTGCTGAGCACCAGCATGCGGGTTTGGGTACGCATATAGGGGATGGAAAAGGCCACCTCCCGCTCTCGCTCCGGGCTAATGGTCATCGTGCGCACAATCATGTCCACCGCGCCGGAATTAAGGGCATCGACTCGGTTGGAGGATTCCACGAAGCGGAAGTCCACCTTATTGGGAGCACCAAAAATATCGCGGGCAACCTCGCGGGCGATATCTACCTCGAAGCCGCGTACTTCACCCGAGGCGGCGTCGCGGTAACTCAGCAAGTTATTGGAACGGTCCACACCCACGATGAGCCGGCCGCGCTTGACGATGTCCGGCACCCGTTCTTTCGCTTTCTTGTCATCTGGGCGGTAGCTGCCTTTAATGTCTTCACCAGAGGCGCGGTGCGCGGGGGTGGTTCCTGCCTTTTCAATCTTTGCCCCATCTGGCAGCGGCGGGCCCGGCTTTGCGTCAAGGGCCTGCTCGGCGGGCGCCTCCAGTGGCGGGGTAGAGCGGACATCGCAGGAAGCCAGAGGCAGCGCGGCGCAGACGCAGGCAAGCGAAGCGAGGACGAGGCGTGGGCGGCGCATTAGAGGTACTCCTGCAATCGGGGACGGATGCCCAGCCACACGGCGATAATGGCGCATAAGGTCAGCAAGAATACGGCCGAGGACACCGCGGTCATGGCGGTCAGGCCGCGTTCCAGGTAGCTGCGCATAGCGACGCGCGCCTGACTAATGAGATCGGAGAGCTCCGCGTCGAGCTCGTCATAGGAACGCGCCGTGGTCATCTCACCGTCCTTGGGCTCGGTGGCCGTGGCCTGGTAGATGGCTTCATCATAGTCGCCGTCTTTCAGCGCGCCCATGAGCTTATCGTGGGTGCCACGCCACTGCTCGGCGGCCGCCCGGGCGCTGTGGATGAGTTCGGGGTCGGTGACCTCCACGTCCTCATCATTGAGGGCATCCTCATAATCCTGCAAGGCCATTTCGATGGAGTTAATCGAGCTGGAAAAGCGCACCATCGTATCCTCCTCGGAGGAACGCAGCACCAGCGCCAGGGTTTCAGAGGTGCGCGCCTGCTGCGCCTCAATACGCGAGGCCGTCAGCGAATCCCATGGGCGCGAGGCTGTCTCAAAGCCCTGGTGGCCGGTGGACCAGGTAGCGAGGTTGGATAGTGCTACCCAAGAAATGGCTAGGAAGAGCAGCACGCTGGCCGTCAAAAAGCCACGATTAAAACGCCGGCGGGTCTGGCGCCACAGCCACCACTGGGCCACAACGAGGAAAAAGAGCGCGGCAAAGAGGCCGGAGAGCGGCACCCACTGCGGCGAAGTGAGCTTTTGCTGCTGCTGGTTTACCTTGGCGGTGGTCAGTTGGAAAAGCTCGGAGGCGGCCGGCAGGATATGCTCGCGCATTAGTGCAGAGGCATTGGACATATAGGAGTTAGCTACCGCATTGCCCGCCCGGTGATTAGAACGGGCCTTTTCCACCATCGCGGTATAGACGGGCAGCTCGCGCTGGATAAAGGTCACCAGCTCGCGCACACGGCCATCTTCCTGTGTGGTACCCAGCACGGATTCGGTGGCTGCCACCGAAGCGGCATCAATAGCTTCGTTATAGCTATCGCGATTTTGCTCTGATTCCACACCGGCCTGTACGAAGCCGGTGGTGGCCACGGTATCGGCCACCGAAAGCGAACTATAAAGGTGGTGCGCCGCATTCGACATCGGTTCGGTAGTGCTTAGCAGCTCGTCCAAATCGGAGTGGCGGGCGGCGGAAGATTGGGACATCGATAAGCCGGCAGCGCCCAGGGCCACGGTGAGGATGAGCGTGACCGTAAAAAGCTTGCCCGGGGTGGTGGAGGCAAAGTAGTAAAAGCGGCGCATCAGGCGCGCCGGGCCTGCGAACCATTGCATGGCGCGGCTGCTGAGCCCGCTGAAGGCCGGGCCGGTGGGCGCGGTGACCTCATCGAGCCAGTGATCGCTCGGGTGAGCGTGCTCGTTGTGCACGCTTTCTGCCCGGACTGCCTGCTCGGTCATTAACTCAGAATAGCGTCCGCAGTGTGCTGGGCGCCACCATATACCCGCGTGTGTGGCTAGGATAGGCAGCATGCATAATCCTCACAGTGGAGACGGCTGGGCGGCAGGTCCTGGCGGCATTCGGGTCTGGGGAAAATTCGGTGCCGCTGGCCTCTTTCTTGTTGCCGGGCGCAAGGTGCTTCTCCAACACCGTGCCGCGTGGACCAATCACGGCGATACATGGGGGATTCCGGGTGGCGCCCGTGATTTTACGGAGACGCCGACCCAGGCCGCGTTGCGCGAAACTCAGGAAGAATGCGCGATTGCGCCCCACGATGTAGAGGTACTCGATGCGCAAGTCACGGCCGGGCCTTATCCCGCAGCGGGGGATCTACCGGGGGAGTGGACCTATACCACCGTGCTCGCGCGCACGCGTACCGGTGTTCCGCTTCCTACTACAGCTAATGAAGAGTCCTATGAGCTGCGCTGGGTGCCTTTCGACGAGGTGGAGACCCTCCCATTATTGGCTGCCTTCCGCCGTTCCTTTCCCACCCTGCGGGAGAGTATGGAGGCATTGAACAGGTAAAGTTGCCAGATTTATGGCACTCTAGTGCCATGATCGAAGTAGAAGGACTGACTAAACAATATAAGTCTGTCCGCGCCGTTGATGATCTCACCTTTCAGGTAAAACCCGGCATGGTCACCGGGTTCCTAGGCCCCAATGGCGCGGGCAAATCCACCACCATGCGCATGATCCTCGGCTTGGATGCTCCTACGGCCGGCAAGGCGCGCATTAACGGCAAGCACTACCACGAGCTCAAGCAGCCCCTGCGTGAGGTGGGTGCCTTGCTCGATGCCAAGGCAGTGCACCGCAACCGCAGCGCCGCTAATCACCTGAAATGGATCGCACAGTCCAATGGCATTTCTACTTCCCGCGTTGACGAGGTCTTGGGGCTGGTAGGGCTTTCCGACGTCGCCGGTAAGAAAGTCGGCGGCTTCTCCCTCGGCATGGGCCAGCGCTTGGGCCTCGCCGGCGCACTGCTCGGTGACCCGGGCATCCTCATTTTGGACGAGCCGGTCAACGGCCTTGACCCGGAGGGCATTCGCTGGGTCCGCCAGCTGGTACGTGCCCTAGCCAAAGAGGGCCGCACCATTTTGATTTCTTCCCACCTGCTGTCGGAGATGTCCCAAACCGCAGATCACCTCGTGGTCATTGGTAAGGGCCGCTTGGTAGCGGACCAGCCCACCTATGACTTTGTGAAGGACCACTCGGAGTCCTCCGTGCTGGTGCGCTCCGATCACCTCGATGCCTTTGGCTCTGCTCTGCGCGCCGAGGGAATCTCCTTTACCGAGTCCACCGACGAGGAAGGCCGCCCCCGCTTGGTGATTGCCAACCAGACCACGGATTTCGTGGGCCAGCTGGCGTACTCCACCGGTGTGCCGCTTAATGAGCTAAGCCTCAAGAGCGCCTCCCTAGAGGACGCTTTCATGGAGCTTACTGGCGACGCCGTCCAGTACCACGGCTCCACTGGTGCCCCCACCGCCGGCGGTGCTACTGCCGGTGCCGGTGCTGCCACTCCGTTCGCTCGACCCACCCAGCAGGAGGTTTAAGTCGCCATGCTGAATACTTTGAAGTCCGAATGGACCAAGCTGCACACCACCCGCTCCTTCTGGTGGACCACCTTTATCTTCCTCTTCTTTGCGTGGGGTTGGGCCATCCTCAATGCCCGCCTGACAAAACCGGCAGAAACCCCCGAGGATGCAGCGTTTGGTATGGGTGTTATCACCCCGGATGGCGCGGTGTCTTTTCTTTTGGCCCTCGGCCTGCCCGTGCTCATGATCCAAGCCATTATGATCGTGACCACCGAGTACCGCTTTGGTACGCAGACCATCACGTACATGGCTACCCCGCGTCGCTGGTCGGTGGCCTTGGTCAAACTGCTCATGTACGCGGTCATCGCGGCCGCGCTCAGCTTCATCGCGGTGGCCGGTTCCTACTTGCTTACCGAGCTTTTTGCCTACGATGAGGTAGCCGCGCAATTCCAGCCTTGGGACGATGAGATGGGGCAGAAGCAGCTGTGGAAGTACCCACTGGCAGCGGCTCTTATCGTCCTTTTCTCCCAGGGGCTCGGCCTGTTATTGCGCTCTACCGCCGGCTCCGTGGCCATCGGGTTGATCCTCTTCCTTGGTTTGGACGGTTTCGTGTCTATGATCCCCAAGGTGGGCGGGAAGCTGGTGAACTACATGCCATTTAGCGCGTTTCAGTCGTGGCTAATGGATCAAACTCCCGCAGATGCTCCGTGGAAGGAATCCTGGGGATTTGGGCTGGTATTCCTCGCTTGGGCTCTCCTTTTGTGGGTCCTAGGCGTCATCGTCCTGCAAAAGCGCGACGCCTAAGCACCTTTAAAGCTTAAGCATTCCATTGCTTAGGCGCTTTACCGCCCCGGCCGGCAGCTCATTCGCTGCTCACCGGGGCGGTGTCTTGTTTCCGGACCGTTTTCGCTGCAGTCGTGATGGTCCGGGTGCGCTTTACTGCAGCGCGGAGGTAAGGCGCATGACATTATCCACGTAGCGGCGGATAAAGCCGCGCTCATTCCATTCCTCCAAAGTTAGCTCGTGGCACACGGCGCGGTAATTGGCTACGAGCTGGTTGAACTGATCAATGAGGTCTCCCTTGGCCACCAGCATGGTGGACTCATAGTTAAGGCCAAAGGAACGCGGGTCCATATTGGAGGAGCCGAACATACACAGCGGATCGTGGCCGGGATCGTCCGGGTCGGTGATAATGAACTTGGAGTGAAGCACAAAGGGGTAGGGGAATTGGTAGATGTGTACGCCGGCCTCTAGCAGGGCCTGGTAGTAGGAGGACTGGGCATGGTTGACCATAAATTGGTCCGCCTTTGCCGATACATAAAGCTCCACATCCACGCCGCGGTAGCAAGCGGTGGTCACGGCCTCTAGCAGGGACTCATCCGGGACAAAGTAGGGCGAGCACAAAACTAGCCGGTCCTTGGCGTGGTGAACCAGGGAGTTGAACATGCGCAGGTTTGGCTCAGTGGTATAACCAGGGCCGGAGGGGATTATTTGGAGGTGATTGGCGTCGGCAGTCTGGGCGTCGTCATAAGGCAGCTCATCGAGCGGAAGATTCTCGTCTGCCTCCAGGTACCAATCCACGGCGAAGACCGCGGACATAGAAGTCACAATTGGCCCAGACAGCTCCACCATGTAGTCGATCCAGTAGCGGTCCTTGGTTTTGTACTGGCGCTTAATCATATTTAGCGAGCCGATAAAGCCGACCTTGCCATCGATGATCACCAGCTTGCGGTGGTTGCGCAGGTCCGGACGCCGGAAACGGCCCTTGTGAATCTGGATAGGCAGCATGAGATGCCAGTCCACGCCTATCTCTGTCAGCTGCTTGCCCAGCTTGAAATAGCCCTTGTACTTAAAACTGCCGATCTGATCCAGCAGCAGCCGCACCTTCACGCCGCGGGCGGTAGCCCTGCGCAGGGACTCGAAGAAGACGTCCGTGACCTCGTCCCAAGACTGGATGTAGATCTCGATGGACACGTACTTCTCGGCGCGGTCAATGGCGGCGGCGATGGCGCGAATGGACTCGTCATAATCCGCGTGCAGACCCAGGTTGTGGCCCACCAACGCTGGGAAACCGGTCAGCTCGCGGTTGAGCCGGATGACCGACTCTGTTTCCGCCGAAAGGATACCCTGCGGGTGGTCCGGGGTGCGGGCCGTGACGTTTTCAATCTTCTCATTGGCCTCTTGCTGGATGCGGTGGCGGCGCCGGTTGATATACGGCGAGCCCATGAGCAAAAACAGCGGCAGCCCAATAAACGGCAGCACCAGAATTGCCAGCAGCCACGCGGTGGAGCTGGACGGGCGGCGGCCTTCGGGCACGAAGCCGACGGCAATAATCTTGATGCCGTAATCCAGGATTAGGAATAAAAGCTGCCAGAAGCTGAGATCAAGCGACCAAGACATTTATCGCACGGAATCGAAATCGGGCAGATCGAAATCTGCGAGAAGTGGGCAGTGATCGGAAGTTTTATCGCCGGCGCGCTCAACCAGGTCTACCTGTGCGCCGGTTACGTGCTGGGCAAGTGGGGCGGAAGCCAACTGGAAATCGATGCGCATGCCTTCGTTCTTTTGGAAGCGCATGCCCTTGTAATCGAAGTATGTATAGCGCTGGTCCTCCGTGAACCGGCGGGTGACCTCCTCGAGCCCGGACTCTTCCAGCATCTGGAATGCGGCGCGCTCTGGCTCGGTGACATGCGTCTTACCGCGGAAGGCTTCGATGTCCCATACGTCTTCATCGCGCGGAGCAATATTGAAATCACCGGTCAAAAGAAGTTTAGACTGCGCATTGTTTTCCGCATAGTGTGCCAGGTGATAGAGAAAGTCCAGCTTGTAGTCATAGTGGCGGTCCGTGATCTCGCGGCCGTTGGGCACGTAGAGGGACCACATTTCTACGCCACGGATGCGGGCCCCTAGCGCTCGGGCCTCCCGCTCTTGTGGTTTATCCGGATCCTTGGCAAAGCCGGGTTGGCCTGGAAAACCCACAAAGACCTCCTCGGGCGCATCTGTGGATACGATGGCCACGCCGTTCCACTGGTTGAGCCCGTGGCACGTGACGTGCAGACCCGCTTCCTCGAAGGACTCGCGTGGAAACTTATCGTCTTTCACCTTAGTTTCCTGCAGACACAAAACGTCGATGTCGTGCTTGGAGATAAGGTCCAGCGCCCGCTGTGTGCGGGTACGAACGGAGTTAATATTCCACGTGGCGATGCGCATGCCACATACAGTACCTGCCCGCTGCAGCGAGGTCAGCGGGCAGTCCCATAAGGCTCACCACCCAGTCCGAAAGGGCGCTGCCGCGGGGCCTAGCCCCGCAGGCGGGCGTAGATGCGGCGGTGTTGCTCAATGAAGCCGAGCTTTTCAGCAAGCCGCACGCCCGCGGTATCGGAGGCCGGAACGGTGAGGTAGGCATGCTCCGCGCCATTGTCGCGGCCCCAGCGCAGCAGATGCTGGCCTAGCAGAGTGCCGAATCCGCGGCGGCGGGAGTTCGCAGCTAGCTCCACATTAGAAAGGCCCAGCCACGCGGTGCCATCGCCGGATTCGCTAATGGCACCGCGGGCAATGGCGACGGTTTCGCCTTCGAGCGCTAGGCGGCCAAAGCCAAGTGTGCCCTCGATGGGGGCGCTCAGGTGCTTCAGTGCCTGAGGCGAAAGGGTTCCGCTGCGGGAGTGATACATCTCCAGCCACTTGTCATCGGGGTGGTCTTCGATGTGGACGGTGGGGGAAGCAGAGGGGGCTTCGGCAAGCGCGGGCAGACCGCGCAAGACCATAGCGAGCGTTTCTGGTTCGGTTTCCCACGCGGCGTCGGCAAGCAGGCGCTCGGCGGGTTTGCCAATGCGCTCTGGAACCAATAGGCGCACCGGCAGGTCGCGGCGGGCGAAGAAGTCCTTAATCTCTTCCATCGGCACCGGGGTGAAGCCGGCCGAAGGGCCCAAAGGCACAGCCGAATTGGAGCTGCCGGTAGCCCCGTCGCCGGCGCGCAGGAGCCAAGAACCATCGCTAGTCCAGGCGTGCTCCCCGCCGGGGAAAGCCGCGGCCGCCGCAACCTCCACGGCGCGGATATCGGAATTGCGGACCATGCGCGGGGAGAGCCGCTTGATGATTTTCAGCTGTTCCGGCGGGATCTCTACCGCATCCAGGTCAGAGGGGAAACCACCGACCTCCTGCGGGCGGATAACCAGCGGATTGAGGCTCAGCACGTGCCCGATGACGTCGCTATGCACGCCGCCGAAATCGCGCCGGGCCACCACGCGCTCGCCCACCTGGACGGCATCGGAGCGGAAAATACGTGACATTAGTCGTCGTGGCCGAAGGGATCGGCGTCCTCGCCCGGTACCCAGGAATAACCCGGCTCGGTCCACCCATTGCGTTTGATGGCCTTTTTGGCCTGGCGCTTATAGCGGCCGATGAGGGTATCGGTGTACAGGAAGCCATCGAGGTGGCCGGTCTCGTGCTGCAGGCAGCGGGCGAAGAAGCCATAGCCTTCGACGGAGATGTCGTTGCCGTTTTCGTCCTTGCCGGTCACGCGTGCCCAGTCGGCGCGGCCGGTGGGAAAGCCCTCGCCTGGAACGGAGAGGCAGCCTTCGTCATCGGAGCCGTCGTCAGCCGGCATGGTCTCCGGAATTTCAGAGGTCTCCAACACGGGGTTAATAACGCAGCCCTTGCGCATGCCTGCCTTTTCGGACGGCAGCTCGGTGCCATTGGGTCCGTCCGTATCAGGGCAGTGGTAGACAAAGAGGCGCTTGCCAATTCCTACCTGGTTTGCGGCTAGGCCCACGCCATGGGCGGCATCCATGGTTTCATACATGTCCGCGATGAGTTGCTGCATTTCCGGGGTGGAAATTTCGGATTCTTCCACCGGTTGGGTGGGGTTGTGAAGCACGGGCTCGCCGTGGATAACGATGGGGCGAATAGTCATGCCTTACAGTTTAGGCATGAACCCCTTGTCTGACCTAGACGCCGCCATTTTGGACTTTGAAGAAACCGCGCCGCGCAGCATCGGCCGCAAGGAAGAGGCCATCCGCGCGCAACTGGATATCTCCCCGGTGCGCTACCATCAGCGCCTTAACCTGCTTCTCGACGCCCCCGCGGCCGCCCAATCCCACCCGCTCCTAGTCGCCCGGCTGCGCCGCGTGCGCGAGGAGAGAGAAAACACGCGGCGCGCCGCGCGGGGAAATACCCCTTTTAGTTAATTCTGGGTACTAGTGTTGCGTATGTGACTAATGTGAATCCGGAAAAATCGACCGACAAGGTACCCGACGAAACCCGCGCCGGCTCCGCTGCCGGTGCGTCCGCTTCCCGTGCCGCTAAGCGCCCCGCTGGTGGCGGCGCGCACGCTAAAAAGGGCGGACTCCCGCTGCGCGGCCTGGCGATGGTCCTCATCGCGGTGGCCGTCATGCTCGGCCTCTGGGCTTTGTACTCCATAACCTCGGGCGACGATGATTCCACCGTGGCCTCCGAGAGCAAGCAAGAAAACTCCACCGGTTCCACCATTGGTGCCGCACCCGAAGGCTCCGCTGGTCCCGATGCCGCAGGTTCCCGTGCCCCCGGTGCCCCAGGCGCTTCCGAGGGCGCAAGCGCTCCTTCCCCTGCACCGGCGCCAGGAAAGGGCGATGCCCCACGTGATTCGGCTGCTTCCGGTGCTGCCGACGAGGCTGCTGCGCCTCAGGGCAATGACGCTGCAGGAGAGGAAAACGCCCACTCCGCCGCGCGCGACCGCAAAGATATTAAGGTCAGCGTCCTCAATAACTCCGGTGAGGTAGACAAAGCCAAGAAGGAAGCCGATTCCCTCAAAGGCGGCGGCTTCAAGGTGGGCTACGTGGGCAACCTGCCTGGCGATGTCCTTACCGTCCCGAAGACCACCGTCTTCTACCCGGAAGGCGATACCTCTGCTGAAGCACTGGCCAAAGAGGTAGCCGCTCGCTATCAGGCCGATATCGCGCCCATGAATCGCGACCTGCCTAAGGAAGCAACCGATGACGGCGCCGTCGTTGTCGCCCTAGCGGTGCCGCAGGCCTAAGCTAGCTGCGTACCTGACCTAAAGTCCAAGGGCATCCGGCCACAAAGAAACTTTATTGTTCTGTGGCCGGATGCCCTTGGACTTTTATGATCTGAGATATTGCCTACCCGCACGGCCGCCGCTGAGAATGGGTTAAATAAAATTCACGTCTTAATACCTGTCAGCCGTTAAGCTGAATGGGTGAAGATCCCGGCAGAACAATTCGCCCGCTCTCCCGAACCAACGCTAGGTGTGGAATGGGAGGTAGCGCTCGTGGACCGCGAAACGCGCGACCTCGTCCCGCGCGGTGCGGAACTTATCGATCTGGCCAATGCGACCTATCCCGATATCCATCTGGAAAAGGAATTTCTCCAAAATACGGTGGAGCTAGTTACAGGCATTTGCCACACCGTTCCGGAAGCAATCGCTGACCTGAAAAATTCCCTGAACGCGGTGGAAGAAGCCGCCGATAAGCTGGGGGTAGATGTCTGGGCATCCGGTGGGCACCCATTTACGGATTTCCGCGAGAATCCGCTTTCGGATAAACCCAGCTATCAAGAAATCATCGCGCGCACCCAGTACTGGGGCAAGCAGATGTTGCTTTGGGGCACGCACGTGCACGTGGGCATTAGCCACGAGGACCGCGTGTGGCCCATCATCAATGCGCTAATGACCAAGTACCCCCACTTGCTGGCCTTATCAGCGTGCTCGCCGGGGTGGGAGGGCCTGGATACCGGCTATGCTTCCAACCGCACCATGCTCTACCAGCAGCTGCCTACCGCAGGCATGCCATATCAATTCCGCGATTGGGCCGAGTGGCAGTCCTATATGCGCGACCAAGCGATTTCCGGCGTTATCAACCACACCGGCTCCATGCACTTTGATATTCGGCCGGCCGCCAAGTGGGGCACGGTGGAGGTGCGCGTGAGCGATGCGACGTCGAATCTGCGCGAGCTTTCCGCCATCGTTGCGCTTACTCACTGCTTGGTGGTCTACTACGACCGGCTTATCGACGCCGCGGAACCCCTTCCCACCCTGCAGCCCTGGCACGTGGCAGAAAATAAGTGGCGCGGCGCCCGCTACGGCATGGATGCGCTGGTAATTACCTCCCGCGAGACCGATGAAGCCTGGGTCAAAGACGAGCTAGCGCAGATGGTGGAAGAACTCGCCCCCATCGCCCGCGAGCTGGGATGCTTTAATGAGCTGCAGCTTATCCACGAAATTATTGATGGCGGCGCCGGCTATGAGCGGCAGCGCCGCTTGTTCAAAGAAACTGGCAGCTGGCGCGAGGTGGTTGAGGAGACCTGCCGCGAGCTGCGCACCTTCCGCCCGCTCTAAAGCGGGAGGGCAGGGGGCCGGTAGCCGCCTCGGGCTTAGTCCTCGGAGCGCGAGTGGCGCCCATAAGCCGGGGTATCGGGGATATCGGTGATGTCCTGGGACGCGGGGAAAGCGCGCGTTTCGGGACCCACCGCGGGCATTTCTGCCGTTTCATCGCTGATAGTGCGCGCTGCCCGTGAATGACCACCACGGGTCGTAGACTCGGTGTTCACTGAATGCGCCGGATGGGCCGCGGTCGTGGTGGCAGCAGGTTGCGCGGCAGCGGGCTGCTGGGGGCTACCAGGGGTGGTCGTTTCCTTGGCCGGTTGGGTGCCAGGGATAAATCCCCACACCGCGTAGAAGGCGATATAGATAACGCCGGCGCCGGTAAAGGCCAACATGCCCCAGGGCTGCAGATCCCAGTGGTTGAGCGAGCGGCTAGCAGCAGACAACCACACGGCTGCGGAAATGAACGGCATGGTTACCGCACACATGGCCAGCACCGATACAAAGCCAGCAAGCTGTGCGCCGAGGAAACCGTGCAAGCGCCTGCCCAGCGCCTGGTTAACGGAAACCAGTACGACGACGGCCAAAGGCACCGTCCATACCCAGTGGTGATACCAGGAGAAGGGGGAGACCAAGCAGGAACTGATACCGGCGAGCGCAAGCGCGGCCGAGTTATTACGGTGCTTCATCGCGGTACGCAGCGCCAAGCAGGTCAGAATAAAGACCACGACCACGGCGGCAAGCCATACCCAGCCGCCGTCGATGCCCCATGCGCGGACCATCACGGAGCGGATGGACTGCGCACCTGGGTTAGTGTGCTCGCCCACGCGGGAGGATTTAAAGATGGCATCGGTCCAGAATTCGGCGGCATCCGGGATGGTTACAAAGCCAATGGCAACGGTTACCGCGAACGTCAAGATGGCGATAATCGCCTGCCACCAGCGTTTTTGGAAGAGCAGAACCAGTCCCATATAAGCGGGGGTAAGTTTCATACCCGCAGCCAAACCGATGCCGATGCCCGGCAGGGCCCGCTTGCGCGGGAGGAGGTCCAAGGCAACCAGCAACATCAAAAAGATGTTGATCTGGCCAAAGAATAGGGTGCCGTGCACCGGTTCATTTGCCGGGGTGCAGCACAAAAGCAAGATGCCCAATAACCACATTGCCGGGGAGAGCTTGAGCCCGCGCTCGCGCAGAACCAGCATGATGACCGTAAACAGGGCAAGGGCGGTGCCGCCTTGCCAAAGGAGGATCAAAGGGTCGTCGGCAAGCGAGGAAAGCCACGTGAAAAGAGTGCCGGAAAAGGGCGGATAGGTAAAAGGCAGGTCACCAATATAGGCGTTATCGTACAAGTTTGCGCCCTGCGCTACCTCACCACCGGCGAGCCAATAAATCTTCAGATCTAGCGGAACGCGCCACACAAAGGCGCTATTGCCATCGTAGATGCTGAAGCGATAGACAATGACGCCGATGAGGGCGGCGAGCAAAGTCACCACAGTGGGAAGCCCATAAAGCTTTTTCACGGTGAAAAGCGTCTCCTACTTGCGGCGCAGCGACTTCGCGGCGGGGCGGTCGTTGCGGGACATGGTTTCCTCGGTGCCGTATAGGCCCTCACGGCGTGCAATACGTGAGGTGCGCTGCGCGGTTACCGGGCTAGTGAACATGGCAAACAGTACCAGCAAAATGAGCATTCCTAAATCCCCCCGCTCGGCCACGCTGAAGGATTCCGCGCCCGTGAGGCGGATGATCGCGCCCAGGATGGTGAGGATAAGACCGGTGGTCTGCGGCTTGCTCACCGCGTGTACGCGCGACATTGTGTCTTTGAATCGAGCGATACCGATGGCTGCGGCCAAGGTGAGGAGGCTGCCGCTAATAATGAGGATGAGCGAGAGTACATCAGCGATAAAGGACCAGCTCATTGGTTATCCCTCTTCCTAAACCTTGTAACCGACACGGTAGAGATAAAACCCAAGAGCGCAATGACCAGCATGGCCGAGGCCACCGTGGTGTTGAGCGACCAGCACATGTAGGTAGCAAGCGCGCACTGGAACATCGCGGTAAAGCCATCCATACCCACCAAACGGTCCAGCGAATTAGGCCCGGTGATAATGCGCCAGACGGTAATGAGGAAGGAGACGACCAGCAGCGCGGCGGCCACCAGCAAAATCGCATTGTAGATCTGAGGATCCATTAGGGGTGGCTCCTTTCAAAGATTTCGATGAATGAGACCTCCATACGGGCCACGGCATTGATCTCGCGCTGGATTTGCTCCTCATCGTGGGCATCTAAGATGTGGACGGTGAGCATGCGGTTAGCAATATCAATATCGGTTACCGTGCCACCCGGTTGCAGGTTGTACAGCGTCACCGCCAAAGAGATGGCAAACTCATTATCCAAGCGCATGGGCAGCTCCAAGATGGCGGTCTTGGGCACCGGCTGCGGGCGCACGGCCAGCCATCCCACCTTGAGCGAGGCGTAGAACAACTCCCAGAACCAGCGGAGCATAAAAGCAATGAGCTTGCCCCAGGAGACGTCGATGCCGGTAATCGGCATGGCCGGCAGCGGTAGGGCAAAGACAATAACGACGCCGATGATAAGTCCCGCCACCAAGTTTCCCACGGTGACCTCGCCCATCAGCATGCACCACATGATGATGAGCCAGACGATGAACCACGGACGGAAGCGGTGGTGCAGGCCGGAAAAGCGCGAGTTAGTCATCGCTAATATCCTTCCTCTTGGCGGCGTCCGGGGACTTTACGGTGGTGGAATGCGCATCGCGTCCACCGGCTTCTGGATCGGTGCGGGAATCCAGGCCCGGCGAGGCCGGGGGCTCCGCCTCAGGAGAGTGGCTGCGCCTATTTTCATAGGAATCAGCGCCGCCGGTGTAGCGCTCCTTCTGGTTGAGGTGGCGGGTGGGATCATCCGCGCGGTCGCCCAGCACGGCGTACTGGTAGATGGACGTATCCTGCGCGGATTCGGCCGCGCGCGAGGTTACACCGGAAATCGGTCCGGCCAGGAAAGTAATGGACGTAGACGCGGCCACCAGCAGGGTCGTAGAGGCGATCATGCCAAAGGGCACCCTGCCCACATCCTGGCGGGAGGAAAATTCCACCTCATCGGTGATATCGGAAAGCGGGGCCGGGCGGGCGAGCGCCACGTTGCCTTCAGGGGCATCGGCGCGGTCGCGTTGAAAGCCCTTAGCCCACACCAGCATCATCACGTAGAGGGTAAGCAGGGAGGTAGCCACGGCTCCAACGATAAGTACCCAGGCCATCCAGGATCCTTCATTCGCACCGGCTTGCAGCAAAATGACCTTGCCCAGGAAACCGGAGAACGGCGGGATGCCGCCCAGGTTGATGGCGGGGATGAAATACAAGATTCCGATGAGCGGGGCGGAATACATCAGCGAGCCCAAACGGCGCAGCGAAGATGTTCCGGCTTGGCGCTCAACCAGTCCGACCACCAGAAATAGCGCAGTCTGGACCAGAATGTGGTGTACGGCGTAGAAGATGGCGCCAGAAAGCCCCTGCGCGGTACCCAAAGAGACGCCGAAGATCATATAACCAATGTGGCTGACCAGGGTAAAAGACAAAAGGCGCTTAATATCGGATTGCGCGATGGCGCCCAAAATACCCACCAGCATCGTGGCGAGGGCTACCCACATGAGCACGGTATCGAGCCCACCCGCAGTAAAGACGGAGGTGCGGGCGCGGATGATGGCGTAGACACCCACCTTGGTCAGCAGGCCGGCAAAGACGGCCGTAACCAGCGAAGGTGCCGTGGGATAGGAGTCCGGCAGCCAGGCATCCAGCGGGACCACGGCGGCCTTAATGCCAAAGGCGACGAGCAACGTGGCAAAGATAGCGGTGCGAGTTCCTTCCGGAATGTCCTGCATGCGCTGGCCAATCTGTGCCATGTTCATCGTGCCCACGGAGGAATACACATACCCCAACGCGAGCAAGAAGATCATGGATGAGGCCATCGACACCATCACGTAGCCCACGCCGGCGCGCACTCGACCAGCCGAGGCACCTAAGGTCAACAGCACATAGGACGCCACGAGGAAGACCTCGAAGCCCACGTAGAGGTTGAAGAGATCGCCCGCCAAAAAGGAGATATTAACGCCCATGGTCAGCAGCATGTAGGTGGGCAAGAAGACGGCCACCGGTTCGTCCTTGGTGCCGTCGCGAACGCCCTGAGAAATGGCGTACCAAATGACAGAAAACAGCACCACGGAGGACGTAAAGAGCATGACCGCAGAGAGGCGATCCGCCACGAGCGTGATACCCACCGGGGCGTCCCAGCCTCCTACCTGCAGGGTTTGGATGCCTTCAAAATCTGCGATGAGGATGAGTACGGCATTGACCACGGCGGTAATGAGCAGTGAGAAAAATACGATCTGGCGCTGCACATTGGGAATGCGGCAAAAGATCAAGGCGAGGGCCGCGGCCACTGCTGGGATGATAATGGGCAGCGGAATGAGGTAGCCGATGTAGGGAAAGAGGGCATCGACAAGCGGCTGTACGGTCTCACTCATCGCGGGCCCCCTTTACTGGTTCCTCGAAGGATGCAGGGCCGAAGTTATCGCCTTGCTTGGTGGCGCGGCCGGTAGCCGGATCATTGGACGCATCGTGGTCCGGGCTGGCGGCCGCATTGCCGGGGCGCGCGGCCTTGGCGGCAATAGCGGTATCTTCCGCGTCATCTTCAATGACATCATCCGTGCGGTAGCGGTACTGGCGGTAGGCCAGGGTAAGGATGAAGGCCGTCAGCGCCATGGAAATGACGATGGCAGTCAGAATCATTGCTTGTGCCAGCGGATCTGCAATCTCGGTGCCGAAAGGTTCCGAGTCGCGGCCATCGATAGGCGGAGAACCGGCCGAACCGCCGGACTGCAGCAGGAAGAGGTTTGCGCCATTGCCCAAAAGCAGCAGTCCAAGCAGCATTTTGGTCATGGCGCGGTCCAGGAGCAGGTAGACGCCCGCGGCTACGAGCACACCGGCGGCCAAGAGGAGGAAGAGGTTGGCTTCCATTTATTTCTCCTTCCCTGTGGTGGCGGTTGTGCTTGCTGTAGCGGCTTGTTTCTTTTCCTTGCGTTGGGCCCGTTGCGCTTTTTGCTTGGCGGTGCGTTGGCGCTGCTGCCGGGCCAGCGAGCGGGCGCGATCGCGGGCACGTTGCTTACGCATATCCTCTTCTTCATCCAGCTTGGCGCCCAAGGAATTTAGGATGTAGAGCGTGAGCCCCACGACGATGAGGTAGACACCTGCGTCAAAGACCAACGCTGAAGGTAGCGAAACCTTGCCGATGAGCGGAATCTCCGGTGAGGTGTATCCGCTGGTAAGCGGCGGGTGACCAAAGAACATCGGGGTCACCGTGGCTAGTGCGGACAGCAAGAGACCGGTGCCCATGGTGCGGCCGGCGTCAATAGGCAGGGTTTCTTCCAGCTCCGCGCGCCCACCAGCCAGGTAACGCAGGATGAGTGCTAGCGCTGCCACGAGGCCGCCGGCAAAGCCACCGCCAGGAGCATTGTGGCCGGAGAAGAAGAAATAGAAGGACAGTGCGACCATGGACGGGAAGAGCACGCGGGTGGAGACATCGATCATCAGCGAGCGGTTGAGTGCTTGCTCAGATTCCACCCCGGCGGCCAGCCACCGCCGGCCGGTAACCCGCAGGGTGGGGCGGCGGCTTTCACGGCCGAAAGATTGGGTGCGATAAATCAGCGAGACCACGCCCAGTGCGGCAATGATAATCACCGTGATTTCGCCAAAGGTATCCCAGGCGCGCAGGTCCACCAGCAAGACGTTGACAGTATTGGCACCGTGTCCAATCTCTTTGGCCAGATCCGGCATGAACTCGGAGATGGGCTTGGACTGACGCGCGTTAATAGCAAACATCGCTACTACGGTGACGGTAAGACCCGTGCCCACGGAAAGCCAGGCACGCAGGCGGCCCATCTTGGGGTCCTGCTTCCATTCGGTGGAGGCCGGCATGCGGCGCAGAACCAGCATGAAAAGAACCATCACGATGGTCTCGGTCAACAGCTGCGTCAGCGCCAAGTCCGGCGCACCGTGCAGAGCGAAGATGAAGGCGAGCGTATAGCCAGTCACCCCGACGATGATGACGGCTGATAAACGATTATCGGTGACCGTGGCAGCCACGGCGGCCACCATGATGATGAAGGCGGCGACGATCTGCCAAGGATTTTCCGCCACTATCATGCGGATATCAGTGAGATCGCCTTTGATGATCATAGCCAGTGGCAGCAGCATCAACGTGGCAAAGATAACCGTCAAGTTCAGCTGCAGGGAGCCGCGCTGCGTGGTTGCCGTCGTGCGCAGCGAGAGCTGGCGCAAAAGAGCGATGACCGAATCGTAGGCGTCATCCGCATTGCCCAGTGCGGGGTAGGAGAATTGCCACTTGACCAGGACCTGGCGTTGCCAGTGCATAATAATACCGGCCACAATAATGAGTGCGGAGAGGCCCAGCGCCACCGTCAAGCCATGCCACAGGGCTAGCTCGCTATGCTCCTCCGGGCCGAAGGTGGAATTGAGGTGTTGGTCAAAGGCTGCCGAAAGCGGCTTGGGGAATACACCAAGTACCACTGTCAGGACGGTAAGTAAGACAGGGGAGAGCCATAGCCCCAGGTTGACCGGATGCATCTTGGCGACGGCCTCTGCCAGCTCCGTTCCATTGACCTCCTTCTTGGTGGCAAAGGCACCCCACAAAAAGCGCAGCGTATAGGCCATCGTGAGGATAGAACCGAGGACATAGGCCACAAGCATCATATTGCGCGGCATGCCGGCCAAGAGCTCTTCGTGCATGGTGGCTTCCAGCACGGCCTCTTTAGCCACGAAGCCAAACAGTGGTGGGACGCCGGCCATGGAGAACCCGGAAATGATCGCAATACCGAAAAGGAAGGGCTCCTTGCGCCCCAAGCCGGATAGCTTGGTGATATCCCTCGTGCCCGAGCAGTGATCGATAGCTCCGACGACCATAAAAAGCGCCGCCTTAAATAGCGAGTGCGCAAAGGTCAGCGCGAGGCCGGCCTGCATGGCTTCCCGCGAGCCTACGGCCATGATGGAGGTGATAAAACCCAACTGGGAGACGGTGCCATAGGCCAAAATCAGCTTCAGGTCGCGCTGTTTGAGCGCCATCCAGCCACCGAGCAGCATGGTAAATACGCCTAAGGAGATAACCACCACGTGCCAGGTTGCCACCTCATACATCGAGGGCGCCAAGCGCCCGACGAGGTAGATGCCGGCCTTAACCATCGCGGCGGAGTGGAGATAAGCGGAGACCGGAGTCGGCGCCGCCATCGCGCCGGGGAGCCAAAAGTGTGCCGGTACGATTGCGGACTTTGTCAGCGCGCCCGCCAAGATGAGCACGATGGCCACCGTGACATAGGGTGTTTGCGCAAAGTTCTCATAGGCGGAGATATCACTAAAGGTCCACGCCCCAGTTTGCCGCCCGAGCAAGATAAAGCCCATGAGCATGGTTAGCCCGCCCAGCGCGGTGACCATCAGCGCCTGCTGGGCCGCGCGGCGGGAGGAGGCTCGTTCCGCATAGTAGCTAACCAAGAGATAAGACAGCAGGGAGGTAATCTCCCAGAACACGTACATCAGCAGGAAATTATCCGCGGCCACTAGACCAAACATGGCGGTGGCGAAGCCCACCATTTGCGCCGCGAACATGGCCAAGCGGCGTCGCGTGCCGTCGAAGTAGCCCCAGCAGTAGATCAATACCAGCGCGCCCATGCCCAAGATGATGAGGCTAAACAGCGCGCCTAGTCCGTCTAAGCGGAGGTCAAAACTTAGGTTCGCGGAGGGCATCCATTCCACGGTATGCTCAACCGCGCCACCGTCTGCGAAGGTGCCGCGCAGAAAGTGCATGAGCGTCCACACAAAGCCTGCGCCGGGGACTAGGGCCAAAATTCCAAATGCCGGGCGACCCATTCGCATGATGAGCAGCGGTGCCACCACGGTGGCGGCGATGAGAGTACCTAGGAGTATTAGCACGTTGGTTACTGCGCTCCTTTTGGTTGTATCGCGTTCTCTTGCCCCGCTGCCGCGAACACCACGAGCATCACAACTACTGAGAGACGAGAACATTCACGAGCCGCACGCCGCTGAGTACGCCGCGGTGGCATAGTGCAAGCAACATGGCCGAGCGCGGGGCCAACTTTTTGCCACTTTACCGGCTTTTCTACGGCTTTGAAAGAACTATTTTTGGCGCTGTATTATATGCTGCTGTTTTGCGGCATAAAGAAACCCCGCTCCGTGGGGAGCGGGGTACGCCGCAGTGCCGCGGCAATAGCCAGGACCCAGGCTGGGCCAGGGGCGCAAGCCTTAGGAGTAGCGCTGCAGGAAGAGTGCCTCGGCTGCGGCAATATTTTCGATCTCGGTGGGATCCACCGACTCATTGGCGGAGTGAATGGTGCACTTGGGCTCCTCCACACCGTAGAGGGCGATCTCCGCGTTAGGATGCGCCTCTTGCAGCTCGGTGGTTAGCGGAATGGAACCGCCCATGCCCTGAGCGGCGGTCTCTGCGTTATAGGCCTCGGAAAGGCATTCGCCTAGCAGGGCAGCGGCTGGCTTTTCCGGATCGGTGGCAAAGCCGGCATTGGACTCGAGCACCTCGGCCTTGACGTGGGCGCCCCAAGGGGTGTGGCTGCGGAGGTGCGCACAGACGGCGTCGGCAATCGCGGCGGCATCGGCGCCAGCCGGAACGCGCAGGTTGAGCTGGGCGGAAGCGGTAGCGGGCACGGCGTTGACTGCTTCTGCAACCGGGGTAGAGGTAAAGCCGGTCACGGTAATGGCTGGGCGGGACCAGACCATATTCGCCACCGGGGTGGCGCCAGCCGGGTCATCTTCGCCCATGATCTTGGTGCCCTCCAGCAGCTGTGCATCGGCACGGAAGGCCTCGGCCGAGTATTCCTGGCCGGACCACTCGGCGGTGGTATCTACGCCATCGATAACGGTGCGGCCGTACTCATCGGATAGGGAGTCGATGGCGCGCATCAGGGCTTTGGCGGCGTCCGGGGCCGCGCCACCAAATTGGCCGGAGTGAACGCCGGCGGCCAGCGTATCGACCTGCACACCAATCTGCGCGCCGCCGCGTAGGGAAGTGGTCAAGGTCGGCTGGCCTACGGCGGAGTTGCCGGCATCGGCGATGAGGATGGCATCGGCCGCAAAAAGCTCCGGGCGGTCCTTGATGAGCTGGGAAAGGCCCTCGCCGCCGCGTTCCTCAGAACCCTCGATGAGGTACTTCAGGTTGACCTTGGTGCCGCCGTTATTGTCCACCGCGCGCAGGGCCGCTAGGTGCATGGCCACGTTGCCCTTGCAATCGGCGGCGCCGCGGCCGTACCAACGAGTAGAGCCATCGGCGGCCTGGCGCTCAGTAAGGGTAAAAGGATCAGAATCCCACGCTTCGCGGTTGCCCGCCGGTACTACGTCATAGTGGGAGTAAAGCAGGACGGTTTTGGCCCCCTCGTCGCCCTTGCGCTCGCCCAAGATGGCGGTGGAGCCATCGGCCGTGGTGATGGTTTCCACGCTCACTCCGGCTTCTTCGAGTGCGGACTTAACCCACTGGCTCGCGCCCTTGGTCTGGTCCTCCAAGCCTTCCTCATTGTGGACGGAGTTGAAGGCTACGAGCTCGCTGAGCTGGCGGAAAATGGTCTCGCGGTCGTTGCGGATGCTTTCATTAAGTGCAGTCATGTGTACTACCGTACCCGCCCTGCCCAAGCTATAGAGCAACCGGAATAGGAAAACGCTGGGGTGGTGAACTAAAATTTATTCATTCCACCCTGTGCGGATTTTGTCCGTTCGGACCCTATTCCGGCGAGGAATCGGGGCCAAACAGACAGGAACGGACGTGGCAGGCTGCGGTTTGTTACGCGGGGTGAAACGAGAAACTTTCATAGCCGAGAATAGAAAGGACCTGGCATGGCGAACGCATCATCCGCCGCAGGTTCCAAGGCCACCCTGCCCGAGCTGACTCTGCGCGGCATTATCATCGGCGGCCTGATTACCCTCATCTTCACCGCTGCCAACGTGTACCTAGGCCTGAAGGTGGGCTTGACCTTTGCTACCTCCATCCCCGCTGCCGTGATTTCCATGGCAGTCTTGCGCCATTTCAAAGGTCATAACATTAAAGAAAATAATATTGTCCAGACCATCGCCTCTGCTGCGGGCACCTTGTCCGCCATCATCTTCGTCCTCCCGGGCCTAGTGATGGTGGGGTACTGGCAGGGCTTCGGCTTCCTGCAGACGGCCGGTGTGTGCATCATCGGCGGCGTGCTGGGCGTGATGTATTCCATCCCGTTGCGCCGCGCTTTGGTAACAGGCTCCGATCTGCCCTACCCGGAGGGCGTGGCCGCGGCCGAGGTCCTCAAGGTGGGCGATGAAAATGCTTCCGGCGCCAGCCAGGAAGAAAATGCCAAGGGTCTGCGCATCATCGTCGCCGGCGGTATTACCTCGGCCGTCATGGCGCTGCTGACCGCAATGAAGGCGGCCGCCTCTGAGGTCACCGCCTATTTCAAACTCGGCGCCGGCGCGACCACCCTGGGCACGAGCCTTTCTACCGCCCTTATCGGCGTGGGCCACTTGGTGGGCCTGCCGGTGGGCATCGCCATGCTGGTTGGCGTAGTGATTTCCTATTTCATCTTGCTGCCCATTTTCACCACCGGTGATATTTCGGGCGCCACCGCTCTTGCCGACGTCGTCGATACCACCTTCTCCGATGATATCCGCTTCATCGGCGTGGGCACCATGGCCATTGCCGCTATCTGGACCCTGCTGAAGATTGCCGGGCCCATTGCGCTGGGTATCCGCCAGTCGCTAGCCTCCTCGCGCGCCCGTAAGTCCGGTTCCGCCGTGGATGTGACCGAGCGAGATATTCCCTTCCCCTATGTTGCCACCACCATCGTGGCGTTTATGGTGCCCATCGCGCTGCTGCTGTGGGACTTCGTGCAGGGTACCGATATCCATGACCATATGGCCGTGCTCATTACCGTCTCCGTGCTCTTTACGTTGCTGGTAGGCCTCATTATCGCCTCTGTGTGCGGCTACATGGCGGGCCTGATTGGTGCGTCTAACTCGCCGATTTCCTCCATCGGTATCATTGCCGTGCTTGCTGCCTCGCTGCTCATCGCCGCCGTTACCCGCGGCACCAGCGCTGATCCTTTGTCCTTGGTGGCGTATACGCTCTTTACCGCGGCCATTGTCTTTGGTATTGCCACCATTTCCAATGACAACCTGCAGGACCTGAAGACCGGCGCACTCGTTGGCGCTACCCCGTGGAAGCAGCAGGTAGCGCTCATTATCGGCGTGGTCTTCGGCTCCCTAGTCATCCCGCCGATTTTGCAGGTCATGCTCAACGGTTTCGGTTTCCAAGGCATGGAGGGTGCGGGCGAAGACGCCTTGGCCGCCCCACAGGCCGCCTTGATGTCTTCGGTTGCCTCCGGCATCTTCGATAGCTCGCTGGATTGGGACCTTATCTTTATCGGCATGGCCATCGGCGCTGTCCTCATTATTATTGACGAGCTCCTGCGCAAGTTCACCGATAAGTACTCATTGTCCCCGCTGGCAGCTGGCATGGGTATGTACCTGCCGGCCGCGCTGACCATCGTCATCCCCATCGGCGCCATCCTGGGCACTTTCTACGATAAGTGGGCCGCGAAGCAATCCCGCCCCGAGTTTGCCAAGCGCATGGGAACCCTCCTGGCTACCGGCTTGATCGTGGGTGAGTCCCTCTTTGGCGTGGTCAATGCCGGCATCATCGCCGCCGCTGGCGGCGAGAGCCCGCTGGAAATCTTTGAGGGTGGTGCCTCCGCCACCGTGGTAGGCGTGATCCTCTTCATTATCGCGCTAACGTTCATCTACCGCTGGACCAAGCGCACGGTGAAGAGCTCCTAGTTCCTGATCCATTCCTTATATAATGGCGTCCCTTCGCGGGGGCGCCATTTTTTCTTGCAGTCGCGATGGGAGAGTGCCAGAATAGTCGTTAGCACTCGCACAGTATGAGTGCCAGATAAATCTACATCGTTGTGGTTGAGGTTGGTTCACACTCACCAGCCATGCCGTCGCGGGCGTCCGCAGCGAGAAAGACGTGAGTGTCGTCCTCAATAAACCAAGGAGCACAAACACAATGGCAAAGATTATCGCTTTTGATGAAGAGGCCCGCCGCGGCCTTGAGCGCGGCCTGAACACGCTGGCCGACGCCGTCAAGGTCACCCTCGGCCCTAAGGGCCGCAACGTCGTCCTGGAAAAGTCCTGGGGCGCGCCGACCATTACCAACGATGGTGTTTCTATCGCTCGCGAAATCGAGCTCGAGGATGCTTATGAGAAGATCGGCGCCGAGCTGGTCAAGGAAGTAGCTAAGAAGACCGATGACGTCGCTGGCGACGGCACCACCACCGCAACCGTGCTGGCACAGGCTCTGGTACGCGAGGGTCTGCGCAACGTAGCCGCAGGTTCCAACCCTATGGGCATCAAGCGCGGCATCGAGACCGCAACCAAGAAGGTTGTGGACTCCCTGCTGTCTTCCGCCAAGGAAGTAGAAACCCAGGAGCAGATTGCTACCACCGCTGGCATCTCCGCTGCTGACCCGGCCATCGGCGAGAAGATCGCCGAGGCTATGTACACCGTGGGCAACGGCTCCGTAAACAAGGACTCCGTTATCACCGTGGAAGAGTCCAATACCTTCGGTGTTGACCTCGAGGTAACCGAGGGCATGCGCTTTGACAAGGGCTACATCTCCGGCTACTTCGCTACCGATATGGAGCGCCAGGAGGCAGTCCTGGAGGACCCATATATCCTGCTGGTCTCTTCCAAGATCTCCAATATCAAGGACCTCGTTCCGCTGTTGGAGAAGGTCATGCAGTCCGGCAAGCCGCTGCTGATCATCGCCGAGGACGTTGAGGGCGAGGCCCTGTCCACCCTCGTGGTGAACAAGATCCGCGGCACCTTCAAGTCCGTTGCCGTTAAGGCTCCTGGCTTCGGCGATCGCCGCAAGGCCACCCTGCAGGACATGGCCATCCTCACTGGCGGCCAGGTCATCTCCGAAGAGGTCGGCCTCTCCCTCGAGACCGCCGAGCTCGAGTACCTGGGCCAGGCACGCAAGGTCGTTGTCACCAAGGATGAGACCACCATCGTTCAGGGTGCTGGCTCCCAGGAGCAGATCGACGGCCGCATCAAGCAGATTCGCGCTGAGATCGAAAGCTCCGATTCCGATTACGACCGTGAGAAGCTCCAGGAGCGCCTGGCTAAGCTCTCCGGCGGCGTTGCCGTCCTTAAGGTCGGCGCCGCTACCGAGGTCGAGCTCAAGGAGCGCAAGCACCGCATCGAGGATGCAGTCCGCAACGCAAAGGCTGCCGTGGAAGAAGGCATCGTTGCCGGCGGTGGCGTAGCCCTGCTGCAGGCTGCTTCCGTCCTGGATTCCCTGGATGACCTCAAGGGCGATGAGGCTACCGGCGTCAAGATCGTCCGCGAGGCCCTGTCCGCACCGCTGAAGCAGATCGCACACAACGCTGGTCTGGAGCCGGGCGTTGTTGCTGACAAGGTTTCCTCCCTGCCAGCAGGCGAGGGCCTGAACGCTGCTACCGGTGAGTACGTCAACCTCATGGAGGCTGGCATCAATGACCCGGTCAAGGTCACCCGCTCCGCACTGCAGAACGCTGCTTCCATTGCAGCTCTGTTCCTGACCACCGAGGCCGTCGTTGCCGACAAGCCTGAGCCGGCCGGAGCCAACAACGGCATGCCGGACGCTGACGCCATGGGCGGCATGGGCTTCTAACGCCCTATACCCCATAGGCCGCCAATAACAACGGGCCTAGCATCAGCCTGAGCGCCCCGTTTCTGTGCTTTAGAGCGCATGAAACGGGGCGCTTCGGCGTGTCTGCACCATTTTCTTTAAGTGATGCGATATGTGAACGCTGCGTCTTTACGAGATGACTTTCCGAATGTGCTCGTCATAGTCGGTTTCAATTGGGGCTGGAGATCGGAGAGCTTTTGGGAAATTCACCGCGCTATATGGCTCGCGATTCTCCGCCACAGCTTTTAACATGCGAACCATGCACCCCAGTGACCCCGTATAGGGGTAGCTGAAGGGGCGGAATTTAAAAAGGTTTTTCGCTCTCGGAGAGTGGGTTTTGCGCCTACCTATCGTTCGTTACTCCGGAAGCGTTACAGTGTTAAGCCTGAGCTAACCTAGCTATTTAAAGCGTAATGTAAAAGCCCAGTTTAGTAGCCTTTCAGTTAAGGTAAAAAATTTTAATGCCTCCAAAAGCCATAAACTTATCCTTATCAAGTTGCCTGCGTGATGGGGCATCTATGCAAATTTGACTTGATTTCGTTCAAACTTGTGTCAAAATATCTTTTGTGACGCCCGCTGAGGGTGTCTGCAAACTGCAAACCCCTCCGCGGCAGTAGCTTCGGATCTATTTTAGGAGTTCAAACATGGATCTCTCCACCATTCAGATGCACTTGGATAACTTCGTAACTACCTGGGAAGGCTGGGGCAAGATTGTTCAGGGCATCCAGGACTGGAAAGGCGTCGCTGAAGGATTTGAGGCCCTGAAGGAAGCTTTCGAGACTTTCGGTAACGGCTTGGAAGAACTGAGCTCCAAGTAAGCAAGACCTTTCCATCAACCAACCTTCAATAAGGAGACACTAAAATGCAGGAACTTTCCTCCAACTTCGGCAGCTTCGTAGAATTGAGCAGCAATTTGTTCAACTCTATCCACGAGGTTCTTTCTCCGCTGCTGTCCATTGCTGAAGGCGCTTCCAAGCTGATCGGCATGTTCGTATAAGAACATCCTCCAGTTCTAAGCTTTAAAGCTCACTGAAGCAAGAAGGTCTACCGTCTCGGTAGGCCTTCTTTTCGTTTTGGTGGCTGTTTAGGGAAGGGATAACTTCTTAGGGAAGGGATAACTTCGAAAGTTTAACGCGCTTGCTGTCTATATTCGGGTTACACTTAATGCATGGCTGATATTAAAGACGACGATCTTCCCGAGATTGACCTGGCAAAAACAGACGGCTACGTCGTCGACGGAACCGATGAGGATGACCCTTCGCTGATCATGCCGGATGGTTCCCCGGTCCAGACTTGGCGTGAAAATTACCCCTACGATGAACGCATGACTCGCGATGAGTACGAGTCCGTTAAGCGTGCGCTGCAGATTGAATTGCTGAAGTGGCAGAACTGGACCAAGGAAACTGGTCAGCGTCATATTATTATCTTTGAGGGGCGCGACGCAGCCGGTAAAGGCGGCACTATCAAGCGCTTTAACGAACACCTGAACCCGCGCGGTGCCCGCACAGTGGCATTGGAAAAGCCGTCGCCGCGTGAGTCCACCTCGTGGTACTTCCAGCGTTACATCGAGCATTTCCCGGCCGGTGGTGAAATCGTCTTCTTTGACCGCTCTTGGTATAACCGTTCCGGGGTGGAGCGGGTTATGGGCTTTTGTACCGAAAGTCAGCACGCGGAATTCCTTCGCGAGGTTCCGATGCTGGAGAATATGATTCTGGGCTCGGGTATCTCCCTGACCAAGCTGTGGTTCTCGGTTACTCGTAAGGAGCAGCGCACTCGCTTCGCTATTCGCCAGATTGACCCAGTGCGCCAGTGGAAATTGTCCCCGATGGACTTGGCCTCGCTGGATAAGTGGGACGACTACACCCGTGCTAAGGAAGAGCAGTTCCGTTATACGGATACGGAAGAGTCGCCGTGGATTACCATTAAGTCCAACGACAAGAAGCGTGCCCGCATTAACGCTATGCGCTATGTACTGTCCAAGTTCGAGTATACGAACAAGGATCACGAGCTGGTGGGCGAGGTTGATGAGAATATTGTTAAGCGTGGTCGCGACCAGATTGGTGACTAAGCTTTAGCTGGATTAGCCATCACGACGGCGGGAAACTCGGAAACTTCGAGTTTCCCGCTTTTTGTATTAAGGGGGTAACGGGGGTGGATTTGGGCAATAGTTTTGGCAAAATTTGTTCTTCCTAAAAGTCCGTTTCCGTGCGGTTATTTTACGGAACCGTAGGTTACATAATTGGAAGTTATTTGTGCTTTATATCGTCGCGTATTTAGCATCACTGTTATCTCAATCTCATCCAGGAAAGCACTATGAGATACAACACTAAAGAGGAGACGGTGATGATGAAGAAGCATATAACCGCTTGCTTGACGGCGGCTGCTGTCATGGCGGCACCAGTGGCGGTATCTGGAACGTTTACAGTTGGCGCAGCTGCTCAAGAGGCACCGGCCCCAACGGCAGACCAGAAGCCAGATGTATTGGGACGCCCGACCGTCTCTGACAAGCAGGTTTCTGACGAGGATGGCTACTTCGATAGCCAGCGCGGTCAGGGTGTAAAGATCTACTACCGGAAGCAGAAGGTGGCAAGCCCACGCGGTGCGGTGGTTTTGGCGCACGGTGTATCTGAGCACTCGGGGCGTTACGATTACGTCGCCAAGCGCTTGCTCGATGCAGGCTACAACGTCTACCGCGTAGATCACCGCGGCCACGGCAAATCCGCCGGCGGCAGCGTACCGATGGGGCATATCGATAATTTCCAGTACATCCTCGATGATTTCGACCGTGTCGTGGACATGGCGAAGGAAGAAAATCAGGGAGTAAAGACCTTCCTGCTGGGCCACTCGATGGGCTCGCTGACCGTGGAGGCCTATGGCATTCGTGAGCCGGGCAAGGTCGATGGCATCATCACTAACGGTGGCGGCGCGCCGCTGAACCTTTCGGGCAAGAATGTTGCGGGAAAGAACATCACGCCGGATGATATTTCTGAGACCCAGAAGAAGCTGGATCCCACCATCTTTGAACGCTTGCCGCTAGCCCAACTCACCAGCTTTAATGCGAACTATGCGCAGAACCTGATTCCGCACCGCACCGAAATCGGCGCACAATCGCCGGAGTGGAGCAAGGACATTCAGCTGTCTAATCCATTTACGGATGGTATCTCCACTAACCAAGCGGTGAAGGACGAGTATGCCTCTAGCCCGCTCATTGCGCAGAAGACCAGTGCCGGCACGGCCTTGCAGCTGGCGGCAATTGCGAATTACGACGCCGTCAATGCGGACCTCTTCACCGCACCGACGCTCATCATGCACGGCACCAAAGACGGAATCGTTCCGCCGTACTTCTCCCAGGATTGGTATAACTCCATCTCCTCCAAGGACGTGGAGTACGTGACCTGGGAGGGGCAGAAGCACGAGGTCTTTAATGAGCCGGCTGCCGATCAGGCTCTCGATACCGTCGTGGACTGGCTCGACCGCCACGCCTAAATTCACGCGGACCTCAAAGTGAGGACTCTTGGCAGGCATGTAGTGCTTGCCAAGAGTTTACGTATATGTAACCGCGTCGTTGCCCAGGACGGATAGAAATTGAATTATGAAAAATAAACTCTGTGCTTTCTCATCTATCCTGGCGCTTACCGCAATAGTAGGCGCGCCCGGAGCTGCGGCCCAGTCCTCGCTTCCGGGTTCGTCCCATGGTTCTTCATTGGGGTCGTCATTCGGCTCTTCGCTGAGTTCTTCACCGAGCTCCTCCCACGGTTCCTCCACAGGAGACGATGTGCAGCAGGAGGACGCCACTGAGTCTCGGGTGCTGTGGCTGGAAAGCTTCGACGGGGTGGATACCCCGGCATGGTTTACTCACCGCGCGCCGGAGGGGTGGAAGACCGACGTGCACGGCGTGGACTCGGGCGAGGCCCGCTGGAAGGGCTGGACTTTTGGCGATATGCGCCATTGGACCTGGGCATCTGGTACCGATATGCGCCACTATTTCACCCAGGCGCATGACACCTTCGCCATCATCGACAACAAGCAGCAGCGCTTGGCCGAAGGCGATTCCATGACCGCGGGTCTAAAGAGCCCGGCCATCCCGGTGGCGGGGCAGGAGCGGGTGAATGTGGAATTCGACCACCATTACCGCCAGGGCAAGGACGGGCAAAATGCCACGGTGACTGTCTCCTTCGATGGCGGGGAAGCCCAGGAAATCGCCGTCTTTGATAAGGATGTCTTCTCCAAGCACGAGTCCATTGGCGTGGACGTGCCAGCCGGCGCGAAGAATATGCAGGTTAGCTTCAGCTACAACAACGGCAATGATGACTGGTGGTGGGCGGTGGATAACGTGGGCGTCGTCAAGCCGCTCGGTGAGCTTCAGGGCTCGCCGCAGGCTACCGTGGACGTGCTTTCCGACGTCCAGGGCGACCCCCAAGACTACAAAGACGCGGTCCGCCAGTTGAACGGTATGGAGGACAAGGCCGGGGCGCTGGTGCTCAACGGCGACCTCGTGGACGATGGCTCGCAGCAGCAGTGGGATGATTTCTTGGCCGCGCACAGCGAGGTGCCGCACGATTCGGGCAAGGAATTGTGGACCATCGGCAACCACGAAATGTATGGCAAGGAAGGCTCTAAGACTTACCTGGATCGCTTTCTCAAATACTCCGGCCAGGATAAACCGTGGAAGGAAGAAGTGGTGGATGGGGTGCCGCTCATTTCGGTAAATACCGAGTTTTATTCCGATATTCTGCGCCACGGCAAGGAGCCGTTCCAGCGCATCAGCAAGGAGCAGCTCGATTGGCTAGATGAGCGCCTGGCTTATTGGGATGCTAAGGGCACTCCGGCGTTGGTCTTTAGCCATCCGCTGCTGCCGCAGACGGTATCGATGTCTCATTCGGCGTGGTACCAGAATGACTTTGAGGACCTCGAGGCGCTATCCAACGTGGTCAATAAGTACAACAACATCGTGTGGTTTAGCAGCCACAGCCACTCTTCGCTGCGTCAGAATAACTGGTGGGGAACCCGCCGCTATGACGGCACTGGTGAGGCTGGCCGTACCGGCTTCCCCGTGGTCAACACCGGCGCCATTCTCAATGAGTACCTACCGGATGGCGATAACGACGAAAAAATTGTTAAGGAAAAGGAAGAGGCCTCCACCGGACTGCGGGTCAAGGTGTTTGCTGACCGTGTCCGGGTGGAGGCCTGGGACTTCAAGTCCGGCGAGATGATTAAATACCAGGACTTCGCGCGGTAGGGCGCAGATTATGGCCGGCGACCTATCGCTCCCACGGCTCGATGGGGTTGCCCTGCCATACGGCGTTGGTGGGCACGCGGTCACCGCGCATAACCAGCGAGCCGGGACCCACGGTGGATGCAGTGCCGATGAGCGAGGCAGGCAGCGCCACCGAGTGGGCGGCCAGGGTGGAGCCGTCCTGGATGGTGACGGTATCTAGGCTCATCACGCGGTCCTGGAAAAGGTGGGTTTGCACCACCGTGCCAGGGCCCACGGTGGCGGCCTCACCGACGCGGATGAGGTCCGTTTCCGGGAACCAGTAGGAATCGATCCACGCACCGCGGCCGATTTCCACGCCGAGGGCGCGCAGCCCCAGGTTGATCTCGCCGGAGCCGTAGGTGTGCTGGAAGAACCACGGCGCGGCGACGACCTCCACGAAGGTATCCTGCAGCTCATTGAGCCAGACAAAAGCGGACCACAGCGGGTGGTCAGCCGCGCGGTGCTTGCCCACGCAGATCCACTTCACCGCGACGGTGACGGCCATGGCCACCGCACCCATGCCCATGAGCACGAGGCCGGAGAGGAGCCAGGTCAGGGGGAAGCCGAGGGCGTCGAGAAGCAAGTCGTAGACGCTAAGGGTTGCCGCGAGCAACATGGCAGAAAACATCGGTGCCAAAAGGCGCATGGTTTCCACCACGCCGCGGGCGGCCTTGACGGCAAAGCCCGGGTTATAGGTCAGCGCCTCACCCGAGTTGGCGGGGGAGTCCACCTCTACGGTCACGCGGCGCATGCGCTCTGGCGGCGCACCCCACCAGTTAGCGCCGGCCTTCGTCTTCTTCGGGGTAGAAGAAAGAACGGCAACCAGCGAGTTCTTGGATAGTTTGCGGCCGGGTGCGGTGATGCCGGAGTTGCCCACGAAGGAGCGCTTACCCACCTTGGTCTCGCCGGTGCGCATCCAGCCGCCGCCGAGCTCGTAGCCGCCGATCATGGTGTCATCGGCCAGGAAGGCGCCCTCTTTGACCTCGGTGAGCTTGGGGATCATCACCGCGGTGGAAATTTCCACGTTAGTGCCGATCTGCGCGCCGAGCGCGCGCAGCCACGTCGGGGTGAGCTGCGAGGCATAGAGCGGGAAAAGCTTGGTGCGCGCCTCGTCCATGAGGCGTTCGATGGCCCACAGGCGCCAGCCCTTGACCGAACGCACAGGCGTTACGCCCGGGCTAATGCCGAGGGAGAGAATGCGCACGCCCAACCAAGTCTGCAGCATATAGGTGGCAAAGGCCGCCAGCGCACCTACAGGTGCGAAGAAGATCGCGCCGATAAAGCCATCGCCGCCGGTGGACTGCACGAGGGTGAGAACAAGGGCCGCGCCAACCGCCAGCGCCACGACCGGCTGGATGGCCAGCAGGACGGAGGTGGCGTCATAGATGGCCACCCACCACGGCCGACGCTTTGGCGTATGGGACGGGAAGCGGTGCTTGGAGCGGCCCACCTTTTGGGCAGGGGAGCCGGACCAGCGCTGGCCGTCCTTGATCTTCTTTCGGCCAGTGACGGTGGAACCGGCCTCCACGTGGGCGTACTTGCCCACCACGGTGCCAGGCAGCAGCGTGGAGCGCGCGCCCACGCGGGCGCCTTCCTTCACGTCGATGGCGCCCACGTGCAAGATATCGCCGTCTAGCCAGTAGCCGGAAAGATCCACCTCGGGCTCGATGGCGGCGTGCTTGCCCAGGGTGAGCAGGCCGGTAACTGGCGGCAGGGAGTGCAGGTCCACGCCGCGCTTGACCTTGACTCCGAGCGCACGGGCGTAGTTATTCACGCGCGTGGCACCGGCCAGGGAGCTCGCGCCAGCGGCATTAGCCCAGCGCTCAGCCGCCCAGATGCGTAGGTGCGTAGAACCGCCGCGCGGGTAGTCTCCAGGCTTAATGCCGGCCGTAATGAGCCGCGCACCGTAGCCGCCGAGGGGGATGCGCCCCACCGGGGTGACAAAGACAATGAGCATGGCGATGACCAGCCACCACGGGAAAGCAGTGGCCCACTCGAAGCCCAGTGATGCCGCCACGGTGGAGCCCAACATAAGCCAAGCCAGCCAGCTGGATGCGGCCAGGGTCATGACCGGAATCTGAATCAAGGTCTGGGCGAGGCGGGTGCCGAAGCCGACCTTGGTGACCTCGCGCATGGGGACGTCAGCAGCAGCGGGGCGCGGTTCGGCTCCCGCAATGAGCTCGGCCAGCGAGCCCAAGCGTGGGTGGTCGTAGAGGTCGCGCACGGCCACGGTGGGGTAGCGCTCCCTGATATGACCCACGAGGGTCGCGGCCGCGAGCGAGGTGCCGCCGAGAGAGAAGAAATCGGCGTTCTCGTCCTCCACGGATACGCCGAGCGTTTCTACCCACAGCTCCGCGAGCCACTTCTCGGTCTCGGTCAGCGTGGTCGATTCCACGCCCACTCCAGGCAGCGGCCACGGCAGGGCCTTCTTATCCACCTTGCCGGAGGTACGCACCGGCAGCTCTTCCATCACGCAGATGCGCGGGACGAGCGCGGCCGGCATGGTATCGGCCAGGCGAGCGTGCGCGGCCTCGTGATCGAAGCCCTTGGCCTCATCCTCGAGGGAGACATAGCCCACCAGAACGGACTCGCCGCCGGGAGTCTTTTGCACGGCCACGGCCGAGTTGTAGACGTTATCTAGCGCCGCAACATTAGCTTCGACCTCGCCGAGCTCGATGCGGCGCCCGCCAATCTTTACTTGGTCATCCACGCGGCCGACGAAGTACAGCCCGTCTTCTTCCAGGCGAACGTGGTCACCGGTGCGATAGGCGCGCTGCCAGCCCATGGACTCCAGCGGTGCGTATTTTTCCGCGTCCTTGGCCGGATCCAGATAGGACGCCAGTCCCACGCCGCCGATTACCAGCTCGCCGACGCCGCCCATTTCCACGGGCATGCCCTGCTTATCGACGACCACCAGGTCCCAACCGTTAAGCGGCAATCCAATGGACACCGGCCGGCCCGGCAGCATCTGCTGCGCACAGGCGACGACGGTGGCCTCGGTGGGGCCGTAGGTATTCCACATCTCGCGGTCCTCGGTGGCCAAACGGTCCACCAATTCTTGCGAGCAGGCCTCGCCGCCGACGATGAGTAGGCGGATATTGTCGAGAGCCTCGGCCGGCCAGAGGCCCGCCAGGGTGGGCACGGTGGACACGACGGTGATGTCGCGGCGGATGAGCCATGGGCCCAAATCCATGCCGGAACGCACCAGAGACCGCGGTGCTGGGACCAGGCAGCCGCCGTGGCCCCAGGCCAGCCACATCTCCTCGCAGGAGGCATCGAAGGCGACGGACAAGCCGGCGAGCACGCGATCCTCAGGACCTAAGGGCCCGTGCGGGTGGTTGACCAAAAAGAGGCTCGCTTCCGCGTCCACGAAGGCGGCCGCGGAACGATGGCTGACGGCCACGCCTTTAGGCTTGCCGGTCGAACCTGAGGTGAAGATGATCCACGCGGTGTCCTCTGGGCGCGGAGCATTCGTCTCCTCGGCAGGGGCGTCCGGGCGCGCGGAGTCCCGCAGGAAGCGGAATCCGTCGTCCGTGAAAACGCCATCGATATCGGCTTCGCCGAAAACCATCTCGGCGCGCTCGTCAGGGTCATCGGCGTCGACAGGCACATAGGCTGCGCCTGCCGCCAAGGTCGCCAAAATGGCGAGGTAGAGCTCGCGTTTGCCGGAGGTCATCCTAATGCCGATGCGATCGCCGCGGCGCACGCCATTGGCGTGCAGCTCGGCAGCCCATGCCTCGACCTCGTGGATGAGCTCGGAATAGGTGATGATTTCGCCGTCATCAAGCGCGGCGGCATCGGGGTTCATTTCCGCGGTGGTGGTAATGATGTCCCACAGCGTGCGCGGCCGCGGTGCCGCGCTTCCTAGAAGGTACTGCTGTGGGACGAGCGATTCGGGACCCGCCATTTATGCCTCTTCTTCGTCCGCGGCAATGATGGACTTAGCCAACTTTCGCAGATGCTTGAGCTGCTTATTGGTGGACTCATCCAATGCCTCGTCCTCGGCGGTAGCGACCAGCACCGCCAGGTCCTTGTGGGCCTTTGTGCCCTTTTTGGTGGAAGCGACGATCTGGCGGCGGCGATCCTTTGGGTCGCGTTCGCGCTTTGCCCAGCCGCGGTCCTCGAGGGCGTCGATAAGACGCACCATGTCAGAGGCGTCAATGGCCAGGGTTTCGGACAGATAAGACTGCGACGCGGCATCCGCGTCGACCAGACAGGTAAGGACCCAGTACTCGCGCAGCGTTGTCTGCTTGGTCTGCAAAGCAGCCTCTACGCCATCGCGGGTGCGGCGGCGGAGGCGCTCCAATTGGAACGACGGGGACTCGAGCAGGGTCGTTGGGATTACAGAATTATTCGTGGAAGCCATACCATCATCATAATCCCAAAAGATTGGTTAAGGCCAATTAATCCGTTTCGATGGGAAGCCCAGAAGCCTTCCACTTATCCGTGCCGCCATCCACATTGATGGTGTCCCAGCCCAGCGCATGTTCTAGATACTGGCAGACCTGCATGCTGCGACCGCCTGCGTGGCAGATTACGTAGATATCCTTATCTGGGTCGATTTCCTGGATGCGACCCGTAATCTCGCTCATCGGGATGTGGGTCGCGCCCTTCGCGCGCTCCACTGCCCACTCATCATTCTCGCGGACATCAATGAGCTGAGCGCCTTCTGGTACTTCGGTTGGTTGAACGTTTTTCATGCCTCATACCCTAGTCACGCATAGGTCCTTATGCTGCTCCGCGTGCCGCGTCCGAGAAGAGCCGTGAGGAACTAGGGACGGCGACAACATGCGAGCTCGGCCCGTTGCGTCAATTGTCTGTTCCAGCAGCTTTAGCTCTTGTCTCGCCAGATTTGTAGCCCAAACAGTTATCTGCTTCGGCGTTTAACCCCTTGTAGTCGAGGCTTAGAGTATGCCTTGGTCCAAATCCTTGGCATCCGCGGCGGATGTGCGCAGGGCATGAATTTCCAGCGGCAACTGAGATGAATTCAGGCGAACCCGTCTTGGTTGTGATTAGAGTGGCGTACAGCCCACGGTACGGCTTTCTGTTCATGGCGAGAGTGGGGCTTCTCCGCCACGCTTTCAACGCTCATCTGAATTGAAAGGGAAATTTTTGATGCAAAGTCTGGCAGAGATGCGGACAGAGCTTCGACAAGGCACGCTTGAAATCGATGGCATAACCATTGAAAGCGATATCGAGGTGAGCTTGGAGCCTCACACCGAATATATTGTCAACCTCGAATTTGAAGTTCGCCAAGGAACGGCTCCCACTGCAATGAGGCTTAGGACCTTTAGCGCTGAGTTCGTGCTCTTTGATAATGAGACAGAAAACAGCATTCGTCTTACCGATGGCGTTAGCAATAGCGCAGGCTTTCGTCTGCGAACCGGACAAAAGTCAGACTGGCTCAGTGTCTTTAACGAATACCTCCATAGTTACATGGAAGGAGTCGAACCTGGATACGAATGCATGACTGGTGATTCAGGAATTGTTATCACTGAGAGGGAAGGCGACACCATTCACTTTGCCTGCAACAACCGCAGTCCACGGGAGCAGCTAGCTTTTGAGGACGTCACCGGGACGCTGACACTTAGAAAAGTTGGTTCAGCGGAAGAGCATTCCATCGCTCCTGTAGAGGATGGATCGCCAATTCAACAATATTGCTTCATCGACAGCGGCGATGAAGCAATCGATGAAAAGAAGCTCGTTGATATTGCTACTGCGCTTTCGGGCAAGACCTCCCCGAGAAGCGAAGCGGTCACCACCTTAATTGACAGGCTTGAAGGGCTTAACTACACCATCATTTCTTCCGCAGGCAATGCTGTCACCATCGAAGTGGACATCTCGGATGAGGACACCACCGAATTCGCTATGGTCGATGAGGCTCGACTGTGGAATCTCAACCTAGTGAAGGTTAAAACTCGCACCTTGCTGAATCAGAGCACAAACCGGCCAGAAAGTTAGGCCACACCTGCCCGGAATAAAAATGTGAAGGACCGCGTGATTCGTCGTGTTGAAGAACGGGTTCTGGCGGAGAGCACGCAGGTGCAAGCCGCGGATCTGGCTGTGGCACTTAAATCGTCGGTTCGTGTGAGGAGTCGATGTCGTTTTCTGTAAATAGCGTCGGAAATTGGGGGGTTCGCGCTCTATTTACCGTGAGCGTCGTGCGGGCTGCCCGCGGCGATTCTTGTGTGGCGCATCGGGTCAAAGTGACACACACGGCGCTGGCCCCGCGGAGGTCTGCGTGCGCGTTTTAACGGTGCGCGGAGAGGTACTCCAGAATCGCCTTGACGCGGCGGTTGTCCTCGCTGGGGTCTAAGCGAAGCTTGGTGAAGATGTTGGAGACATGCTTGGCCACCGCGGCGGCGGATAAAACGAGCTCGGCGGCGATGTCCTTGTTGGACTTGCCGCGGGACATTAATTCGAGAACCTCGCGCTCGCGCGGGGTGAGCTCGCCCAAGCCGCTGCGTCCGGAGCTCATGAGAGCTTGAGCCACGGTGGGGTCGATGACGGTGCCGCCCTGGGCCACCACGTCCAGGCTGGCCAGGAAGTCGCGCACCTCGGAGACACGGTCCTTCAAAAGGTAGCCGGTGCCGGCCTCGGGGGAGTCGAAGAGCTCCACCGCATAGGCCGGGGCCACGTATTGGGAGAGCACCATGACAGGCAGGCCCGGGTAGGCGTTTCTCAAATTCACGGCGGCTTTCAAACCATCGTCGCCCATGCCCGGCGGCATGCGTACGTCCGTGATGACGATGTCTGGCAGGTCGTCGCGCAGTTTATCCACCACAGCCTCGAGCGAAGGGGCAGAGGAAGCCTGGTCCACTACAGAGTGCCCGCGGCGCTCCAACAGGCCGGCCAGGCCCTCGCGCAGAATGGCGGAGTCATCCGCTACCACAATCCTTAAGCTCATCTTTTACACTCCTGGCTGTCCGCGATCGAGAAGAAGGGGAATGGACCCGGCCACCCGGGTCGGGCCGCCAGGCGGTGAGGACAAAGACATTTCTCCGCCGAAGGCAGCAAGACGCTCGGCCATCCCCGCCAGGCCGCGCCCGGGGACGACCTGTGCGCCGCCGGGGCCCTCATCCACCACGGTGATGCGCAGCGAATCGTCCGAGGTCACCAGCGCCGAAACCGGCGCGCCCGGCGCATGCTTGGTCGCATTCGTCAAAGCTTCCGTGCCGAAGAAATAGCCGCAGGCCAGCACGGAGGCGGAGAGCTCAGGCAGAGAATGCGGGGCAAAGACGCTGACGTGGGGGCCGTGGGAGGAGGCGGCGTCGGCAAGCGCGGCGACCAGGCCGTGATCCTGCAGCACCTGTGGGTGAATACCGTGCACCGTGGCGCGCAGGGAATTCAGGCCGCGGTCCACGTCCTGCTTTGCGGCGGTGAGGAGCTCGGTGAGGCCAGCGGGGGCGTCGAGAAGAGCCTCGCCCAACTTCATGCTCGTGGCCACGAGGTATTGCTGCGCGCCGTCGTGCAGGTCGCGCTCGATGCGGGCGCGCTCGACCTCGTAGGCGTCCGCGATGGCGCGGCGCGAGGCCGTGAGCTGCGCAATCTGCTGCGCCTGCTGCTGCTCGTGCGTGGTGGGTTGGGGCTTCTTTCGGAACACGGTTCACAGCATATCGGGTGTCCCGAACTACAGGGGTAGTGCTGGCACTACCTTAAAGAGCAACGCTAGGGCTGTTCTTTCTGCGGGCCCGGCACGGTGAAATGAGAGACATGGCACAGATACTTTCCCTGACAGACATCACCAAGGACTTCGGCGGCGGCCCGGTGCTCGCCGGAATTTCCCTCGACATTGAACCGGGCGAGCTCGTGGCTGTCATGGGGCCGTCTGGCTCCGGCAAGTCCACGCTGCTGCACTGCATGTCCGGCGTGCTCACCCCCACGCACGGTAGCGTGCGCTACGGGGACGAGGAGCTCTCCGCGCTTTCCGACACCCCCCGCTCCCGCACCCGCCTGCGCAACTTCGGCTTCGTCTTCCAGGATGGTCAGCTGCTGCCGGAGCTCAGCAACGTGGATAACGTGGCGCTGCCGGCCATGCTTAACGGTATGGGGCGGGGTGCGGCCCGCAGGCGCGCGATGGAGCTTCTTGATCAGCTGGGCCTGGGTGGCCTGGCGGACCGCCGCCCGGCGCAGGTCTCCGGTGGCCAGGCTCAGCGCGTGACCATTGCGCGTGCGCTAGTGGCGAACCCAGGCGTTGTCTTCGCCGACGAGCCGACCGGTGCGCTGGATCAGTCCACCGGCCACGAGGTCATGCAGATGCTCACCACCATCGTGCGCCAGGCCGGGGCGAGCCTGGTCATGGTCACGCACGACCCGAAGGTGGCCGATTGGATGCAGCGCCGCGTGGAGATTCGCGATGGCATCATTCACGACGACCGCCGCCTGGGGGTGATTCGATGAACACCGCCACCTTGGTCTATGACCTGCAGCGCGAATCCATTCGCGCGCGCTCGGGCACGGGCATCGTCTCTCTATTGGCGATTGTGAGCCTGACCATCGGTTCCGCCATCGCCTTTTTGGTTGCGGGCGGTACCTGGATGTTTTGGGAGCGCGCCCAGCACGTC
Organism: Corynebacterium sp. KPL4072; assembly: GCF_037908395.1. Taxonomy (NCBI): domain Bacteria; kingdom Bacillati; phylum Actinomycetota; class Actinomycetes; order Mycobacteriales; family Corynebacteriaceae; genus Corynebacterium; species Corynebacterium sp. KPL4072. The sequence continues at coordinate 49,759 of NZ_JBBMGE010000007.1, forward strand.
GAGGACGCCGCGCCCGCCCTCAAGGAGGCCTTTGGCAACGAGATGGAGGCCTTCCTCTATCCCTGGTTCGCCCTGGCTCTCTTTTCCTGCGCGTTCATCCTTCCCGCGCTGTTTAACCTCACCTCCCAGGCCGCCGTCCTGGGTGCGTCCGGAAGGGAGCAGCGCCTAGCCACCCTGCGCCTGCTGGGCTTAAGCTCCCGCCAGGTGGAGCGCATGGCAATTGTGGAAACCGGCCTCCAGGCGGTGATCGGCATCGTGCTCGGCGGGTTGATTAGCCTACTCGTCGCACCGGTCTTTACCCAGCTGGACTTCCAAATGCGGCCCATTGACCTGACAGAGATTCTGCTGCCCTGGTGGGGATATATAGCCGTGGCCGGCGTGCTCTTCCTCCTGGCCATCGGCGCGGCACTGTACGGCATGCGCCGCGTGCGGGTGAGCCCGCTGGGCGTGGCCAAACGCCAGATGCCCGCGGCCTACCGCTGGTGGCGCGCCATCGTCTTCCTCATCATCGTGGCAGTCGGCGGCGTGTTCCTCACGGGCAAGGCGGGCCCGCCCACCGCGATGGTCATCGTGGTCATGTTTGGCATGCTGATGAGCATCAACCTCATCGCGCCTTTCATCCTGCAGTTGGGCGCGCACGTCTTCTCCCTCTTCCCCGGAACCGCGCACTTCGTGGCCTGCCAGCGCGTGGCGGGCAATGCCCGCCCGGCATGGCGGCGCAGCGCTGCCATCGGCTTCTTCGGCTACCTGGCCGGCTTCCTCGTTGCCGCGCCCCTGGGCTCCGATGCCTTGGCCTCGGTGCTCGAAGAAGATCCCGGAATGAACGTGGTGTTCAAGGACATCTCCACTGGCGTTGTACTAACCCTCGTTTTCGGCTTCACGTTGACCACCATGTCCATCATCCTGGGTCAGGTTTCCGGCATCTTCGAGGACAAGGAGCTCATCCGCTCTCTGGATTTGATGGGCGTGCCGCGCGGCTTCCAGTTCCGCTCCGGGGCGCTGACCGTCATGGGGCCGGTCGTGGCCTTGAGCTCCTTCGGTTTTCTCTTCGGCGGCGGAATTGCTTCGCTGATGTTCTTCTCCAACGTCGAGCAAAGCGACGTCGATGTGAGCGCTCGCCTGCTTATGGCCTTCGGCTTCCTGGCGGTGGGCTGGGTGGTCACGCTTCTTGCCATTGTCCTTGTTGAACCGTTGCGCGGCTACGTGCTGCGCACAGGAGGTCGAAAAGAATGAAAAAAGAATGAAAACTGTACTGAAAATTCTTGGCGGACTCTTCAGCGTTGCCTTTATCGCGGTGTTCGCCGCCGTGTACTTCCTCGGCCCCTCCTATGGCGGGGCGCTGCTGGGCTAGCCCTATTTTCTTTTCAACGCCAGCGAAAAACACATCAACACCGCGGTGGTGGATACCGCAGCGTATACCGGAATCTATGGCGAGAGTGAAGAATTTCAGCGCGCCCGCGAGGCTTTGAAAGAGGACCCGACCAACGCGGAGCTCCTCGATGCCGCCATCGACGCCGCCTCCTCCGCCGAAGCCATCCTCCTGACCTTCCGCGGCCTGGACAACGTGCGCACCTTCGGCGAGCCGACCGCCGGCTACGCCTCCGCCAACGTGGTGCTGGATTACCCGGACGGCCGCTCGCTCATGCTCACTACTGCCAAGGACAAGGCGTGCACAGGTGAGGAGTTCGTCGAGGACCCCATCGCTCCTGATGCTCCGGAATCTGAGCTCGACGGCTGGCTTGCCTCCCATTGTGGCTTCTAAGGCGCGGTTTTCGTCCACAGGTGCCTTTAACGTTCACGGCAAATAACGCCCCGAAACACGCTATTTTTCGCCACTATGTACCGTGAACGACAGTGATTAGTCGGAAAACGCGAAAGGTACGCTTCGGCGCGCGGTGGGAAACCTCTTCGGTCCCCACCGTCTGCGGAAACGTACCTTCACAGTGCCGCCGTTAACGTGCGGCAGAAGCGCTTACTTGAAGCGAGCCTTAGCCTCTTCGAGGATCTTCTCTGCCTCGGCCTTGTCGCCCCAGCCGGAGCCGGATACTTCCTTGTTCGGCTCCAAGTCCTTGTAGTGGACGAAGAAGTGCTCGATTTCGTCCTTGATGTGCTGCTCCACATCGTCGATGTCCTGGTAGCGCTCCCAGCGCGGGTCATCGATGACGGCGAGTAGCTTGTCGTCGCCGCCGGCCTCGTCGGTCATCTTGAAGACGCCGACAATGCGGGCCTCAACAACAACGCCCGGGAAGACCGGCTCTGGCAGGATGACCAGGGCGTCGAGCGGGTCGCCGTCCTCGCCCAGGGTGTGGTCGATGAAGCCGTAGTCAGCCGGGTAAGCCATCGGGGTGAACAGGTAACGGTCGAGGTAGACCTTGCCGGACTCGTGGTCAACCTCGTACTTGTTGCGGGAGCCCTTCGGGATTTCAATGGTTACTTCAACGCTCACAGCGATGTCCTCCATGGGGGATTGGGTATCAATTACTGCCCATAGTCTAGCGCGTTGCGGATTCGCGCTAGGGTTAAAGGCAATGAAAACAAAGCATGTTTGGTGGTCAGCGACCGCGCTCGTGGTAGCGGCAGCGGTCGGAGGTACGGCTGCGCTGGGCGTTACCCTCCAGCGCGAATACGGCGATCTCTCACACGGAGAAGCACAGGCGGTGCAGGCTCCTGAGGAGCCTTTGCGCACCGCCGAGCCGGGGGAAGCGGACCTGGATGCGCTAAGCGCGAAGCTGGACGAGCTCTCTAAGAATAAGGACCTTGCCACGTTCGGCGGCGAGGTAATTGATACCGAGACCGGGGACGTGGTGTGGCAGCGGGACGCGGATAAGCGGCTGACCCCGGCCTCGTCCACGAAGGTGCTCACTACCGCGGCGGCGACGTTGGCGCTGGATGAGAACGAGAAAATCACCACTAAGGTCTACCGCGGTGCGAATGAGAAGAACGTGGTCATCAAGGCTGCGGGTGATGTATGGATGACCCACGAGCAGCTCGATGATTTGGCCGAGCAGATTTCGAAGAACGTCGAGCAGGTCGATGGCGTCTACGTCGATACCTCAGTGTGGTCCGGCGAGGCGCAGGCCCCAGGCTGGGATCCGGAAAACGTGGACGGCGGCTTCGTCGCGCCGATGGAACCGGCCATGCTCTACGGTGGTCGCTTGGGCGCGACGACGGGGGACGTGCCGAGGAGTCATGAGCCGGCTTTGGACGTCGCTAAGCAGCTAGGCGATCGCCTCGGCGCGGGCAAGGTAGGCATGGGCTCTGTGGCGGAGAACGCGCAGGAGGTGGCGAGCGTGGATTCGCCGCCGTTAGCGGACCGCGCCCGAGAAATGGTGCGCCATTCCGATAACGTCATGGCCGAAGCCATTGCGCGTGAGCTGGCGATGTCCCGTGGCAAGGAAGCCAGCTTTGAAGGCGATACGCAGGCCACGCTCGAGGTGCTGCGGGAGCAAGGATTCGACGTCGAGGGTGTCGACATTAAGGACAATTCCGGGCTCTCGGTGGATAATCGGCTCACGGCCGGGCTGCTGACGCAACTTATTAATGGCGCGGTCAAGGATCCGCGCCTGCGCCCGCTGGTGTCCTACCTTCCGGTAGCCGGCGGCGATGGCACGCTGTACGAGCGCTACGGCGATTCCGCGGCCAAGGGTTACGTGCGAGCTAAGACCGGCACGCTGACTGGGGTCTCGGCCTTGGCCGGCACCGCGCAGGGTGATTCCGGGCGCGTATATGCCTTTGCCTTCCTGGTGAATGACGGCGATATTTTGGCCGCCCGCAAGGCCCAAGACGCGTTGGCTTCTGCTCTGCATGAGTTCTAATAAGCCCTTTTGGCCGCGGGTTTCGCCGCACTTTCTGGCGTGTCGGCGCGGCGTGCGCGCCGCTGGCCTTGACCACGCAGTGGCGGTGGGGCTGTCCGGAGGCGCGGATTCGCTGGCTCTCCTGGCGGCGCTGGTGGCGGAGGGGCACGAGGTGCTCGCGCTGTGCGTGGACCACGGGTTGCAGGACGGATCGCGGGCGCAGGCCGAGCGCGCGGCCGACCAGGCGCGAACGCTAGGCGCGCGGGCGCAGGTGCTTAGCGTTGAGGCGGACGCTGCGGCGGGGGCGGAGTCGATGGAGGCGGCCGCGCGGGCGGCGCGGTATCGGGCACTGGCCGCCGCGTGCGCGGACGAAGGATTAGAGGTTGCCGTGGCGCATACGGCCGATGACCAGGCGGAAACGCTTTTGCTCGGCGCGCTGCGCGGACGGGTGGCCGGCATGAGTGAGCGCAGCGAGGTGGAAGGCGCCCGCGTGGTGCGGCCGCTGTTGAACGTGCGCCGCGCCGATACCGAGGGCGCCTGCGCGGAATTGGGGCTTTCGGTGTGGCAGGACCCGCAGAATGCGGACACGAATTTTCGCCGCGTGGCGCTGCGCCGCGAGGTAATCCCGCAGTTGAGCCGCATCATCGGCGGGGATGCGGTGCCAGCGCTGGCGCAAGCGGCACGTGACGCCGCGCTTGACGATGCCGCTCTCTACACCCCACCCACCACGGACTGCGCGGAGCTGGCGGCATTGGCAGAACCGCGGCGTCGGCGAGCGATCGCGGCGTGGCTAGTCAGCGAAGGGGTAGAGGTGACCCGGAGGGGAGTGGGGGACGTCGCTAAGCTGTGTACCCACTGGCGCGGGCAAGGGCCGGTGGCTGTGCGATCGGCGCGGCAGGTGGGGCAGAGGTTGGAAGTAGCCCGTATAGGTGGCAAACTGGCACTGTTGTCTGGTCATTAAAGGAGCCCACTCGTGCACGACAAGAAAGACTTCGCCGTTCCCGCAAACCGCTACGGTGAGGATGTAGAAGCAATCCTCATTGGAGAAGAGGAACTGCAAAACCGCGTCCAAGAACTCGCGGATATGGTCTCTGAAAAGTATGCCGACGCTGAGCAAGACCTGCTTTTGGTCTGCGTGCTCAAGGGCGCGGCCTTCTTCCTTACGGATTTCGCGCGCAAGCTATCTATCCCCTCTGAGTTGGAGTTTATGGCCGTGTCCTCCTATGGCGCCTCCACTTCTTCTTCCGGTGTGGTGCGCATTTTGAAGGACCTGGACCGCGATATTGCGGGGCGCAACGTGCTTATTGTGGAAGACATTATTGATTCCGGCCTTACCCTGTCATGGCTTATTCGGAACCTGAAGGGGCGAAACCCAGCCTCGCTTGATGTGGTCACGCTGCTGCGTAAGCCGGAGGTAGTAAAGGCCGATATCGACCTTTTGGATGTGGGCTTTGATATCCCTAATGAATTCGTCATCGGCTACGGGCTAGATTATGCGGAACGCTACCGCGATCTGCCCTACGTGGGCACCCTTCACCCTGATGTCTACACCACCGACTAAAATCGCGCAGTAATGAAAAACAACAAGATTATTCGCTACGGCGGGATAGCGGCACTTATCCTTATCGTGCTGTACGCCTTTACCTTCTTTAGCAACGATGCCCGCGGCTACGTGCAAGCGGATACCTCCGTTGCACTGACCCAGCTTAAAGACAAAAACGTCGATGAGGTGGAAATTGATGACCGCGAGCAGCGCTTGCGCATCAAGCTCAAGGACGAAATCACGGTAGATGAGCGCGAAGGCGTGAAGGAGATTGTGGCCAAGTACCCGGCCCGCGCCTCCGAGCAGGTCTTTAACTCTGTTAAGGATTCTGGTGCCCAGAAGTACCAGACCAATGTCACGCAGGAATCCTTCCTCGGCTCCATGCTCAGCATGCTGCTGCCTATGCTCATCCTCTTCGGCGTGCTCTTCTGGCTCATGTCCCGCATGCAGCAGGGTGCAGGCGGCATGTTTGGCATCGGCGGTTCCAAGGCTAAGGAACTGACCAAGGATATGCCGACCAATACTTTTGAGGACGTGGCCGGCGCGGACGAGGCCGTAGACGAGTTGCAGGAAATCAAGGACTTCCTGGAAGACCCCACCCGCTACCACGATCTAGGCGCCAAGATCCCGCGCGGCGTGCTGCTCTACGGCCCTCCCGGCACCGGTAAAACCTTGCTTGCCCGCGCCGTGGCCGGCGAGGCCGGCGTACCGTTCTACTCCATCTCCGGCTCTGACTTTGTGGAGATGTTCGTTGGTGTGGGTGCCTCCCGCGTGCGCGACCTGTTCAAGCAGGCGAAGGAAAACAGCCCCTGCATTATCTTCGTTGATGAGATCGACGCCGTTGGCCGCCAGCGCGGTTCCGGCACCGGCGGCGGGCACGATGAGCGCGAGCAGACCCTCAACCAGCTCTTGGTAGAAATGGACGGCTTTGGTGACCGCGAGGGCGTTATCCTCATCGCCGCTACCAACCGCCCAGACATCCTCGATCCGGCGCTGCTGCGCCCAGGCCGCTTCGACCGCCAGATCCCGGTTACCAACCCCGACCTAGCCGGCCGCGAGCAGATCTTGCGCGTGCATGCGAAGAATAAGCCGCTGGCAGAAGAGGTCGACGTAGCGCAGCTGGCTAAGCGCACCGCCGGCATGTCCGGCGCGGACCTGGCCAATGTGCTCAACGAGGCCGCCCTGCTTACCGCTCGCATCGGCGGCAACGTCATTACTTATGACGCTTTGGAAGAGGCCACTGACCGCGTGGTGGGTGGCCCGCGCCGCCAAGGCAAGATCATCTCCGAGCACGAGAAGAAGGTCACTGCTTATCACGAGGGCGGGCATACCCTTTCCGCGTGGGCCCTTAAGGATATTGAGCGCGTCTACAAGGTCACCATCTTGGCCCGCGGTCGCACCGGCGGCCACGCCATGACTTCGCAGGAAGATGACAAGGGCATGTACACCCGCGATGAGCTTTTCTCCCGCCTGGTCTTTGCCATGGGCGGTCGCGCGGCCGAGGAACTGGTCTTCGGTGCGCCGACGACCGGTGCGTCCTCCGATATCGAAAACGCCACCAAGATCGCTCGTTCCATGCTCACCGAGTACGGTTTCTCGCCGGAGCTCGGCACCGTGAAGTACGGCAAGGAGCAGGGCGATCCCTTTAGCCAGATGGGTGGCGGCGGCTCCATCGAGTACTCCGATGAGGTTGCTTCCAAGATCGATGAGCAGATGCGCTACTTGCTGGAGCGCGCGCACGAGCAGGCCTATGACATCCTGCGCAATAACCGCTACTACCTGGATAAGCTGGCAGAGGCCTTGCTGGAGAAGGAAACCCTGCGCCGCCCCGACCTGGAGCGAATCTTCGATGGCATCGAGCCACGCGAAGCCTTCGACGTTTTCCCAGGCGAGGATGATCGCTTCCCCCGCCAGATTGGTTATGCGCCGGTCAAGACCCCGGTCGAGCTGGCTAAGGAGCGCGGCGAGGAGCTGCCTAAGCGCATGACGCTTCTCGATGCCTCCCGGGCCGCCCGTGAGCGCCGCCTCGCCGGTGAAGAACCGAAGGGTGAAGTGGGCTTCAACTTTGGCCAGCACGCTGGCGATTACGTCGATCCGGACACCGCCCGCGAGTTGGGAAGCACCCCAACAAACCAGGGCAAGGAGTCCACAGACACCAAACGAGCTGGCGCACAGCCTGATCGGCCGGCTCAGCCTTCCGAACCCGCTGAGCGTCCGACGGCACGCCCTGCCGCACGCCCCGCTACGGGCGGCGGTAAGCATCACAAGCCGGATGCCGGCGCGGATGCTGAGGCTGAGACCAGCCAGTGGTTTAGCCCTGGCTGGGACGAGAAGGATCGCCGCAAGAATCCCTATGCGCGCGAGGACGACAAGCAAGAAGATAACTAATGCCTGATAATCACATTCCCGCCCGTGCCCCCTTCGACCAGGACCGGGCGGAGGCGGCGGTACGCGAGTTGCTCCTTGCAGTGGGGGAGGACCCCGACCGCGAGGGTTTGCGCGAAACCCCGGCCCGCGTAGCCCGCGCCTACCGCGAGGTCTTTGCCGGTCTGCACGAAGACCCAACCGAGGTCCTGCACAAGACCTTCGCCGAGGACCACCAAGAACTGGTCCTGGTGCGCGATATCCCTATCTATTCCACCTGCGAGCACCACTTAGTGCCGTTCTACGGCGTGGCGCACATTGGTTATATCCCAGGTAAAGACGGCCACGTCACCGGCTTGAGCAAACTCGCCCGCCTAGCGGATATGTACGCCAAGCGCCCCCAGGTCCAAGAGCGCCTGACCCAGCAGGTCGCGGATGCCCTGGTGGAGGTCCTTGGCGCGCAGTCCGTCATCGTGGTCATCGAGTGCGAGCATCTGTGCATGGCCATGCGCGGCATCCGTAAGCCCGGTGCGACGACGACCACCTCCGCGGTGCGTGGAGGCTTCAAGAATAATGCCGCCTCTCGTGCAGAGGTGCTCAGCCTGATTCGTAGCTAAATTCGGTTCACCATTAAAAGCCTTAAGGAGCACGCCATGCAGCAGGCAACCTCGGTTTCGGATCTGACCCGGAGCAATCGCACTCTGGTGATGGGCATCGTCAACGTTACGGAGGATTCCTTTTCCGATGGCGGCCGGTGGTTGGACTTTGATGCCGCCATTAATCACGCCCGCGAGCTCGTGGCGCAGGGTGCTGACATGATTGACGTCGGCGGCGAATCCACCCGCCCAGGCGCGGTCCGCGTGGAGGCGGACGTCGAGGAGCGCCGCGTGGTGCCCGTCATTCAGGCCTTGAGCAAGCTCGGCATCCGCACCTCCGTGGATACGATGCGCGCCTCGGTGGCACGTGCGGCGGCAGCGGCCGGCGTGGACATGATTAATGATGTCTCTGGTGGCCTGGCGGATCCTGAGATGTATCGCGCGATGGCCGAGGCCGGCGTGCCCGTGTGCCTCATGCACTGGCGTACGCTGCAGGAGGGCGCATTCGGCTCCGCGGCCGGCAGCGCGGATCACGGCGGCGATGTGGTGCGCGATGTGCGAGAAACCCTAGAACGCCTGGCGAATAACGCGCTAGACGCCGGCGTGCGCCGCGATAATATCGTGCTCGATCCGGGCTTGGGCTTTGCCAAAACCCCGCAGGATAATTGGGCGTTGCTCAAGGCCCTGCCGGAGTTCCTCGGCGGCGAATTCCCCCTCCTGGTAGGAGCATCCCGTAAACGCTTCCTGGCCGCCATTCGGGAGGATCGCGGCGTGGAGTCCAGCCCGCTGCTGGCCGATCCCGCTACCGCGGCCGTAACCTCCATTTCCGCCCAGATGGGGGCGTGGGGTGTGCGCGTGCATGAGGTTGCCGTCTCCCGCGACGCCGTGGATGTGGCGGCCGCTTGGAACGCCGGCAATGACTACACAGGCGGGGTCAACGCCAGCGGCAGCTATAGCAATGGCGCTGATGGCAATGGAATTATGAAGTCCACGGCTCTATCACGTAAACCTGAGGAGTAAATCATGGCAGACCGCATTGAACTCACCGGCCTGGAATGCTTTGGCTACCACGGCGTCTTTGAGGAAGAAAAGCGTACCGGCCAGCCTTTCATCGTGGATATCACCTGTTGGTCCGATTTCGCCGAGGCCGCCGCTACCGATGATCTGACCAAGACCATCAATTACGCCGAGCTTGCCGACGTCGCTGCAAACATCATCGAAGGCCCCGCCCGCGACCTCATCGAGACCGTCGCTAGCGAGGTGGCCGATACCATCATGGCCATCTTCGAGGGCCTGCACGCCGTCGAGGTCACGCTTCATAAGCCGAAGGCACCGATTCCGCGCACTTTTGCCGATGTCGCCGTGGTCGCCCGCCGCTCCCGCAAGCACGCGAGGACGCTCTAATGCGCGCGGTGCTATCCATCGGATCCAATATGGATGACCGCATGAAGCTATTGCGCACGGTATTCGACGAATTCGCCGGCGACATTGTTGCCGCCTCGCCGGTCTATGCCACCCCGCCGTGGGGAGTAACGGACCAGGATGAATTCCTCAATGCCGTGCTCATTGTGGATGTGGACGAGTCACCCAAGGAACTGCTGCGCCGCGGGCAGAAGCTCGAGGAGGCCGCGGAGCGGGTGCGGTTGCGTCACTGGGGCCCGCGCACGTTAGACGTAGACATCGTGGACATCGAGGGATACACCTCCGATGACCCGGAGCTCACCGTCCCGCATCCTTATGCCCACGAGCGCGCCTTCGTGCTGATTCCCTGGTTGGCGGCCGATGGTGGTGCTAGGTTGAGTGGGGAGGGCGTCGCCAAGCGGGTGGCAGCACTCGACCCGAAGGAGCGCGCCGATATTCGCCGGTTGGGCATGATGGAGGAGCTATGAAACGGACCTCGTTGGGTGCCCTCATTGGCACCGGGGTCTTCTTTGCCGCCGCCGCGGCCATCCTCACTACGCGCTTTTATGGCTCCATGCTGCACATCCCAGTGACGGTTTCGGCCACGCTGTGGCTCATGGCGGTCATCTGCTTAGTGCTGACCTGGAAGGTGGACCAAGCCACCGAGGACGAGCATGGCATCGGCCTAGATAGTTCGCAGCTTAATCCCATGACCATCACGCAGTTCATGCTGGTGGGCAAGGCCTCGGCGTGGACCGGAGCCATCGTGGGGGGAATCTATGCAGGCGTGGCCGTCTACGTTATCCCCAACGCCGGCACGCTTGCGGCCGCCTCCGATGACCTGGTGGGGGTCATTGCCTCGGCGCTCGGTGGCCTTGCCATGTGCGCTGCTGGCCTGCGGCTGGAGCGACACTGTGAGACCCCGCCCCCACCAGATGGGGTACAAACGGTACATTAGTGAGCATGACTGAGCCGCGCTCTTCTTCTCACACTACTTCCGCCAAGACGTCCAAGCCGGATCTGGGCCAGATCGGGCTCATCGTCCTCGTGGTGCTGGCCGTCCTAGCCAGCATCGTCATGCTGATTTCCGGCTCTGCCGCAGCGCTAAAGATTGCGCTCATCGCCGCCCTATGGGCCGCTGTGCTCGGCTTCTTCCTAGTGATGCGCTACCGCCGCCAGGCCGAAGAATCCGTGACCAAGCTGGAACTGCAGGAGCGCGCCCACCGCGCCGAGCTGAAGCAAGCCCGCGCGGCCGATGGCCAGCCCCTACCGGACCAGGAACTGCTCGATGAGATCCGCACCGAGCTGGCGTCCATCCGCAAGCAGATTGAGGATCTTTCCGGCCACGAATTCACCTATGAGCCGGCCGCCCTACACGCAGAAGCCCGCCGCATCATGCAGCTGGAGGCCCAGACCGCGGCCGCCGCGCGCCCGGATGCGGAGGAAGGCAACGTGGACTTCACCCAGTCTTCTTCCGGCGCCCCGTCCGCCGATGCTATCGCCGGCCGCCTGGGGAACCAGCCGTCCGCGGCGCACGCTGAGTCCAACCCACTCAATGACATCATTAGTGAAAAGACGCGCGCGCAGCGTACCTCCGGCAAGTCTTCTGGCGCCTCTACCTTTAATACCGGCGGTTTCCAGGCCGTGCGCTGGGATACCGGTGGCGATGACTCCCTGAAGACCACCCACGCTTCCGCCTCCAGCGAGCACCACGGCAGCCACCGTAAGCCGGAGGCTGCGACCACGGCCAATGACGAGACCCAGGACATCCCGCAGCAGCCGGCATCGCAGCGCGATGAGCGCGCGGAGTACCCGGGCTCCGGCCAGCACGTGGCCCCAGAAAAGTCCGAGCCAGTACGCCAGAAGGCGGCCCGCTCGCATCATCGCGCGGCTGCTGAGGAGCCGGAGTCGCGTGGCCGCCGCCGCAGCGACGATAAGCGCGAGGGCGCGGTCTCCGTGGCCGAGCTGCTGGCCCAGGCAAAGAATAAGAAGGATAAATAAATGCGCCCGCCACGCATGCGGGTAGCCCTCTTTGGCCGTAGCTTGGCTGGTATCAACCTGGCCGAAGAAATGGCGCGTGCCGGCCACGAGGTTGTTGAGATTTCCGATCCAGCAGAGCTTTCTTCCTGTGAAGCGCTCATCATTGCGGTGGGCGATGCCCGCCTAGATGCCGCAGTAGAATTACTGGAACCCCAAGTTCACCGCGGCCTCATTGCTATTCACACCTGCCTGTCGCGCGGCGTACAGGTTTTGGATCCGCTAGAGACTCGCGGCTGTGTGGTAGCCGCGCTTGCCCCTATCGTCTCTGGACGGTGGGCTGCAACCACATTGGATGAGCTAGGTGAAACCATCGTGGAACTCATCGCCGGGGAGTTTCATGCCGATGTTCTCGCATTATCGGACGTCGATCGTGCCCCCTTTGCTGCACGCGTCTACTACGCCGACATGCTGCACCGGCTACAGGTACCCGCGGCACGGGAAGCAGAATTTTTCGCCCCCACTGAGGAATGGCCACCGGTAGGCATTGGCTTTGATAGCCAAGAAGCCATCGCCGCTTACCGCGGCGCCACTGACCCCGGCTTGCGGCGCAGCTACGTGGAAGTTGCCCGCCGCCTAGGAGAGGTGGACGGCCGCGAAGAGCTAGAAATGTGGGCCCTACAAGAGGAGAGCCGATGAGCCTAGAGCTGGGAAACGCTACCGTCATCAACGATATTGAGCGCATCCGCATGGTCGGTAGTGCTTTTCACAAGACTGGCCGGCCGGTCGCCTTCGTGCCGCTGACTACCGGTGTGCACGCCGGTCATATCGCGCTGGTGCGCGCGGCGAAGCGCATCCGGGGCGCCGTTACCGTCGTGGCCCTGCAGTCCCCGCAGAAGGAGGACCTTGAGCTTCTGCGGGCCGAAGGAGTGGACATCGTGTGGGAGTACTCGCCCGAGTCCTTGTGGCCACACGGACGCCGCATCGCCGTAGCACCGGCCGACGCCGCCACCGCTCTCGAGCCGGATCTCAGCGGGGATCTCACGCTTTACCTCGCGCTCATTTTGACGCTTGCGCCAACCGACGTCCTTTTAGGCGAGAAGGACTACGAGCTTCTCCTTGCCATCCACCATGCGGTCCAGGACTTCCACCTAGGAGTCCGTGTGCAAGGCGTACCCGCTGTGCGCATGCCCGACGGCGTGGTAATGAGCCTGCGCAATACCCACGTGCCGGCCGAATCCCGCGAGCAGGCCGCGGCACTATCTGCCGCGCTCACCGCTGGCGCGCATGCCGCCGAGACCAGTGCGCAGAAGGTACGTGAGGTTGCCGCGGAGGTGCTTCGCGCCGCGGGGGTTGAACCCGAGTATCTCGAGGTGCGCGGTCGCGATTTAGGGGCCCCTCCCGTAGAAGGTGATGCCCGCCTGCTTGTTGCCGCGACAATCGGTGGCGTCCGGCTCATCGATAATGTGGGCCTGCCGCTGGGCATCGGTTTTAATAATATTGAAGAACACGAAGCCAAGGCCGAGCTCGAACGCGAACAGCAACGCGAGCAACAGCGCGCAGAAGATGCCGCTTCCCAACAGCTATCGGAGGACTAATGACCGATATCCAGATCCGCGACCTTGACCCGCGCGATGAGCCCCAGGCCATTTCCTTTGCCATTGAAGGCATGCATCTGCACTGGTTTGTGAAAAATCCTCGCTTCGAGCGCGCCTATGGCCGCTATTTTTGGGATTTAGAGCGCGCCAAGGCCACCGATATCTTGGCCGCTTACGATGGCGACCGCTTCCTCGGCGTGCTGCTGGCCTCCATGAAGGGCAAGCCCGCGTTGCCATATCCGTGGTGGCGCAAGGCATTTGTCCGCGCGGTGGAAATCTTTAATAATCTGCGCCCGGGCGGGCACCGCGATGATTACGATGCCGCCAATCAGGACATGCTGCTCAAGTACTTGGGCAAGCACCCCATTGATGGCGAAATCGGTTTCCTCGTCGCGGATCCCAATTCCGGCGTGAGCGGCGTGGGCACGGCACTACTTGAGGCCTTCGAATCCCGCCATTCCGGGAAGAATATCTACCTGTTTACCGATGACGGCTGTACGTACCAGTTTTATGACAGCCGCGGCTTTAACCAGGTAGGCGAGCGCACCATCGCGGTCAACGAGGACCGCGACTTGGTGTGCATGCTCTATGTGCGGCGCTTGGGCGCACCGCAGACCTAGCGCGCCAAGGCCCCCATCGGGTCCCAGGCCGGCAGGGTAGTCACGGACTCGGACTGCAAAGCCGCTTGGTATTGTTCCGGCAGTCGGGAAGGGTGTACGGCAATTTCGAAGACGAACTCGTCGAACCAGTCATCGGCCATGGTCCAAAAGCCCTTATCGGCCTTCTTTGGACCCCAGGAATTCTCCACGCGCCAGCTTTGTACTGCGCCGCCTTCGGCGATATCGGCGCCGGTAAACACCATCGCGTGGGTCATCATGGACTCGTGCAGGCGCAAACGCTGTGCCTTGTCCAGATCCATCTCCACGCCGTAGAAGGCCTCATAATCGTGCAGGTGCTTGGCCCACACGCCGTGCTCATCATCAGATTGCTGGTCAGTATCGCAGCCGAACCACACTGGCTGGCCATCGTTGATGGAGTCACGCGCGGCATCGCGCAGCACCTCCACCGGCGCGTTCAGATAGGTTACGCGCTCGCCGGCCACATTGCCCAGGTATTCCACGGTGTAGAGCTTGCCGTAGGCATTGCGGGGATCATTGACCACGCACACGTACTCACTGAGGTCTGCGGGCAGGTATTCCTTGGCAAACTCCTGCGGGGTAAAGGTGCCCGCGCGGTGGAACTCATCATCCTTATCGCGATATTGCCAGACAAAGTCCTCCGGCGGCAGGCCCAGGTTGGCGGTGAGGATACGGTAGACGTCGGCAAGCGCCTGCTTGTGCGCGCCCTCTTCGCCGCTGCGGATCCGGTGCGCGGCGCGGCGCAGCACGGTCTGCAGGTTACGGTTCAACATCGCCGTGGCCTCCGAAGAAGCGGTTTCCGGCATGGCGTACTGCGGTACTACACCGTATTTTTCCACCAGTGCGACAAACATGGACCACTGGCCGCCGTCATCGATCGGATCATCCATGAGCTTGGTTACGGTGCGGTCCGTAATATCGCGGTCCTTCAGCTCAGCCATGGCGCTAAGGAACCAATTGGCCTTCTCGAGCTTGTCAAAGAAGTAAATATAGGTCTGGGAAAGCTCAAAATCTTTAAGCTTGGCCTTGTCCATCAGCCCACCGCGCAGGGAATTCAGGCCGGCAAAAATCCAGCAGCGGCCCGAAGCCTTCTGGTCGGCCACGCCCCAGGAATCTAGCTTATGGCTGGTCACCCGGTTAAGGGTGTGCAGTACCTCGCGGTCGAGGCTGAGCTTATCGACGCCTTCCTGAGCCACCCCATTGCGTACCAAGCGCAGCGTGGCATCACTGGCGAGCTCAGCATTGGCGGCATGAACCTCGTTCGGGTTAATCTCGGTCATTTCTCGATTCTCCTTAGTTCATCCGGTCCCAGAGGGGAAGCTCAATCGGTTCGGTATCTAGCGCCTGAGAAAGCTCATCGCTCAGGTGCTCCTTGCGCACGGCGATGTGGAAGACGTTCTGGTCAAACCAGGCATCGGACATGGTGGCAAAGCCCTTGCCGGGCACATCCTCGCCGTCTTCCTTGCGTGGTGGCTTGGAGCCCCAAGAGTTCTCCACGCGCCAAGCTCGGTCCCCATCCACACCGGTGAGCGCCATCGCGTGGGTAGGCGCGGTCTCGCCGGAGGTAAAACGCTCCTCCTTAGTCATGGTGGAATCGATGCCGTAGAGGCCATCGGTATCCACCAGTCCCTCGTCCCATACGCCGTTGAGGAAAGAGAATTGACGGTTGACGTCGCAGCTAAACCACACCGGCTCGCCGGCGGCTAGGCTGCGTTTGGCGGTCTCCTTGAGCTCTTCCACGGTGACGTTTAAGTACTCTTGTGGCGCGCCACCCAGCACATTGCTTTCATCAGCGCTGCTAAATACGCGATGCTTGGGGTTGGTGGAACGGGGGTCATCAGCCAGCACCACGAACTCGTCGAGGTGGGGTAGGTATTTCTTGGCAAACTCGCGCGGGGTGGAGTGCAGGCGCACGAATTGCTCGTCCTTGGTGCGATACGCCCAGGTAAATTCCTCGGGCGGGGTGCCCAGGTGGATGGCCAGGATGCGGTGGAAATCTTTGCGTGCCTGAGCAAGGATGTCCTCGCGCGGGCCATCTAGCGCGGCGGCGCGACGCACCACCGTGGCGAGATCGCGGTTCATTTCCGCGGTATGTCCAGACGAGCGGACCTCCGGCATGACCTCGGCAGGTACCACGCCGTACTTGGCCACCAGGTTGCTAAAGAAGCACCACCAGCCGCCGTCGGCTCCAGCGTGGTCGAGCACTGCGGCCACGGTGCGCTCATCCCAACCAGCGTCCTTTTTATCCAGCAGCTGATTGAGAACCAGGTTGGCCCGCTCCAGCTTGTCAAAATACTGCAGGTAGGTGAAGGAAAACTCGAAATTATCTACGTTGAGTTCCTGCGCAGCGCGGTGGCGGAAGACGTTTAACGCAGCGAACATCCAGCAGCGGCCGGAACGCTTTTGATCCGTTACATCCAAGCTATCCAGCTTGGTTTCCGTGGTGGGGTATAAGGCGGTAATGCGGTCGCGGTCAAGCGCCGCCTTGGCCGCGCCAACGTTGGTGATGGCGTTGCGGGCCAGCCGCTGCCGTGAATCGGCCGCAGCCTCCTTGCGCAACTGGGACAGGTATTCCTTGGTGAGCAAAGTCATATTTCGGTTTTAGCAGACTAGAAATCCTGATGGGGCTGGTTGGGGGAAGAGCTAGAGAAATTCCGCCAGCTTTTCGACGGCCCCCGGAGTCCCCACTTCCTCCGGCAGCCACGGAACCTCGCGCACTGGGGTCTGCGGGAGCTTGGCGCGGAGAAGTGCGAGCGCCTCATCTTCGGCCGCGCGACGGGCGGCGAGGAATTCTCCCTGGTTGGCAGGGGTACGGCGGTTAACCAGCATGGACCCCACGCGCACGCCATTTCCGGTGAGGTCCGCGTGGAACTCGGCTGACTCGAGTACGGGCAGGCGCTCGGCGGTAAGGACAATATGGAAGACCGTGCGCGGTGAAGTCAGCGCCGCGCGCAGCTGGGAAAAGCGCTCGCGCCGCTGGAAAAGAGTGGCGCGAATTTCCTGATTGCGCCGGTCCACGGGGTCATTATTCGCGCTGTTGCCGGGCGACATTCCGCGTACTAGCGAGCCGAATTTATCGGATTTCTCGCGCCGGGAAAGTAAGCCATCGGTATAGGCGGCCATGATTTCTGGCAAAGCCATCAGCCGCGAGGTATGCCCAGACGGGGCGGTATCGAAGATGAGGAAATCGACGTCGGACTCTTCGCCGACGAGCGCCGCGATACGCTCCAATAGTGCTGCCTCCTGCGTGCCGGGCGATTGCCGGGCCAAGTCCAGGTGCTTTGTGACCTCGCCATGCAGATGCTCGGGCATGAAACGGCGCATCGCAGAACCTACCTGCGCAAGATGTTGTTCCGTGGCGCGCGCCGGGTCGAACTCGATGGCGGAGAGGGAAGGGGTGAGGGCCACGGGGGCATCGCCAAGCGCGGTGCCAAAGATGTGCCCCAAGTTGTGCGCTGGGTCCGTAGAGACCAAGCAGACGCGGTGATCGCGGGACAGGCGCAGCGCGGTGGCGGTAGCCAGGGTGGTCTTTCCCACCCCGCCCTTGCCCCCAAAGAACATGATGGGTGCAGTCTCTAACAACATTGAATATTCTCCAGCGGGGATCTTTCCATTCCCATGCGCGTATGCCAGGCGTGGAAATCCTCATAGACCAACGGCAAAAGCTCCAGGGTGTAGTAACTGGCCGGGTTGGGAATGCCCAGGGCCTCCGAGACCACCAGCATCATGAAGAGATCGTCTTCCTGCTGCTGGGCTTTGGCAAAACTGGCGCGGTACGGGGCCTGGTAGAACTCATTGAGACCAGCCCCGAACGCCCTAAGCTTGTCGAGCATGCTCGGGCAGCGGGGCGTCAAGATCATCATCGGACCACTCCAGTGGGGCCTCCTTGCGGGCACGAGAGATGGCACCGACGGCCTCCACAATGACCCAGATGGTGGCGACCACGATGATGGCGTCCATGCAGAACAGCAGCCAGTTCTGGCTAGTAAATAGCGACTTTAGCTGCAGGAGCGCGGCCCACAGGGACATGGCGGTAACGAAGATGAGCGGGATGACCACTGGCCACGTCGGCCGACGTAGGTGGGTGAGGATGACTACCACGATGGCCAAGGAGAGTCCTGCCATGAGCTGGTTGGTGGTACCGAATAGCGGCCAGATGGTCATGCCGCCCGAGCCATCCACGCCGGCGGAGAAGGTCAGCCCAAAGGCCAAGCCCACCGCAATGACGGTGGCGGCCAAAGCCTTGATGCGTACGCCTATGATTTCGCCGATTTCTTGGACCACCAAACGCTGCAGGCGCACACCCGAGTCCATCGTGGTAGCCGCAAAAAGCACGGCCATGGTGGCCAAGATGGTGCCGGAAAGGGAGGTAGGAATACCCAAGCCCTCATTCATGAGCGCGCCGCCGCCTTGCACAAAGGCGTCCACGCCGCCGGCGTTCCACTCGGAGTAGATTTCTTCCCACTGCGCGGCGGTCTTGAAGCCAGCGGTAGTAGCGATGATGGTGCCCAGTGCGAGCAAGCCCTCGCCCACCGCGCCGAAGTAGCCCACAAAGCGCACGTCGGTTTCTTTATCCACCTGCTTGGAAGAGGTACCGGAGGCCACCACGCCGTGAAATCCGGAGACAGCGCCGCAGGCGATGGTGACAAAGAGCAGTGGAAAGATGCCCGGGGTGCCGTCTGGTACGTTATCGCGCAACGCTGGCGCCATAATCGAGGGCCGAGTGATAAGGAAAGACCCGTACAAGATGGCCAAACCTACGAAAAGCTGCAGGCCGTTGATGTAATCGCGTGGCTGCAGCAGCACCCATACCGGCAGCATCGAAGCGATGAAGGCGTAGATGAATAACAAGATGATCCACACGCCGTTGGCGGGAATCCCCAGGACGGTATCCGGCAAGACCACGGGAACGCGGTCACCGATGATCATCAGCGCGTAGAGCGCGATCACACCCACGATAGATACCAGCGGTAGGTTCCACTTCAGGCGGTAGATGGCTTGGCCGATAAGTAGCGCGACGGCGATGGCGCCCCACGTGGGAATGACGGCCGTGGGAGTGGATACCAACAGGTTGGAGATGACCACTGCGAAGGCAGTATTCACCATCAAAAGCAACAGGAAAATGACGATGAGGAAGAGGTTGCGCCCGCGCTTGCCGATATAGCGCCCAGACAAGGTACCAATGGATTGGCCCTTGTGGCGTTGGGAGGCCCACAGAGCGCCGAGATCGTGCAAACCTGCGAAGAAGATGGTGCCGATGGTCACCCAGAGAAAGGCCGGTACCCAGCCCCAGATAACGGCTACGGCAGGACCGATGATCGGTGCTGCACCCGCTACGGAAGTGAAGTGGTGCCCCCACAGGGTATTTATTGGTCGGGACATAATCCACGCCGTCTTCCATGGTGTGGGCCGGGGTGGAGTAATTCGGGGATAGCCGGAAAATTCTTCGCCCTAGGAATTTGGAGTAGAGCAGATAGCCGGCGACCATCATCGCGATACCGATGACGGCGAGGACAAGAGAGTTCATAGTGTGTGTCTCCTCATAGACGGGCAGGTGGCGTGCATCACACGTGCGAATAGTATGCCATAACTCACATATGTGTTTGCCTGTGGGGGAGACCGATGGGTGGATTTATATTTGAAGGGTACCCGGAGACTTTTGGTTCAGTCGCCGTGGATAGACGAAAGCGCGGCCCTTGCTCGAGCAGGAACAAGGGCCGCGCGGTGGGTACTTAAACCAGGTGGTGGTTACTTCTTATCGACGCCGATATTGCCGTCCTTCTTCCACACCACAACCACTGCCGGGCGTGGGGTGGACTTGCCACCGTCAGGCCAGTGAGAGGTCTGCTTTTCAAAGGTGGCATCATCGGTTTCACCTGGGTGCTGGACGTTGACCATCACGCGCTCATCGGTGACGATGGGGCCACAGGTCTCGGCACCTGCCGGAACGGTAAGGAAGCACTTCAGCTCACCGCGGGTATCGCCCTCGGTGGTCACCGCGTAGAGGCCATCGTTGGACTCCAACGCGTTACCGTCGGTGGAGATCCACAGATTGCCGTGGCTATCGAAGGCCAGGTTATCCGGGCAGGAAATCGGGGAGACCTTCTCCTTGTCAAAACCACCGAAGTAGGTATTAGCCTCCTTCGGATCGCCACAGACCAAGAAGAGGTTCCAGGTGAACTTCTCGCCAGCGTGGTCATCTTCAATCTCCATGACTAGGCCGTTCTTGTTCTCCTTGATAGGAGCCCATTCCATAGGCTCTTCCTTGTTCTTCTTGGCGTTCTCGCCGGTAGCGCCACGGTACTTATTGTTGGTCAGGGCAACGTAGACCTTCTCCGAGTCTGGGTGGACCTGCATATCCTCAGGGCGGTCCATCTTGGTCGCGCCCACCTTATCGGCGGCCTCACGGGTGTAGACCGCAACCTCTTCTGCAGACATGCCGTCGACGTGGGACTCGAACTTATTGTTTTCCGTATCGGAGGTCAGCAGCTTAATCCACTTGCCCTCGCCGTCGAAGGCACCGTCTTCGGGCAGTACGCCGGAGCCGTCAATCTCGTCGGCTGGGGAGTTGCCCTCTACCTTGGCTACGTACAAGGTGCCGTGGTCCAAGATGGTGAGGTTGTGCTCGATGTCGCCCTCTTTGTACTTCTTGGTGGAGATGAACTTGTAGATGTACTCGAAGCGGGAGTCATCGCCGGCGTAGCACACCACGGTGCCATCGGAGGCGATGTGGATGTTGGCGGCCTCGTGTTTGAATCGGCCCAGAGCGGTGTGCTTGACCGGGGTGGACTTAGGATCTAGTGGGTTAATCTCGACGATCCAGCCGAAGCGGTTCGGCTCGTTCGGCTCCTTGGAGACGTCGAAACGCTTATCAAAGCGCTCCCACTTGCGCTGGGACTCGCCATCTTCCATGCCGAAGCGCTCTAGGGACTCCTGCGCCTTCTTGTCATCCAGCTTGGCGTGAGCGAAGTACTGGTCAAAGTTCTCTTCGCCGGAGAGCATGGTGTTCCACGGGGTGATGCCACCGGAGCAGTTACTCAGAGTGCCCTTGACCTTCTTGCCCGTCTTATCGGCGGAGGTCTTTACAAAATCGGAACCGGCAGCCGGGCCGACCAAGGTGAATTCGGTGGTGGCGGTAATGCGGCGGTTGAGCGGGCCAAACTCGCGCTTGAGCTCACCGGTGTTTCCTACCTTGGATACTTCCACGATGGAGTGGCCGTGGCCAGCCCAGCCAATCTTGGCCTGCTCTTTGGTGGGGTTGTCCGCATCGTAGTTGGGGAACATCTGCGGCTCGGTGGTGTACTCGTGGGAGCAAACGTAGATAAGGCGGTTGTCATCGTCCGGGTGCTCGATGAGGCCGGCGAAGTCATTGTTGAATCCGAACTGCTTCTCTGCTGCCTCGGCGGTCTGATTCTTGTCATCGAATTCCGGCGCGTCCTTAAACAGCGGATCGCCCCACGCGATGAGCACGGACTGCTCGTAGCCATCCGGGATGACTACTTCGTCCTTTTCATTCGGCTGTACTGGGTCAAACTTCATGCCCTCTGCGGAGGTTAGCTCGACGTTCGCCTCAGAGGTCTTGCCGCCCTTGCCCTCGGAAGAAGACGCCTCAGTAGAAGCATCGTCAGGGCTAGAGCAGGCAGCCAGCGCGGCGCCGCCGCCGACGGTTACGACGGACAGGCTGCCCGCGCGCAGGGCGGTACGACGGGAGAACTGGTCACCGAAGTACGGGTTATCGGACTTGTTCTCGCACTCTCCAAAGCAGGCATTACCGCACTTGTAGGTGCAAGTCAGGCTGGAACGAGAGGATGTGAAGAGACTAGAGAGAAGATTGCGGCCCTTAAGCGCCATGGGTAGTGCTCCAAAAATGTCGAAAAATATTGATTACATATGGGGACAGTCATATATAAAAGGTCATCTTCGTAACTGTGTGTTGACCCCGAGGTGACAGTGAAGTGAATTATGCGTAAATCCTTTCCCGGGAGAGGGTGGCGTGGGCTAAATCGCGTGCTGCGGTGGGGATCGACTACCCTTGGCTAACGTGAGCGAGCAGAAGAATAATGAAGTAAACGATGTCCCTGAGCAGCTGCGCATCCGCCGCGAAAAGCGCGATCGCCTGCTGGAATCCGGCGTAGAGGCCTACCCGGTAACCGTTGAGCGCACCATCTCTTTAAAGGATTTGCGCCATGATTTCCGCGTCGTGGCTGAAGGCGAAGAGCCTGGCAACGAAGAGGGCGTAACCTACCTGGCCCCTGGTGAGGAAACCGAGGTCACCCATGCCATTGCCGGTCGCCTTATTTTTATGCGCAATACCGGCAAGCTGTGCTTCGCCACCTTGCAAGATGGCGATGGCACCCAGGTGCAGGCCATGCTTTCCCTCGCAGAGGTAGGCAAAGAGCGTCTCGACGCCTGGAAGTCCGACGTCGACTTGGGCGATTTCATCTCCGTGCGCGGCCGCGTGATTTCTTCGCGCCGCGGCGAGCTGTCCATCATGGTCTCCGAATGGACCATGGCCGCTAAGTCCTTGCGCCCGTTGCCGGTGTCCTTCGCCGATATGGCTGAAGATACCCGCGTGCGCCAGCGCTATAACGACCTCATTATCCGCGAAGATGCCCGCAAGAACGCCATGATTCGCGTCAAGGTCATGCGCGCGCTGCGCAATTACCTGGAAAGCCAGGACTTTGTAGAAATCGAGACCCCGATGCTGCAGACCCTGCACGGTGGCGCAGCCGCTCGCCCGTTTATCACCCACTCCAATGCGCTGGATATTGACCTCTACCTGCGCATCGCTCCAGAGTTGTACTTGAAGCGCGCGGTCGTGGGCGGCATTGACCGCGTCTTTGAAATCAACCGCAACTTCCGCAATGAGGGCGTTGACCGCTCCCACTCGCCAGAGTTCGCCATGCTGGAGACCTACGCTGCGTGGGGCGATTACAACGATTGTGCCCGCATGACGCGTGAGTCCATCCAGGCTGTTGCCCGCGATGTCTTCGGCTCGACCACCGTCACCCTTGCCGATGGCACCGAGTTCGATTTCGGTGGCGAAGAATGGCCGGAAATCGAGATGTACCCCTCCCTGAATGAGGCCCTGCAGCGTAAGTTCCCGGGCCAGCCGGAGGTCACCATCGATACTGACGTCGAGACGCTCAAGGGCATTGCAGACGTCATTGGTCTCGACGTCCCTAAGGACGGCGGCTGGGGCCACGGCAAGTTGGTCGAGGAAATCTGGGAGGTCCTGTGCGAGGACCAGCTCGAAGGCCCTATCTTTGTCAAGAATTTCCCGGTTGAGACCTCCCCGTTGACCCGCCAGCACCGTTCCGAGCCGGGCGTGACCGAAAAGTGGGACCTCTACGTGCGCGGTTTCGAGCTGGCAACCGGCTACTCCGAGCTCGTGGACCCGGTTATCCAGCGCGAGCGCTTTGAGGATCAGGCCCGCCTGGCCGCCGGTGGCGATGATGAGGCCATGGTGCTGGATGAGGACTTCCTCGCGGCTATGGAGCAGGGCATGCCGCCTACAGCCGGTACGGGCATGGGCATGGACCGTCTGCTCATGGCCTTGACCGGCCTGGGCATCCGCGAAACCGTGCTCTTCCCGCTGGTCAAACCCGAGCAGAAGTAGCACCTAGCGTCCTATCGCTTGGCCGTCAGCCCGCGCGGGCTGACGGCTTTGCTATTTCCTGCTCATGTTCGTTCCTGCACCCCTGCTGCAAAAGACCAGCGCAGTTTCTCACCGCATGGAAAAATGCGAGGCATGAAAAGAATTCTCCCTATCCTTGCCCTACCTGTATTGGCCGTTGGGCTTGCGTCATGTTCCTCTGCTGACAGTAACGAGGAAGCGCCCCAATTCCGTCCACGGATGACCGAAAGCACCGCAACTAGCTCGGCGGAAGCTTCCTCCCCAGAGAGCACAGCGGAAGACACTACCGAATCAGAAAAGAAGGTGGATTCCTCGGGGCTGACCATGCGTTCGGCCGAGGACTTTTTGGCGAAGGGCCCCGAATACGCGCAGTCGAAGGTGTGGGGAGTTAAAAGTCCCGATGGAAAAGTTTCGTGCTCCTTTAAAGAGCTCTCCGCAGGCCCGTGGTGCACCGTGCAGTTCGCAGATCCACCCCTAATGCCAGACCCAAACCAGCCGCAGTGGGAGGCTAATATGGTCAGCTTCAAAAAGGGGGAGGGATTCTTCCCATCTGGCGCGGTGGATCCAGGTGATATGACTCCGTCGAAACAGCTCAAGGCAGGGGAGAAGGTAGAAATTGAAGGCGTTACCTTCGAGGCACCAAACTCGGATGAGTTCACGGTCACAGCGAAGGGACATCATTTCACCGTAAAAGACAACGGTCAGTACTACTCCGATACCTTCCCACCTAAGCCCGATTCCAATGGCAACGCCAAAATGGGCACTATCTGTGGGCAGATGGATACAAAATGGGGACGAAAGAACGTCTACGTGCAAGTCGATGGCACGAACTGCACCAAAGCTATGCAGGTCGTAGATAGCTACGTGAACCACGACTTTAAGCCGGAGGAAGTAAATACCCGCGGCTTCCTCAGGCTCGAAGGTTGGGCGTGCGATGTATCCGCGCCAAAGTTCTTAGATGACGCAAAGCCGGAAAACCGCTTGCCCAAATGCGTGGATTCGAGTGGCAGCGGGCGAGTAGTTCTCCTGGATATCTAAGTTTTTAGCGCACGAGTGGGCCGGCGGATTTATCGCCCCGCAGGCGCTTAATGATGTTCTCGGCCGAAATCAGGCACATTGGCACACCGACGCCCGGCACGGTGGTAGCCCCCGCATAGTAGAGGCCGTTTACCTTGCGTGAGGCATTGCGTCCGCGCAAAAACGCCGACTGTCGCAGCGTGTGTGCCGGTCCGATGGAGCCGGCCGACCAGGCATGGTAGCGCTCGGCAAAATCGGCCGGGCCGAGCGTGCGCTTGACGACGACCCTCTCTCGCAAATCCGGCACTCCGGCCGTGGCCGCGATGCGGTTGAGGGCGGCGTCGGCAATCGCAGCAACGCGCTCGGACTCCTCAGCGTGATAGGCATTGCCAAACCCGGGCGCCTCCGCGGCCGGCACCGGCACCAGAATGAAGAGATTTTCGTGGCCCTCGGGGGCGACACTTGGGTCGGTGGCGGAGGTCTTGGACACGTAGATGGACTCGGAGGCCCCCAACGGCCGGGAGGGCTCTGGGCCGGAATAGACGGCGCGGAAATCCGGATCCCAGTCCTTGCTAAAGAGCAACGTATGGTGTGCCAGCTCGGGCAGCTTGCCCTTCACCCCGGCCAAGATGAGCACGGTACCCAGGCCCGGATTGCGCCGGCCCCAGTAACGCTCCGGGTAGGTGCGCAGCTGCGGCGGCAAAAGCTGGGTCTCGGTGTGGTGCAAGTCCGCTGCGGAGACCACGATATCGGCGTGGATGGCGCCCTTGTTCGTGCGCACGCCCGTTACCTGCCGATTAGATACCTTGATGGAGGTAACCTCCTCGCCCAAACGGAAGGTGGCGCCAAACTTCTTCGCTTGTCGGTAGACGGCCTGGACCACGGCGGCGAAACCACCTTGTGGGTAGCGCACCCCCTCCACCAGGTCGGTGTGGCTCATCAGGGAATATAGGGCTGGGGCGGCGGCCGGCTCGGAGGATAAAAAGACCGCCGGATAACTCAGAATCTGGCGCAGGCGGGCATCAGCGAAGTTACGGCCCACGTGCTGCTGCAGGTTTGCCGCAAGCAGCGCCACGAGGCGAGAAAGCCGGGTGCGAATATCGCGGTGCACCAAATTGAGCGGCGCGGAGAAGGTGGTGTAGAGGAAGTGCTCGAGCGCCATGTCATAGGTATCGCTGGCCTGCGCCAAGTACTGCCGGACCTTGTCTCCCGCGCCGGGTTCCAAGGACTCGAACAGCGCGGTGACTTCCTCGATACCGGAGTGCACGTCTACGGGCGCATCCCCATGAAAAACACGGTAGGCGGGGGAGAGGTCCACCAGATCTAGCTCCGCCTCGGTAGAGGTGCCGCAGAGCGCAAAGAAATGATCGAAAGCCTCGGGCATGAGATACCAGGACGGGCCCGTATCCCAGCGAAAGCCGTCTTCTGCAAAGCTGCCGGCGCGGCCTCCCACCTCATCCAGCGAGTCCACCACGGTGACCTCGTATCCTTCGCGGCCGAGCAAGGCGGCGGTGGCGAGTCCAGCGATGCCGGCTCCGATGACGACGGCGTGCATGACGTTCTCCTTAATCTTCGGCTGGGTGTGGGGCGTGCTTGCTGTGGCCGCGGCGGCGCACTGCGCGGGCCGCTAACCAAGCCTTGGTGTGGTTGGGCACGGATACGCGCGTGGTGGCGAGGTCCGTAGCAGGGGTTGCGGCGAGGCGATTGGTCAGCTCGGCAAAGATATCCGCCGCCGCGCTCACACCAACCCGTGCGGAGGCAGGTAGCAAGTCGATGGTGAGCGCGGCGGTAGCAAGCTCCTGGCGGATCTCTGCGATGAGCGCGGACTTGGTGGCCTCATCAATCCGGCCGGATGGGGCCTGCTGAAAATAGGTGCGCCCCAAAGTAGAGCTATCCTCGCCCAAATCACGCAGGAAGTTTATCTTCTGGAATGCCGAACCTAGCGCGCGGGCGCCGCGTTCCATGGCAGTGCGGTCGGCGGGTGAAACGCTTTCCTCGGCTAGGAAAATCTGTAGGCACAAAAGCCCAATGACTTCCGCCGAGCCGTAGATATAGTCTTGCAGCTCGGCCGAAGAATACTCGCGTTGTTTAAGATCCGCGCGCATGGAGTGAAAGAAGGCAGCAAGGTACTCGCGGTGGAAGCCGCAGCGGCGAGCAGTGATGGCATAAGCGTGCACTATCGGGTCGGTGTGCAGTCGCCGTTGCGGTGCGGCCAAGATGGTCTGCTCGTAGGCGTCCAGCGCGGCGGCGGGGTCGGTGTAGGCTTGGGCAGCGGCGCCGTCGACAAGCTCATCGGCAATGCGCACCACCGCGTATAAGTGGCGGATATCGGCGCGCACCCGCCCGCGCAAGAGCCGCGTGGCCAGCGAGAAGCTGGTGGAGTAGCGCCCCATAACCTGTGCGGCCGCGCGGGAGGCCGCTTGGTCATAGCGAGTTAGCATATCTGTCAACGTAGCATGCAGCCTATTAACGGTTCGTGGCGCGCGGCTGCCCCTCCGCGAACCCGGCGGCGGACTGCACGCCCACAGTGGCGCGTTCGTGGAAGCTAGCCAAGGAATTGGCGCCGGCGTAAGTGCACGAGGAACGGACGCCAGAAATGATTCGGTCCACTAGATGCTCCACGCCGCCGTGCTCGGGGTCGAGGTAGATACGAGAGGTAGAAATCCCCTCTTCAAACATCTCGCGGCGGGCGCGCTCGAAGGCCTCCGTATCGGAGTTGCGGCCGCGCACTGCCCGGCGCGAAGCCATGCCAAAGGATTCCTTGTAGAAGGCGCCATCGGCGTCCTTGTGCAGGTCACCTGGGGATTCAAAGGTTCCGGCGAACCAGGAGCCGATCATGACATTGGAGGCACCGGCGGCCAGAGCAAGAGCGACATCGCGCGGGTCGCGCACGCCGCCATCGGCCCAGACGTGGGCGCCAACCTCGCGGGCTGCCGCAGCGCACTCCAGGACGGCCGAGAATTGCGGGCGGCCCACACCCGTTTGCATGCGGGTGGTGCACATCGCGCCTGGGCCCACGCCGACCTTGATGATGTCCGCGCCGGCGGCCACCAGTTCGCGCACGCCCTCCGCTGTGACGATATTGCCGGCAGCAATGGGAAGCCCCAAGTCCAGCGCTTTTACCTTGCGCAGCGCGCTGAGCATGCTGTCTTGGTGCCCGTGTGCGGTATCAATGACTAGGACGTCGGCTCCCGCCTGCGCTAGGGCACGGGCGCGGCCTTCCACATCGCCGTTGATGCCCACGGCCGCACCAATGTGTAACCGGCCCTGCTTGTCGACGCCCGGCTTATACATCTTCGCCCTCACCGCCCCCTTCCTGGTGAGGATTCCGGCCAGGGTGCCATCCGGGTTGACCACCGGTGCCAACTTCCGCGAGGTTTTGCGCAGCTTGGTGAAGGCCTCCTGTGGGTCAATGCCCACCGGCAGCGTTACCAGATCCGTGGTCATCAATTGGCCGACGGCGGTGAAATTATCCTGCCCGCGCAGATCCTTCGGTGTGATAATGCCGATGGGCATGTCCCCGTCGACCACGATGGCCGCGCCATGAGCGCGCTTGTGCAAAAGGTTGCTGGTATAGCCCACGGTATGGTGCGGCTTCACGATAATGGGGGTGTCATAGACCAAGTCAGCCGCTTTCACGGAGGCGATGGTCTCTGCGGCCGCATCCAGGGATAGGTCCTGTGGCAGGATAGTGAGCCCGCCGCGGCGCGCGATGGTCTCGGCCATGCGGCGACCGGCCACGGCGGTCATATTGGCCACGATGAGCGGGATGGTATTGCCAGTGCCGTCCTCAGTGGTGAGATCCACCGACTGGCGCGAGCCCACCTCGGAGTGGCTGGGCACCATGAACACATCGGAATAGGTCAATTCGTACGGCGGGCGGGAATCCTGGAGAAAACGCACTGGGATGGCCTCTCTATATATTCGGGTGGCGCGGTCTGACCGCGCGGAGGAAGACATTAAAATTATACTCCCCGGCTTTCCCCATATCGGCGGCCTCAGTATCCTATCTGGGTGTCTCAGAAACCAGATCCGCACATTTCCGCAGAGGTAAAAATCAACCTCACCATCCTCGTCCTTGGTGCGATGGTGATGATCCTGAACGAGACCGCCCTTTCGGTGGCATTGCCTGCCATCATGGCGGACTTTGACATCCCGGCTACCTCCGCCCAGTGGTTGCTTACCGGTTTCCTGCTCACCATGGGCGTGGTCATCCCGACCACCGGCTTTCTCATGGATAAATTCACCACCCGCCAGATCTTTCTCGCCTCCGCGGGTGTATTCCTTGCCGGTACAGTCTTTGCGGCACTCGCCCCAGCCTTCGGCATCTTGCTGGTGGGGCGCGTTTTCCAAGCGGCGGGTACTGCGTTGATGATCCCCACCTTGATGACGGTGGCGATGACCCTCGTCCCGCCGCAGCGTCGCGGCAGCGTCATGGGCATTATCTCCGTGGTCATTTCCGTGGCCCCAGCGCTCGGACCTACGGTGGGCGGTCTGGTTCTTAGCATGTTCACCTGGCACGTCATCTTCTGGACCATGGTTCCGCTGCTCGGCCTCATCGGCGTCGCCGGCTACCTCCGCCTAGTCAACGTGGGCGATAAACGCGATACCCCGCTGGATTTCCCCTCAGTTATTTTGTCCGTCCTTGCCTTTGGCGGGTTGGTATATGCCGTATCGTCCCTAGAAAATATTCTGGAGGGCGAAGGCCTCATAGACATCCTCGTCCTCGCCATAGGACTTGTGGCCTTGGCGCTTTTTACCCTCCGGCAAGTGCGCCTGGCTAAAGACGATCGCGCCCTGCTGGATATGCGACCATTTAAGGTTCCGAACTTCACCGTGGCGGTACTCGGCATGCTTTTGATGTTCGGGCTATTGCTTGGCGTGGTCAATGTCCTGCCCATCTACCTGCAGACCTCTTTGGCGGTAAGTTCCCTGGTCACCGGGCTCGTCGTCATGCCCGGCGGCTTGCTGCAAGGCGGCATCTCCCCGATGGTAGGCCGCCTCTATGATGTCCACGGGCCCCGTCCGCTGATGATTCCAGGTGCCCTTCTCCTTGCCGCGGGTACGTGGCTGATGACCCTGCTCACTGAGGACAGCGCTGTGTGGATGGTCATTGCTATGCACGTCCTATTCGCCCTCGGCATTGCGCTCATGATGACGCCACTGATGACGACGTCCCTGGCCTCCCTGCCGGATGAGCTCTACTCACACGGCTCCGCCATCCTTAATACTTTGCAGCAGCTGGCGGGCGCGGCCGGCACTGCCTTTTTGATGACGTTCCTTAGCCGTGGCACCAAGGCTGGCCTGGCACAAGGCATGAATGATGCTGCTGCCACCGCTCACGGTGCGCACTGGGCATTCCTTTTTGCAGGCGTGCTCTCGCTGGTGGTTATTGTGCTGGCCCCCTTCCTCAAGCGCGTGCCGTCGACGGAGTAGCCACTAGGACAGGCATAAGGCCCGCACACGCTATGCGCGGCGGGCCGGAAACTCTGAGAGTGCGATTTAAGAGGCGCACAGCGGCAGGTTCAGCCGCTCGTTTTCAGCCTTATCGCCCCACACGAGGAACGCGGATTGGGTGCCTTCAACGGCCATGACGTAAGTAGGAACATCCGCGGTGGTCTCATAGCTTTGGATGGTGCACTGGTCATTGGAAAGCTCCACCGGCTCGGCGTCGGGAAGCATGGCATCGCGCTCTTCTATGCTGGGGTAGTAGGTCACGATATAGCTAAACCCATCGCCCACGCAGGAAATCTTGGCCTCCTGGCCAGACTCCGGCTCACGCGAGGAACACTTTGCCCCATCGAAGCCCTCCTGGCCACTACGGGAGCTCACCAGGTTCGGGTACGCATCCGCCAGGTTTTGTTCTTTGTCATTCCAGCTGGGGTAGGACAAGAAGAACCACAGCGCCGCCGCGGCAGCAATCGCGGCCACCGCCAACACGCTAATCAACGCAATGAGACCGCCCTTGCCCTTCT
This sequence comes from Corynebacterium sp. KPL4072, assembly GCF_037908395.1. Taxonomy (NCBI): domain Bacteria; kingdom Bacillati; phylum Actinomycetota; class Actinomycetes; order Mycobacteriales; family Corynebacteriaceae; genus Corynebacterium; species Corynebacterium sp. KPL4072. The sequence continues at coordinate 80,299 of NZ_JBBMGE010000007.1, forward strand.
TCTGCGGCGCTGGCGCCATGGGCTGTTGCCCCATGGGTTGCTGCCCCATGGGCTGGGCCATCGCCTGCTGCTGCGGCTGCGGCTGTGGCTGTGGCTGTGGCTGCGGCGGGGCGAATTGCTGCTGGGGGCGCGGTTCGGGGGCTTGCACGCGCGGGATCTGCGCGGTATCGAACTCTCCCTGCGGGCGCAGATGCGCCACCACATCCTTGGCGCTATCCGCCGTGCCGGTGGCCTTATAGTCCGGGCACTTGCGCGCGACGAGTTGCTCGAATGCCTCTACCGCTTCGCCGTGCTCCTCGGGAGACGGGCCGGCCGCGGCCAGTACCGAAATCTGCCGTTGCTTGTCGACGCCCACCCGGGCCTCCCTCAGCCCATGGACCGCAAAGTCTGCCTGCTTGCGAGAGATCAAAAAGTCCACCGCACCGGCCAGGGGGCCAAAGATCTCCGCCGCGTCCGTGCGGCTGAGATTATTGGGTATTTGCGAAAGCTGGGTGCCGACAAACCCCTCGCGTACAATAAACTCTTGCCCGTCTGCGGTAGTGCCCGTGCCTACCAGCGGTGCGATAGCCGGGTGATGCAATCCATGTAACGCGGTGGACTTTTCCACCATGCCGGTGATTCCTGGGGCGAAAATCTCCACGCTCAACGGCTGATGCGTGGCCCCGTCTTCCACGGCGAAGAGCGTGGAGGAAGGAGCTTCATCCACTACTGCCAATTCGTGCAGGTTGTGTTGGGTGGCGAAGAACTCAGGAAGTTGCGGCACGGTGGAGATTTCCTTAAACAGTGCGGAAGAGGGGCGGGGAACAATAAAACGATTCCAGATTACATGCCCGTGCCCCTGTTCGCTACCGGCGTACACCCGTGTGAGCTGCGAAGATGGGGAATTATCGCGGTATTGCGGGCATCTGGGAGTAAAACCGGAAATGATCGGCGGATTGCCGCGTTAGAGTGGGTGACACATTAGAAGCGAAAGTATAGGGGAATCATGTTCGAGAGGTTTACCGATCGTGCTCGCCGCGTCATCGTTTTGGCGCAGGAAGAAGCACGCATGCTTAACCACAATTACATCGGCACCGAGCACATCTTGCTCGGCCTTATCCATGAAGGCGAAGGCGTCGCTGCCAAGGCACTGGAATCCATGGGTATTTCCCTGGAGGATGTCCGCCGTGAGGTCGAGGAAATCATCGGCCAGGGTAGCCAGCCACACACCGGCCACATCCCCTTTACTCCACGTGCCAAGAAGGTTCTTGAGCTCTCCCTGCGTGAGGGCCTGCAGATGGGACACAAGTACATCGGTACTGAGTTCTTGCTGCTGGGTCTCATTCGCGAGGGCGATGGCGTCGCCGCGCAGGTGCTGACCAAGCTCGGCGCCGACCTGCCACGCGTGCGCCAGCAGGTTATCCAGTTGCTGTCCGGCTACGAAGGTGGACAGCAGGAGGGCGGCTCCTCCAATGGTCAAGGCTCCGGTCCAGTCGGTGCAGGTGCTGGCGCCGGCGCTCGTGGCGGCTCCGGTGGTTCCGGTGAGCGTTCCAATTCCCTGGTGCTTGATCAATTCGGCCGCAACCTCACCCAGGCTGCCAAGGACGGCAAGCTTGATCCTGTCGTTGGCCGCGAGTCCGAGGTAGAGCGCATCATGCAAGTGCTCTCTCGCCGCACAAAGAATAATCCGGTCCTCATCGGTGAGCCGGGCGTTGGTAAGACCGCCGTGGTCGAGGGCTTGGCGCTCGACATCGTCAACGGCAAGGTCCCGGAAACCCTCAAGGACAAGCAGCTCTACTCGCTTGACCTAGGCTCCCTGGTGGCCGGCTCTCGTTACCGCGGTGACTTCGAGGAACGCCTGAAGAAGGTCCTCAAGGAGATTAACCAGCGCGGCGATATCATCTTGTTTATCGATGAGATCCACACCTTGGTCGGTGCTGGTGCTGCTGAAGGTGCTATCGATGCAGCTTCCTTGCTCAAGCCAAAGCTGGCCCGTGGCGAGCTGCAGACCATCGGTGCTACCACCTTGGATGAGTACCGCAAACACATCGAAAAGGACGCCGCCCTCGAGCGTCGTTTCCAGCCGGTTAAGGTAGACGAGCCTTCCCTGGATGACACCTTCTTGATTCTGAAGGGCCTGCGCGATAAGTACGAGGCTCACCACCGCGTGTCTTATACCGATGAGGCGCTGCACGCTGCAGCTTCCCTCTCGGATCGCTACATCAATGACCGCTTCTTGCCGGATAAGGCCGTCGACCTTCTCGATGAGGCTGGTGCGCGTATGCGCATCAAGCGCATGACCGCGCCAAAGGGCCTACGCGAGGTCGATGACCGCATCGCGGAGGTCCGCAAAGAAAAGGAAGCGGCCATCGATGCCCAAGACTTCGAAAAGGCAGCTGGCCTGCGCGATAAGGAGCGCAAGCTGGGCGAGGAGCGCGCTGAGAAGGAAAAGCAGTGGCGTTCCGGTGACCTCGAGGAAATCGCCGAGGTTGGCGAGGACCAGATCGCAGAGGTGCTGGCGCACTGGACCGGCATCCCTGTCCTGAAGCTGACGGAGAAGGAATCCAACCGTCTGCTCAACATGGAAGAAGAGCTGCACAAGCGCATCATTGGCCAGGACGAGGCGGTCAAGTCCGTCTCCCGCGCCATCCGTCGCACGCGTGCAGGCCTCAAGGACCCGCGCCGTCCATCCGGCTCCTTCATCTTCGCCGGCCCGTCCGGTGTGGGTAAGACCGAGCTGTCGAAGTCCCTGGCTAACTTCCTCTTCGGTTCGGATGATGACCTCATCCAGATCGATATGGGCGAATTCCACGACCGCTTCACCGCTTCTCGTCTCTTCGGTGCCCCTCCGGGATACGTCGGCTACGAAGAGGGCGGCCAGCTTACCGAGAAGGTTCGCCGCAAGCCATTCTCCGTCGTGCTTTTTGATGAGATTGAGAAGGCCCACAAGGAGATCTACAACACCTTGTTGCAGGTGCTAGAGGATGGCCGGCTTACCGACGGCCAGGGTCGCGTTGTTGACTTCAAGAACACCGTTCTCATCTTCACGTCGAACTTGGGTACCCAGGACATCTCGAAGCCGGTGGGCTTGGGCTTTACTGGCTCTTCCGAAAATGATGCGGATGCTCAGTACGATCGGATGAAGCAGAAGGTCAACGACGAGCTGAAGAAGCACTTCCGCCCGGAGTTCTTGAACCGTATCGATGACATCGTTGTTTTCCACCAGCTCACTCAGGAGCAGATTGTGGAAATGGTCGAGCTGCTCATCGGCCGCGTGGCCAAGCAGCTGGAGGAGCGCGATATGGGCATCGAGCTCACGCAGAAGGCCAAGGACCTGCTGGCTAAGCGAGGCTTCGACCCAGTATTGGGTGCTCGTCCGCTGCGCCGCACCATCCAGCGCGAGATTGAGGATCAGCTCTCCGAGAAGATCCTCTTCGGCGAAATCGGCGCCGGTGAGATCATCACCGTCGACGTCGAGGGCTGGGACGGCGAGTCCAAGGACAACACTGGCGCGAAGTTCACCTTCAGCCCACGCCCGAAGCCTCTGCCGGAGGACACCGAGGAGCCGCAGCTTGACGACGCCGAGGTGCGCGAAAACGACGCCGACTCCACCGATGCCGGCGAGCCCGACACCATCACCCCGGACGTTCCGGGCGATGGCGGCTCCACCGCCGCCGGAACCGACCTAGAGTCCGGCTCCGGTTCCGACTCCGATGACGATGGCCATAACCCGCCGCCAGCAGGCGCCGGCCAGCCGATGTAGTGGCGCTATAGCGCCTTAAAGCCGCCCAGCCCTCGCTTTCCCTGCGAGAACTGGGCGGCTTTATTTGCGCCCAGGAATCTATTTATGCTGTGCAGTTAGTGGGTGCCGGTTTGCCCTCAAAGCGGTCAAAGAGATACTGCAACCCGACCGGCATCTCTAGGTACAAGGGCACGGCGTGGTCGATTCCAGTGCGTGGAATCGTTGCGGTGCCGGGTGCGGCTACGAAATCGATGGTTCCGCCCATAGAGCAGTACGCTCCAGCAGTCCTGCGTACCTGGTCATGAGAGATTAAATCATCACTAGGTGAGCTAGCCATCATTACCGGTGCATTTGGCACCGCTTTGCCCAGGTTTTGGCGCTCTAAAGTTTCCTTAACGACAGGTTTGCGTTCCACAATCTCGGACAAGGATTCCCCGGTGCGGGTAAGCATTCGGGTATTTGTAAAGCCCCACATGAGAACAGAATCGCCCGTGCAGCTGGTGGCCGCGGAACGTAAGAAGTCAATGCCTCGTGGGTTGAGTTCCGCCAACACTGCATCGCGGAATTCTGGGCTACGCTCAGAAAAGCCATTAATGGCATAGCCCAGCACGTGGGCGATAGCTGAACCGTCAATGCTGCGCATAGTCTCCGGCAGGTCCGTTGGCGGCGCGCCAGCGTATGTGCCGGCTACGTTGAGGTCAGGAGCGTAGCGTTCGGCATACTCGGCTGCGGAGAGCGAGGCGCCGCCGCCCTGCGAATAGCCCGCAAAGCCAATAGGGGCGTCCTTCGGGGCGTGCGCGAGTTCTAGGCCGGAGCGGGCGGCGTCGAGAAGCGCGTGTGCTTCTTCAATGTGGTTTACATACGTGTGGTGTCCTGGCATGCCCAACCCAATAAGGTCGGCAACGATAACGCGTGCCCCGTGGCGCAGGGCCATCATATAAAATGAGTACTCGTAGCTGGCATTAATGGTGGGAGAGCCCACTTTGCTCAGGCCCACCGACCCCAGCTGCATGCCCGCGCGCGACGGCGCGCATTGGTCGCCCTGCCCACGCGTGCTTGGTCCGAAGACGATGGTCGGGCGCTCGCCCTTGCCACGCCACGGTGCAGTGGGCTCGTACAAGGTAGCCGAGGCTTGCACCGGCTTGCCGGCATCGGTGGTGGTGTCATATGTAAACACCTGCGCCTGGCCCGCCGATTCTGCCAGGTGCGGCGCCGGGTGAGCTGAAGTCACCGCCGCGTTTGCAGCTGGCGGCAGAAAGAGCGACCCGAGGATTAGTGAACAAACTGTGAGGAGTCTCATACAAATCTTTTCCATATCCAAAACCTACTGCGCAGTAGGAACGGTGGAAGTGGAATTGCTAAAATAAATGCTTATGGGACTTCAGTATCGTTCAAGAAAAAAGACCGGCAAGAATAGCTGGATCAACGTCTCTGGATCCGGCGCGTCGATGTCTACCAAGGTAGGGCCGGTCACCTTTAATTCCCGCGGCGGCATGTGGGTGAACCTGCCGGGCGGATTCAATTTCCGTGGCCGCTGGCGTTAACCAGATCACACGCCCTGGATCGCGACCTGCGATTATAGCTGGCCATTATTAACCCCCTAAATAGGGAGGTGGAACAGGCCAGCGCCGTTTTGCTCGGCGAGGCCGTCGGCAAGCAGCGAAGCCAACGCCCGGGAGCGCTGTGCCGCATCGGGCCAGACCACGTCAATCTCGGACTGTGGTACCGGCCGCTCCGCCGCGCGCAGCACGTCCAGAATCTTGCCGCGCACCTGTCGGTCCGTGCCGACGAATTTCTGCACGCGCTTTTTCGCCTGTGCCTGCTCCTCTGCACTGGGCTGCGGCCGGCCAGCGAGCTGCCACGCACAGCTCGCGCGCAGCGGGCACTGCTCGCAGGAAGGATTCTTTGCCGTGCACACCAGCGCTCCCAATTCCATGAGCGCGGCCGAAAAACGCGGCCCATTCTCGGCCGGCAAAAGCTCTGCGACGGCCGCCAACTCCCGCTTCGATGGCTGCGGAGCAAGGAATCGGCCCTCTTCTGCGCGGGTATACACCCGCCGCACATTGGTATCGACCACCGGTACGTTTAGCCTGAAATGAAAACAGGCCACGGCGCGCGCGGTGTAATCCCCAATGCCAGGCAGGCGCAGCAATTCATCGACGTCCGCCGGTACCTCGCCTTCGCCGATGGCCGCGGCACATTCCCACAGGCGCAGCGCGCGCCGCGGGTAGCCCAGCTTGCCCCAGGCGCGCAAGACCTCCGCTCGAGTAGCCTGGGCAAAATCTGCCGGGGTGGGCCAGCGCCGCATCCAGTCCTCCCACACCGGAGCCACGCGCGCGACCGGGGTCTGCTGGCTCATGACCTCACTGAGCAGCACACCCCACGCGCTTGTGCCAGGCCGGCGCCAGGGCAGGTCTCGTTCATTGGCATCGAACCAGGAAAGAAGAGCTTGCGAATCCATCGTGGGAGATAGTCTAGGGCATTAGAATATGGCCTATGCCTTTACGTAATATTGCCCACGAACCGCAGGCCGTATGGGAGGCCCTCAAGGCGGGAAATCAGCGCGTATTGGACGGCGAGACCGTCGACGTGCGCGAGATTTATAACCGCGAGGGCCTAACTCACGGCCAGGACCCTCGCGTGGTGGTTATTTCCTGTTCCGACTCCCGCGCCCCTATCGAGCACGTCTTCAATATCGGCTTCGGCGATGCCTTTGTCATCCGCACTGCCGGCCACATTCTTGACGACGCCGTCCTAGCCTCCCTCGACTACGCCCTTGCTGCCCTCAAACCCAACCTGCTGGTAGTCCTCGGCCATCAATCTTGCGGCGCGGTGGGCGCGGCTACCGGTTTCGTATCCGGCGGCGAGCTGCCCACCGGCCTGCAGCGCCCCATCATCGAGAAGGTTGCCGCCTCCGCACTGGTGGCGGGCCCAAATGCCACGACTGACGACGTCGAGCGGGAGCACACCCGCCAGACCGTCGCCCAGCTGGTGGCCAGCGTGCCCAACGTCCGCCGTCTGCTCGACGAGGGTGCCCTGGGCGTTATCGGCGCGCGCTACCTGCTGGAAGATTCCAGCGTGGAAACCCTGCAGACCTTCGGGGTGGACTAGCCCGCCTGACACGCGGCGCGGGCTTAGCGCACCGGCCCGTGCCCACCGCTTAAAATTGACAGCGTGACGCAGAAAAAGCCCCTACCAGAAGAGATTTACAAGCGCCGACGAGTAGCGGCGCTCATCATCGTACTCGTGCTGGTCGTGGTGCTGATCTGGGCGGCTGTGGCTGCTTTCGGGGGCAGCAGCGATGAGCCGGCCGATACCGCCGCACCCGCGCCTACGCCGGAGCAGACCTCATCTTCTGCTGCCCCAGAAACCTCCGCAACCTCCGCGGAGACGTCGGCCGAGGGGGCGTCGGAAAGCGAGTTTGCCGAAAGCGAGCCCTCCAGCTCCGCGGCCGCGAGCTCCGAGGCAGCAAAGAAAACCTGTGACCTGGCAGACCTCCAGGTGCGCACTTCCATGTTGAACTACTCTGTGCCGGAGGGTGAACTGCCGAAGTTCTTCATGACAGTCACCAACCCCACGGCCGCAGATTGCAAGATCGACCTAGACAAGAACCTGCTGCGCTTCGAGGTCTACAAGATGGCCGATAACGAGCGCGTGTGGTCCGATACGGATTGCTATGCTTCCGTGCAGACCGGCTCGCAGACTTTCCCGGCCGGCAAGGACGTAAAATTCGAGGCCGAATGGTCCCGCCAAGCCTCCAAGCCGGGCGAATGCACCAATCGCCCAACGGCTGAACCAGGCGCCTACTTCGCCCACACCATCATCGGCGATAACTCCTCCCCGCCGCAGGACTTCACGCTGCGCTAGGCGCTAGCCCGCCACCGCAGCGATGGCCTGCCCTAGCGTCCCAGCTTGGTGGACGCGAATGCCGTCTACTGGCTCGATTTCCCCGCGTGGGACAATCGCGTTCTTATAACCCAGCCGCGCGGCCTCCATTAAGCGCCGCTCCACATTGGGCACTGGACGCAACTCGCCGGCCAGGCCCACCTCGCCAATGACAACCGTCTTGGCCGGCAGCGGTTGCTCGTGCAACGAGGACCACGTCGCCAACGCCACCGCCAAATCCGTCGCGGTTTCCGTAATGCGCATGCCGCCGACCGTGGCGACGTAGGCATCTTTATCATTGGTGCGCTGGCCGGCGCGGGCCTGGAGCACCGCGAGCACCATCGGCACGCGGTTGGAATCTAACCCGGTAACCACCCGCCGCGGGTTTTTCGCCACCGGTCCACCGTCAGCGCCTGCACCTCCGCCAGAATCGGCCGCACCCCGTCCATCGCGACCGTCACGGCCGAGCCATCCGGCGTAGCACCGCGGTGCGAGAGGAATAGCCCGGAGGGATCCGCTACCTCCCGAATGCCGCCGGAGGTCTGCTCGAAGCAGCCCACCTCGTCGGTGGCACCAAAGCGATTTTTGATGCCGCGCAGCATGCGCAGGCTGGATTGGCGGTCGCCCTCGAAGTTTAAGACGACGTCGACAAGGTGCTCCAGCACGCGTGGCCCGGCCACGTTGCCGTCCTTCGTGACGTGGCCGACCAGTAGCACCGGAATGCCCGTGGATTTCGCCAATGACGTCAGCGCGGCCGTTACCGCGCGCGATTGTGCCACGCCACCGGATACACCCTCCACACCTACGGCATGCATGGTCTGTACCGAATCGACGATGATGAGGCTAGGCTGCAGCTTATCGACGTGCCCGAAGACCCCATCCAAGTTGGACTCGGCCGCCAAATACAAAGTTTCCTGCAAGGCGCCGGTGCGCTCGGCGCGGGAGCGGACCTGGCCGGCGGATTCCTCGGCCGTCGCGTAGAGCACGGTGCGGCCGAGCTGTGCCCACCGCGAGGCTACTTCCAGCAGTAGCGTGGATTTGCCCACGCCGGGCTCGCCGGCCATAAGCACCACCGAGCCCGGCACGATGCCGCTTCCCAGCACGCGATCCAACTCGCCGATACCGGTGCGCACCGTCTTTGTTGCCTGCGCCCCAATCTTGGTAATCGGCTGTGCCGGACTCGACGGGGCTACGCCCTTGCTTGCCGACGCCCCCGTCCCCGCCACCACGGGCGCCTTTTCCTCCAACGTGCCCCACGCACCGCAGTCCGGGCATCGCCCGAGCCATTTGGGCGAGACGTAGCCGCATTCGGAACAGGTATGGATGGGGCGGGTTTTCTTGGCCATGGCTTCTAGCCTAAAACACACAGACGCTCCCAGCCCGAAGCGGGCTCGGAGCGGGGCAGGAAAGTGGTATGGCTTAGTTCTCCGGAGCCTCGGAGGAGTAGCCCTCGGAGGACTCGACGTCGCGGTCGAACTCGCCGGACTGCATCTGGGTGGCAGCGATGGTGGCGTTTACGTCGATGGAGCCATTGGAGAACTCGAAGGTAACCGGGCGGTCACCGGCGTAGCCGAAGTCATCATTCTTCAACTTGGTGGCGATGTACTGGACGGTTTCGGAATCCTGCTGGGGGTTAGCTTCCAGGTTCTTCTGAGAATCAGCGATGATGGACTCATCGCGGTGCAGCGGCTGTGGCTGCTTCATCTCAACGCGCTGGCCATCGACCTTCACGGACTCCAAGGAAATGACATCGGTGTCGTAGCCCTGGTTAATGGCGCTGAACTTCAGTGCAGCAGTGCCGTCCGGCTCTACCAGGATGGTGACATCGCGAACTGCAGCCTTATTATCTTCCGTGCTTGCAGAAGCGCCATCGACCGCAGCCACTTTTTCAGCGGTCTGGGTGACATGACCCGCCGAGCAAGAAGCCAACGCCAGAGCGGAGACGGCGGTAACGGAAATAATGGCACCGCGGCGGGCGGCGGACTTCAGGGACTGCACGTTGAGCATCCTCCATCAATTGCGATCACAGGGCTTGTCAACGCTTTAGCCTAGTCCCTTTCGCAATAAAGTACACAGTTGTCCCAAATCGGGCGGGTAGACCGTGGGGGTATACGGGGGTATCCGCAGTCGGGGTGACCGTGCGTGATAAAATAGCGGCCTTAGTCAACCGGGATAAATCGGGAACACAAGGAGTGGCAATGGAGTATAAGGTCGGCGAGGTCGTCGTCTACCCGCACCACGGTGCGGCCGTCATCGAGGATATCGAGACCCGCGAAATGGGCGGCGAGACGCTCGAATACCTGGTGCTGCACATCAACCAGTCCGACCTGGTCGTCCGCGTGCCCATCAAGAACGCCGATAACGTCGGCGTGCGCGACGTCGTGGGCAAGGAAGGCCTAGAAAAGGTCTTTTCCGTGCTGCGTGACGAGGACGTCGAAGAGGCCGGCAACTGGTCCCGCCGTTATAAGGCTAACCAGGAGCGCCTGGCTTCCGGCGATATTAATAAGGTCGCCGAGGTCGTGCGTGACCTGTGGCGCCGTGACCAGGATCGCGGCCTTTCGGCCGGCGAGAAGCGCATGCTTGGCAAGGCCCGCACCATCCTGGTAGGTGAGCTCGCACTGGCCAAGCCGGTCGATGAGAAGAAGGCCGACACCATGATGGAAGAAATCGATGCCACCATCGAGCGCCACCGCGCCGCCGGATTGGTAGATGATAAGTCCATCACCACCGATATCGACAACGACATCGATCTCGATGACCTCTCCTTCGACGACGAAGACTAAACCGCGCGTCATCGCGCTCATCGCGGCCGCAGGCCAGGGAACTCGCCTCGGCGCCGAGGTGCCCAAAGCTTATGTCGAGCTGCGCGGCCGCACCCTCTTGGAACGCTCCGTGCGAGCATTGCTGGCCTCCGGGGTAGTCGATGAAATTATCGTCCTGGTCAGCCCGGACATGGAGGCTGAGGCCGCGCGTATTATCGGCCGCATCGACGCCGTTGGTGCTACTGACGCTGCAAGCGCCGCCCCGATTCGCCTCGTTCACGGTGGCAGCGAGCGCGCCGATTCCGTGTGGGCCGGCCTGCAAGCAATCCCGGACGAGGATGCCGTGGTGCTCATCCACGATGCGGCCCGTGCGTTGACGCCGCCGGCGATGGTGCGGGGCGTCGCCAAGCGGGTGCTGGAAGGCGCTCCCGCGGCCGTGCCGGTGGTTCCGGTGGCCGATACCATCAAGGAAGTCGCGGATGAGGCCGTGTTGAGCACCCCCGATCGCTCCCGCCTGCGCGCAGTGCAAACCCCGCAGGCCTTCCGCCTGTCCGCGCTGCGCCAGGCCAACCTCGATTATTGGGCCCAGCAGCCCGAATTTACCGCCACGGATGACGCCAGCCTCATGGAATGGCACGGCGAGCGCGTGGCAACCGTGCCGGGCGATACCCTGGCTTTCAAGATCACCACGCCCATCGATCTCACCCTGGCCCACGCCCTGACCGAGGAGACCCATGACTAATCCGATTATCCCGCGCGTTGGAATTGCCACCGACGCCCACCAAATCGAGGCCGGCAAGGATTGCTGGATCGCCGGCCTGCTCTTCGAAGGCGTTGACGGGTGCGAGGGCCACTCCGATGGGGATGTTGTAGCGCACGCGCTTGTCGACGCCCTTTTATCCGCCTCCCACCTCGGTGACCTCGGCTCCTTCGTGGGCGTCGGCCGCCCCGAATACGATGGCGTTTCCGGCGCGAAGTTGCTGCGCGAATGCCGCCAGCTCCTCGAATCTGAGGGCTTTATCATCGGCAACGCCGCCGCCCAGCTCATCGGCCAGACCCCCAAGATGGGTCCGCGCCGCGAAGAGGCCGAGGCCGTGCTGAGCGAAATCCTCGGTGCCCCCGTGTCCGTATCTGCTACCACGACGGACCACCTGGGGTTCACCGGCCGTAAGGAGGGGCGTGCGGCGGTTGCTACGGCCGTCGTCTGGCGCGCCTAGCCCACCGCACTAACCCCGCGCACGCGTCAATTAGACTAAGTGGCGTGAGTACTTTGCGCATTTATGACACAGCCACCCGCAGCCAACGCGATTTCGAGCCGATCCGCCCCGGCCATGCCTCGATTTATCTGTGCGGCGCCACCCCGCAGGCCCAGCCGCACATCGGGCACCTGCGCTCCGGCGTCGCTTTCGACATCCTGCGCCGCTGGCTGCTCGCCCAGGGCTATGACGTAGCCTTGGTGCGCAACGTCACCGATATCGATGACAAGATCCTCACCAAGGCGGCCGAGAATAATCGCCCCTGGTGGGAGTGGGTATCCACGTATGAGCGCGAGTTCACCAAGGCCTATAACACCCTGGGCGTGCTTCCGCCTTCGGTAGAGCCGCGCGCGACCGGCTTTGTCACCCAGATGGTCGACTATATGCAGCGGCTTATCGACGCCGGCTTTGCCTACCCCGCCGAAGGCTCCGTCTACTTTGACGTTGCCGCATGGACCAAGGCCGAAGGCTCGGATTATGGTTCGCTGTCCGGCAACAAGGTAGAAGAAATGGAACAGGGCGAGGGCGAAGATTCCGCCAAGCGCGGCGCCCAAGACTTTGCCCTGTGGAAGGCCGCGAAACCGGGCGAACCCAGCTGGCCCACCCCCTGGGGCGACGGCCGACCGGGCTGGCACCTGGAGTGCTCGGCCATGTCTACCTATTACCTGGGCTCCAATTTCGATATCCACTGCGGCGGGCTGGACCTGCAGTTCCCGCACCACGAGAACGAGATTGCTCAGTCGCACGCGGCCGGCGATAAGTTTGCCAACTACTGGATGCACAACCACTGGGTGACGATGTCGGGCGAGAAGATGTCGAAATCGCTGGGCAACGTGCTCTCTATTCCGAATATGCTCGAGCTGGTGCGTCCGGTGGAGCTGCGCTACTACCTGGGCTCGGCGCACTACCGCTCCGTGCTGGAGTATTCCGAAGCTGCGCTGACCGAGGCCGCCGCAGGCTACCGCCGCATCGAGGACTTCCTCGCTCACTTCGATGACCTGGAGCTAGGCGAGTGGACACAGGGCTTTGAAGACGCGATGAATGATGACATCGCGGTGCCCAAGGCTCTGGCGGAAATCCACACCACCGTTCGCGCTGGCAATAAGGCCCTTGCCGCCGGCGATGAGGCCGGGGCGCGCACGCTGGCCGGCCAGGTACGGGCGATGGCACACGTACTTGGCTTTGACCCGCTGGAGTGGGAAGATGGAGCGCAAGCTAGCGGGGCGGATGCCGCGTTGGATGCGCTGGTGCAGGCTGAACTGGAGCGGCGCACCCAGGCGCGCGCGGACAAGGACTTCGCTACTGCCGACGCCGTCCGTGACCGCCTCGCGGCCGCCGGCATCACCATCACCGATACCCCAGACGGCCCGACCTGGTCGCTGGCGCAGCGTTAAGCACTCCGAAAGGACAATAAACTATGGCACGTACCCACGGCCGCGGTGGCGCGGGAATCCGCAAGACCAATAAGAAGGGCGCAACCAAGGGCTCCGGCGGCCAGCGCCGCAAGGGCTTGGCCGGCAAGGGCCCGACGCCCAAGGCAGAGGACCGCATTTACCACGCCAAGCACAAGGCCAAGCTGGAGCGCGACCGCCGCAACTCCGGCCGTCACCAAAAGGAGACCGCCGAGATGGTCGTGGGCCGCAACCCAGTCATCGAGTGCCTGCATGCCAAGGTTCCGGCCACCACGCTCTATATCGTGGCCGGTACCCGCAACGATAAGCGCCTGTCTGAGGCCGTGGCCATGTGCAATACCCGCAATATCCCCATCATCGAGGTGCAGCGCCACGAGATGGACCGCATGACCGGCAACGGCATGCACCAGGGCATTGGGCTGCAGATCCCGCCGTATAAATACGCCGATGTCGACGAGCTCATTTCCCGTGCGGCCGAAAGTGCGCGTCCGGGTATGTTCGTAATCTTGGATAACATCACCGACCCGCGCAACCTCGGCGCGGTGATTCGCTCTGTGGCAGCTTTTGGTGGCGACGGCGTCATCATCCCAGAGCGCCGCTCCGCATCCGTGACTGCCGTGGCGTGGCGTACCTCGGCCGGCACGGCGGCGCGCCTGCCGGTCGCCCGCGCGACGAATATCACCCGCACCGTACAGCAATTCCAAAAGAGCGGCTACCAGGTCGTCGGCCTAGATGCCGGCGGCGAGCACACGCTGGATACATATAACGGCGCGACGGACCCCGTGGTCATCGTCATCGGTTCCGAGGGCAAGGGGATTTCTCGCCTCGTGCGGGAAAACTGCGACGTCATCATGTCCATCCCTATGACGGATTGGGTCGAGTCCCTCAATGCTTCCGTCGCGGCCGGTTCTGTACTTTCCGAATTCGCACGCCAGCGCCGCGCGGCCCAGTAGTCTCTAGCGAGAGTTTCTAGCCGCCTTCTGCCCAGGGCGGCAGCCACCTAATGGTGCCATTCACCCGGGCCAGGCGGCCGCGAACTGGCGGGGCGTTGGGGTCATCGTCGTTGACGCCGTTGTGGTACGGGCAGGCGATGGTGAGGTTTTCGGGGTTTGTCTCGCCGCCGTGGCGCCAGGCGGTGAGGTGGTGGACTTGGCATTCGTCGGCGGGATAATTGCACTGGGGCCAAGGACAAGTGGGATTTTCCGCGGCCGCCATGGTGCGCTGCTTGGGTGAGGCGAGCCGCTCCGTGCGATACAGATTCACCGGGCCTTTAACGGGATGGATGAGGGTGACATAGCCATGCTCGGTAAATGCGCGGCGCACGAGGTCTGCGCCGGTCATCCGGGCGCCATTGGTGAGCTGCAGTGTCACGTCATCGCCCGCGCAGTCGACGACGCGGTCGAGCTCGTCCAAGCGCAGCACCACATTGGTGGTCACGGACGCACCGGAGGCGGCGGTCTTGCCCTGGAAAATCTTGCGCACCGAATCTAGCGGGGCATCTTTATCCAGCGCGGCATGCATATCCGCAATATCGGCGGATTTGCCGGTAATCGTCATAGTCCAGGGGCCCTCGGCGCGGCGGTAGAGCTTGACACCGGGTGTGCGCTGCGGCGGGCCTTTAATCTCGCGCACGCGTTTACGCCCCCGCTTTTCGACGTCCGAGGTATCCCCCTTCATCCCACACAACTCCCGACGCAGCGCCCAGGCCTGACGCTTATTTCTCAGCCGAGTGGCGTAGCGCTCGATGGCCAGCAGCGCGGTAAGGCTGTGCCCATTGGTGCGAGCGGCGGCGATGGATTCGCGCTGGAGGCGGCTAAACGCGGTCGGGCCGAAGTAGGTATCGGCGAGGGCGAGCAGGCGGGTGGCGGTGGTGTCGGGGCAGCCGGCCTCGATTAGCGCGCGCTGAGTTAGGCCGTGGCAGTCGGCGATGATGTCCATGCCGGCGGCTAGGCCTGTCAAGAAAGTGTGCAGCGCGTTCATGGCTCCACACATTAGGTGCGGGACGCGAGCTGGGGCGAGGGATAAGGCGCGCCGCTGTGGATAACTAGGACTGCGCGGTGCCGAGGCCGAAAAAGTCGCGGACCTTATCCACAGCGCGGAAGGAATCTGTATTGGGGCCTATGCGCGGGTCGGTTCTCATGCTAGAGGGAATCACGTGGCCAAGGCCCTCCATGGTCCATAGTTCGACGGGAAAATCGCCGGCGTATTCGGTGGCGGTGACATCCGGGGCGGGGTGGTAGTCGCGCGGTGGCTGGCAGCCATTGGCCAACGCAAAGTACTCCGCGGTGGCAGGAGCGGAGAGCACGCGGCCGCGGGTGCGCTCGGCGTCCAGCCCGGCCACACCGCCTTCATAAGGCGCATATGGGTCCGCGGTGCCGTGGAAAAACAGCAGCGGCGTGGGCCGGTAGCCATCCGGGTTGCTGGGCGCGTGGTTATCGCCCTCGCCCAAGGTGGAGGCGAAGATGCAGGCGCGGGTGAGGGTAAAGGGAGCGTCGAAAAGCAGGCGGAGCACCATCTGACCGCCATTGGAATAGCCGCAAGCAAAGGTGCGCGCGGTGCCGAACTCGCGCTGCATAGCTTCAACGAGATACGTGGCGAAGGCGATGTCATCAACGTTCTCCGTGCGGGCGGTGACCGGTAGGATGCTGCGGCAATCATTGAAATGGCGATCCACGCCGTCGGGGTAGACGAGGATGGTGTTGGTGGCATCGGCAAGCTCGTCGAAGGTGCCATTGGTAAAGCGGCGCATCACGTTGCCGGATTGCAACGAGCCGTGGAAGAAGAGCAGCAGGTCTGGATGCGGGCCGGGATTATCCGGTGTGATGATGAGGAAGCGGCGGGTGCGGCCATCCACATCCGCGGTGCGGCGGTGTACGTGCATAGCCGCCCAGTTTAGTCGGCGTGGTGCTCCTCGGCCGTGGTGTGGCAGTCGGCGTGGAAGCGTTTAGCGGCGACCTCGTCGCGCACTGCGCTTTTATTGCGCCGCCAGCCGATGAGCCGGCACACCAGATAGATGACAAAGGAAATGGTGGTGACGAAGACCGAGACCGGAAGACCAGGCGCGAGCGATAAGATGAAGCCGCCTACGGCCGACACCTCGGCGAAAATGGTGGCCCACATGACCGCGCGCAGGGGCGAGGAAGTAATCTGCACGGCCGCTGCGCCGGGGGTGATAAGCAGCGCCATGACGAGCAGTGAACCAACGATTTGTACCGACTGCGCGGCCGCTAGGCCCACGAGTACGGCGAAGGCGACCGAGATGAAACGGGTCGGCACGCCGGCCGCCTGGGCCATAACTGGGTCGGCCGAAGCGAAGAGCATGGGGCGCCACAGGATGGCTACGGCGGCGAGGATAACCACGGTGGTTGCGGCCAAAAGCCATACCGAGGCCGAGGATACGCCGACGATCTGGCCGGTCAGCAGCGTCATCGCGGTATTCGCGTTGCCGGGGTAGAGGTGCAGAAATAGCACCGACAGTCCTAGGCCAAAGCTCATGACCACGCCGATGGCGCTGTCTTGCTGGCCCTTAAAGCCCAGTACGGCGAGGATGATGGCGGCCACGATGGCCCCGGCGACCGCGCCAAAGCCTAAGTTGAGACCGAAAAGTAGTGCGGCGGAGGCACCCATGAGCGCGAGCTCGGAGGTGGCGTGGACGGAAAAGGACATCTGGCGCAGCACGATGAGCGAGGTCATCACGCCAGAAAGAATGCCTAGCAGCGCGGAGGCGATGAGCGAGGACTGTACAAAATCAACGCTGAGCAGGTACTGGGTGTCTTCTATGAAGCTAGACAACGATAAGCCTCCCATCGACGTTTAAGACGTTGACTTTGGAACCGTAGAGCTCGGAAAGGACATCGGAGCGCATGACCTCATCTACCGCGCCGAAGGTATGGCCGCCGGGAGCAAGGTAGAGCACCTTATCGGTCACTCCGAGTACCGGATTGATGCCATGGGTGACAAAGATGATGGAGGTGCCGCGCTCGCGGCGTAGCGCATCTAGCTTCTCCACGGTGTCTTGCTGGCGCGCCGGGTCGAGCGAGAGCAGCGGCTCATCGGCAAGGATGAGCTCTGGGTCATTGGCCAGCGCTTGGGCCTGGCGGATAAGTTGCTGCTGGCCGCCGGATAGCTGTCCTACGCGGCGGTCGCGCAGGCCGGTGGCACCTACCTCGGCGAGGAGCTCGTCGACGCGGTGGCGGGGAGGGCGGCGGCGTCGGAAAGCGCCGTGCGCAAGGGAGAGCGATACTAAGTCGCGGGCGCGCAGGGGCAGGTCGGCCGGGAACATGCGCTGCTGCGGGATGAATCCGACGCGGCAGTCCACGTCGACGCTGCCGGCCGTGAGTTTGCGGGTGCCCAAGATGGTGCCGAGCAGGGTGGATTTGCCCACGCCATTGGGGCCCAAAACGGCGATAAACTCGCCGCGGTCAACGGCGAGGTTAAGGCTGGACCACAGCGGGGCAACCGCTGCGTCATGAAATTGGATGAGCACTAGAGCTTCCCCAGGGAGTCGGTGACCTCGTCATAGTAGGTCCAGAACTCCTTGCCATCCGGCGGGGTCTCGCCGATTTCGACGATATTGACATCCGCATCCTCCGCGGCGGACTTGATACGGCCGGCGGTATCGGTTTCGGTCTGCGGGTTAAAGATGAGAAGGTCCACCTTGTGGTCCTTGATGGCCTTGGTGAAGACGGCAAGATCGGCCGCGGTGGGCTCGCCCTCAGAAATGGTGGCCTTGCGGTAGCCCTCTGGGGTGACGTCCTTGCCGGAGGTGTACTTCATGATGTAGTCCGCAATCGGCTCGGTCTGGGCGTAGGAGAGATCGCCCGGTAGCTCCTTGAGCTTGTCGCGCAGGCGGTTGACGTGGGAGTCCACGCGCTCGGTGCTGGCGTGCGCATCGGTATTGAGCTCATTGATCTGGTCCGCGATATTACCGGAGACCTCGTCGAGCGCAGCTGGGTCGTACCAGATGTGCTCGTTGCCTTCGATATTGGTGACCTTCTTTGGGTCCTTCTTGGCGGTGGCCTTGGCGGCGTCGATGGTCATGACATTGGGGTCATCGGCCAGCTTGCCGTGGTCGGTCAGCGGCAGGGCGGAGATGATGTTGTCTTGCTCGGAGACGGCCTGGTAAATCCAAGAATCGTAGCCGCCGCCGTTGACTACGAGCAGGTCCGCGTCTTCGGCCTTGGCGATATCGGCCGCGGAAGGCTCGAAGTGGTGGGGATCGACGCCATTGCCCTCCACGATGGGTTTGACCTCAATGTCCACGCCGGAGGCGGTATCGGCCACGGCTTGGGCAACATCGGCCCAGATAGAAGTGGAAGCGACGATAGAGATTTTCTTCTGAGCGCCGGGCTCGGCGGCCGAGTCTTGAGAGTCAGAGGAGGAGCAAGCGGTGGCGGTGAGGAGGAGGCCGCCGGCCGCGAGGAGGGCGGCGGTTGCGCGAAGTGAGTTATGCATAGCTCCCAGTGTGCTGTTGATGGTAATTGTTGTCAATTGAATATGTATTGAAAACGCGGCCGCGGGGTAAGCTTACGGCCATGGTGAAACGCAGCCCCACCCGCAAGACGCTGGCCTCGCTGGCCGCCGAACTGGGTGTTTCGCGCACGACGGTGTCCAATGCCTATAGCCGGCCGGACCAGCTCTCGGCCGCGACGCGCGAGCGCATTCTGGCAGCGGCGAAAGCGCGGGGGTACCCCGGGCCGGACCCCACGGCTCGTAGCCTGCGCACCCGCCGTGCGGGCGCGGTGGGCGTGCTGCTGACTGAGCACCTGTCCTATGCCTTCGAAGACATGGCCTCGGTGGATTTCTTGGCCGGCATGGCGGAGGCCTCGGCCGGCGCGCAAAGCATGCTTACCCTCATCCCGGCCGGCCCGGAGGGGGAAGCGGAAGCGACCAGCCTGGTCGGCTCGGCTGCCGTGGATGGCTTTGTGGTTTATTCCGTGGCGGCTGGGGATGCCTACCTGGAGGCGGCGCGCGGGCGCGGCCTGCCGGTGGTGGTCTGCGATCAACCGACGGATTCGGGCCTTCCTTTTGTAGGGATCGATGACCGAGCCGCGATTGCTCCGGCCGCCCGCGCGCTGGTGGAGGCCGGCCACCGCAAGATTGGCGTGCTGGCCATTCGCCTCAAACGCGAGCGCCACGATGGCCCCATTTCATGGGAGGAGTTGCAAGAGGCCGATATGCACGTGCAGCACGCCCGCGTCATGGGCGCTATGGACGTCTTTGCGCAGGCGGGGATCGCGCCGGAAACCGTGCCCGTGGTCACCCAGCACATCAACGATGCGCAAACCACGCGGGCGGCCGCGCAGTTGCTTCTCGACGCCCACCCTGACCTCACCGCAGTCCTGTGCACCACCGACTCCATGGCGCTGGGCGTGATGACCTATGCGCGCGAACGAGGCATCGATATCCCCGGCGAGCTTTCCGTCACCGGCTTTGATGGCATCGATGCGGCGCAGCGCCTTGGCTTGACGACCATCATCCAGCCCAATAAGGCCAAAGGCGCCGCCGCCGGCCACATGCTCTCTAACCTCATCGCCGCCGCGGATAATGCGGCCGCGGCCGTGCCGGCGGTGTCGCGGCGGGTACTGCGGACGAATTTCGCGGCGGGGCGGACCGTGGCACCACCGCGTTAAGTCGGGGCAGGCCGGGGTTTACCGGCTAGGCGTCGTCGCCGCGGGAGTGACCTATATGGGCCGCGCGGGCGGTGGCGAGCTCAGTGAGGAAGTGGGCGACGGCGTCGACGTCGGCAAGCTGCACTACGGCTGCAGTATCGCCCTCGCCGACCTTGACGCCGACGTCCGGCGGCTGGTGGAGGGCGCGGAAACCGTCCTCGTCGGTGACATCATCGCCCAAAAAGACCATGGCGGTGGCGCCGGTACGCTCGCGTAGCTCGTCTAACCACGTGCCCTTGGTGGCCTGAGTGGCAGAAAACTCCACGACGGACTTACCGGCCGTGCGTGGGAAGCCGCCCGGGTCGAGTGCGAGACCGGCTTCATAAGCCTGGGCGGCAGCTTCTGGGTCGGTATCCTCGAGCGCCCGCAGGTGCAGTACGCGCTGGAAAGGCTTGACCTCGATATCCGCGCCTGGGAAGCGCTCCATAATTGCGCGGATCTCGGTTTCCTTGGCGGCCAGATGCTCGCGCATCGCGGGAGTTAGATCCGTTTCTTCCCAAGAGGATTCGGCGCCATGGGATCCGCCGAATAGCACGGGCTCGCGCAGTGGACACACGCGCTGCAGGCCTGCGAGGTGGCGGCCGGACAGCACGGCCGCGGTGGTATGCAACAGGTGGGCTAGCTTATCCAAGGCGCGCAGGGAGTGTTGGTTCATCTCGACGTCGTAGATGGCCGTGGCAAAGGGGGAGAGCGTGCCGTCAAAATCCGAGACCACCGCGAGGTGCTCGGCGGCGGCAAGAGCCTTGATAGTGGTGGAAAGCGTCATGGCTTCCAGCCTACGTATTTAATTGCCGAGGGAAACCAACTTGATAGACGGCGAGTCCACCTCATCTGTAACCAGCTCTAAGACCAGCTGGTTATTGCTATTGACGGTGTAGTGGAAATCGCGGCCAGTGGAAATCAAGTTGCGCAGCAGGTTATCGGCCCACACGGACGCGCCATGGCAATCCTGGGCGGTCTCGTCATAATCCACCTCATCAAAGTGCAGGCGGTTGCCGTCCTGGATATTTTGGCGCTCCTCATCGGCGGAATAGGTCACCTTTCCCACCATTTGGGTGCAGCCGGTGGTGCCTACCAGCGTAGATTCACCAAAGCTCAACGTGGGTGCCTGCGGGATGGATTCGGGGATGGTAGAGGCAGCATCCGGGGTGGTGTTGATGGAGACTACCTGCCACTGTTTATCCAGGATCTGCTCATCACCAGGGGCCTGGGGCTCTTCTTCGCCGGAGCCGCAGGCAACTAGCAGCGTGGCGGCGCACGCAGCGGCGAGCGGAGTAATGAGGCGGGCACAGCGAGGCATCATGCGCCAGCCTCCTCGGCGTCGGCATGGCGCAGGCAGCTCAGGAAGGACTGGGACCATAGCTGTACGTCGTGCTCAGTGACCTGCTGGTGCATGGCGAGCATGCGCTGGGACATGGCAGAGGGGGCATCGTCAAGCGCGGTGAGCGCATTGAGCAAGGCGGCCTTGACGGACTCGATATCGAAGGGGTTGCACAGGTAGGCCTGGCTGAGCTCATCGGCAGCGCCGGCAAACTCGGAGAGCACTAGCGCGCCCGAACCATCGTCGTGGCAGGCCACGTATTCCTTGGCCACCAGATTCATGCCATCCTTGAAGGGGGTGACCAGCATGACATCGGCCATCCGGTAATAGCTGCGCAGCAGGCTTTTAGCCACGCCCCGGTGCTGGTAGTGCACCACCGGGTGTCCCACGCGGGCAAAGCGCCCGTTGATGCGGCCGACGGCCTCTTCCACCTTGGAGCGGGTGGCCTTGTAATGATCAAGTCGCTCGCGCGACGGCGTGGCCAGCTGCACCATTGCTACTTCTTCCGGGTCGAGTGCTCCGGACTCCAGCAGCTCCTCAAAAGCAGTCAGCCGCTGCAGGATGCCCTTGGTGTAATCGAGGCGATCCACTCCCAGGATAATGCGCTTGTGCGAGCCCAGCTCTTCGCGCAGCTTGGCGACGTCCCGCTCATCCTCCGCAGTGAACCTGGCAAAGTCCTTCGCGGCGATAGAGATGGGAAAAGCCCCCACGCCGATGGTGCGTCCCTGCGGTAGGTGAATATGTGCGGTGACCTCGCGGGTACTGGCCTCGCCTTCCACGTCGAGGCCGTGGCGGTGGGCGAGCTCGAGGAAGTTGCGGGCATTGGCCTCCAAGTGGAAGCCAATGAGATCCGCGCCGAGCAGCCCGCGCACGAGTTCCTCGCGCCACGGCAGCTGGCGGAAGAGATCGGCAGAGGGGAAGGGGATATGCAAGAAGAACCCGATGGTGAGATCGGGGCGCTTTTGGCGCAGGATGCCGGGCAAAAGTTGTAGCTGGTAGTCCTGGACCCACACGGTGGCACCCTCGGCGGCGACCTCGGCTACCTCATCTGCAAAGCGCAGGTTGACCTCGCGATAGGCGTGCCACCAATCGCGGTCGTAGGTAGGGGTGACGATGAGATCGTGGTAGAGCGGCCACAGGGTGGCATTGGAAAAGCCCTCATAAAAGCCCTCGAAATCGGACTCGGTGAGCTTGACCGGATGCAGCAGCACGCCGGCATCGGTGCGGAAGGGCTCAGGTGCGGTGTCAGTCACGCCGGGCCACCCTACCCAGCAGCCCTGATGGGACTCCAGGACCGGGGACAAGGCGGTGACCAGTCCGCCTGGCGAGGGTGTCCACGTATGGCTGCCATCGGGCCGGGTTTCTAGATCAACCGGCAGGCGGTTGGCCACCACCACGAAGTCATTGCCATGCTCACTCATGGTGCAAGAATAACTTAAGACTTCTTAGCAGACTTCTTTGTTGCCTTCTTAGAGGCCTTCTTCGTCGCTTTCTTCGTGGCCTTCTTGGTCGACTTCTTTGTCGATTTCTTGGTGGACTTTTTGGTCGACTTCTTCGTGGACTTCTTGCTGGATTTCTTGGTCGACTTCTTCGGGGCGGCATCGGCCTGCTCCGCCAGTACCTTCTTGTGTACCAAGCCCTTGGGCTCCACGCCCAGCATGGACATCAGGGTCACGCCGTCGAGGAAGTCCTGGGCGTAGGTGGCCACGATGCGGCGGGCTGCGCGGGAGGTCTCCTCCTCAAGGGCGTGATTCTGGTCAGCCTGTGGGTGGGTGTCTTGGACCTTGGGTGGCACGACGTGTCCTCCTGAACGTTGTGGAAACTACTTAAGCGCTTGCAAGAAAAGCTATCAGAGCAAATATTGTACGCTACCGGCGGCGTTTAGGGCCGCTCGGGTCCGGATTCGGTGCCCGGCTGCTCCGGTTTCTGGGCACGAAACGTTTCGGTGCCCGGCACGGTATAGGTGGTCTTCTCGTGCTGCTGCGGCTGCGCCGGCCACTGAGAATCCTCCGGCCACAGGTCCGCGGCGGAGCGGGTATGCGGCCCGTGGTTTTGGGCCTCGTGGCGCGGGTGCTGCTGCGGCGGCTTCGGCCCGCGCTTGGGTGGTAACTCCGGGCGATTGACGCGCGGGGCAAATGGGGACATCGGCACACGCGGGATTCGCGGGGCCTTGCGGGCCAAGTGCGTGGCCTTGTGGAAGGAGAAGCGGCCGATGCGCTTGAAAGCGGAGTAGGGGCGGAAGTACTGCGGGCGGCGCAGGCGGCGGGCCACGCGCTCGCCTAACACCACTCCGGCGGCCAGCGCGCCGGAAATGGCTAGCGCCATTGCCATGTTGGTAAAGCCGGTAATCATCTGCTCATTGAGCGAGGCGTACATGCCGCGGTAGAGCATGAGGCCGGGGAGCATCGGCGTATAGCCCACGATCATGGTGATAAGCGGCGGGATGCCCCAACGGCGCGACATCAAGCCGCCGGCCAGGCCGACGACCACAGCGGACAGGCCCGAGGCAATCACCGGGCCGATGCCAAACGGCACCACCACGAAGTAATAGAAGATCATGCCGGCCGCGGCGGTAAGCCCCGACATGGTGATCTCGATCCAGGCAGCCCCGCAGGCTAGCGCAAAGGCGGCGGAGCCGGTGCCACCGAGCACCACCAGCAGCGGAATCTCGTGGTAGACCGGCGGGGCCAGCGTGGCCAGCGGCGGCAGGTTAAAGCCCAGCGAATCAGCCAGCTGGATGCCCACGCCCACGCCAGCGATGATGGCGCCGGTAGATAGCAGCGCCTCAAAGAAGCGGGCGGAGGAGGTTACGGGGGCGCGCGTGATGCCGTCGACCAGCGATTGCACCAAGGTTAGACCCGCTACCAGCACGATGATGCCGGAGGCGATGATCTGTGCCGGCGAGAAATTAATGCCGAACGAGGCCGCCACGTTGTACAAAATGGCGGCAGGGAAGACAGCGAAGAAGCCACCGACCACATTCTGATAGAAGGGCGGCAAGCGATAGTTGGCCAACCAAGCGTTCAGACCCATGATGAAGGCGGAAACCACAAAGGCCACCACGCCGACGAGCAGATCGCCGCCGAGCATCATGGAAATCAGGCCACCCATCGCGCCCCAGCCGAGCATGACCGTGGCCGGCTTATAAGGGGCGGGCATGCGGTCAATCTCGTCGAGGCGCTGCTCCGCCATGGCCGGTGGCATCTGGCCGGAGTGGATAGAGCGAATGAGCTTATCGACGGCCGAGAGCTTGGAAAAATCCACGCCAATGCTCGGCACCACACGGAAGACGTGCAGGTTTTGGCGCTGCTCGCCGGTGCCGATGGTGGTGTGGATGGTGATGGTATTCATCAAGATATCCACGTGGCAGTAGTGCAAGCCATAGGAAGATGCCGCCAGGTGTACCTGGGCGCGGGCATCCGAGTTAGCCGTACCGGCGCCGATGAGGATTTCACCAATGCGGGCGGCGATCTCCATGACGCCGGTGACCTGGGCGGCATCATGGAGATCGACCGGGGCGAGTGGCGATGGCGGCGGTGCGGCTTTAGCCGCGTCGATGATGGCTACTTGGCCCGAGGAAGCGCGCAGGCGCTCCCGCATAGCGGACAAAAATGACACGGAAATAACCCTCGAAAAAGCGCTGAGAAAGTGGGATAGATTCTGCCTGAACTTTAGCCCCTGTACCCTGTCAATGCATAGATGGGGGACCGGCTTTCCCTTTAGCGTTGGTGCTCGGGTACTATGCAACGAGCGGGATATCTCCCGCGGTGCTGGAGTGGCGCAATTGGTAGCGCAACGCACTTGTAATGCGTAGGTTGCGAGTTCAAGTCTCGTCTCCAGCTCAAAAGGAGGCTGGGTCCAGCGTGGGCCTAGCCTTCGTGGTGTTTTGTGGGGGCATCAATAAGCCCAAAAAGCCGGTCAACCATGCGTTGGCGGTTAGCGGGGGAGAGCTTGCGCTGGTTGAGGTGATCGTGCACCCACAGCCCCGTACTAAGCAACATGACGAGTAGGTCATCCTCGTCCGTCTCGGCGGCGGAAGGATCCACCATCCACCGTGCATCCACATCTGCCCACTGGGCAGAAAAATCTGGGTGGGTCTGGGAGTGCACGCACATCAACAGCTTGACGAGGGGATCTTTTTTACCCATGGATAGCACCAAGGCGCGGGAGCGCTCGGCCAAGCTGAGCTCGCTGGCAGGGTGGCCGCCGGCTAGTTGCTCGAGCTCTTCTTCCCAGCGCTCAGCGCAAAAGCGGTGACAATCTACCAGCAGGTTGTGGCGGGTAGGAAAGTGGTAGATGAGACCGGACTTGGACATGCCGGTCGCCTGCGCCAGGGAGTCATAGGTAAGGCCGGAGACATCCTCGGCGGCGATGATGTCGAGCGCAGCTTCAAGGGCTGCGGTCTTTTTGTTGATTCGCGGCATGGGGATCTCCTGATTTGGGGTTATCGCGGAAGCACCAGGCGGTTATCGCGGCTAGGAGTAAGGCGAAGCAAGCCAGGCCGCCGATGGTGGAAAGATACCCGGCATTGTAGGCGCTGGCGGCGGTCGCGTGGGAAGCGGGGTGATGCAGCGCGTCGGTTCCTAGTTCTGCGAGGTGAGGTGGGAGTTCGCGGGCCATGAGTAAAGGCACGAGGGTGCCGGTCAGGGCAATGGAAATCAGGGTGCCAAATTCATAGGAGACCGCCTCTACGCCAGCGGCCATGCCGGTGCGGTGGAGGGGCGCGGCATTGATGATGGCGGTTGAGGATACGGACATGGCAAGGCCCGCGCCTAGGCCGGTGAGGACGAGCGCGACAACGAGTAGGGCAAGCGCCTCGCCTCGGGTTGCGAGCAACAGGATCATGCCGGTGGCCATAAGGAGGAATCCGCCGCTTATGAGCGGGAGGAATCCCAGGCGATGCAATGTGGCGCCGCCCAGGATGGAGGTAGGGATGGCAGATAGCGCCATGGCGGAGATGATAAGGCCGGCGTGGAGGGGTGAGAGGGCGTCGACAAGCTGCAGCTTTTGGGTGCTGAGTAGCTCCAGGCCGGACATACCGAACATGGCACCGCCGGCCGCTAAGGCCCCGCCGCTGAAGACGCGGGAGCCAAAGATGTCGAAGGTCAGAAGGGGATCTGACAAGCGGGTCTGGCGGTGGGCAAAGGCGAGCGCGCCGCAGACGAAGACGGCAGCCGCAGCGACGCTCACCGGCCACGCGTGTGGCAGGGATTTTATGGCCAGTACCAGGCTGGTAAGAGTGATAAGGGAATACAGGGACGAAGGAAAGTCCCAGTGTTTAAGGGGGTTTGGGGCGTTTGGCGGAGCTAGGAGCAAGGTCAACGCGAGGGCAAGGGCCACGACCGGGACATTGAGTAGGAATACTGAGCCCCACCAGAAGTGCTCCAAAAAGAAGCCGCCCACGGTGGGGCCGGCCGCCGCGCCGATGACGGCGACGGAACCCCAAATGCCAATGGCCGTGTTGCGCTCCACCTCATCGGGAAAGGTAAGGCGGATAAGCGCAAGGCTCGACGGCATCATGATGGCGGCGCCGCAGCCGAGGAAGGCCCGGCTTAGGACCAGCGTCCAGGCGCTGGGGGAATAGGCGGCGAGTAGGGAGGCGCCGCCAAAAATGGCCAGACCGATGAGGAACATCCGCCGGTGGCCGGTGCGATCACCTAGCGTGCCGGTACCGAGAAGGAGACCGGAGAGTACCAACGCGTAGGCGTTGATAATCCATAGTTGCTGGGTATCGGTGGTATGCAATTGCTGCGATAGTTGCGGCAATGCGGTGTAGAGGATGGAATTATCCAGCCCAACCATGAGTAACCCCAGAGAGATGACGGCGCAGAAAGACCACCGTTGTGCGGCCGTGGAGGCCGGAGCGGTGCGGCTTCGTGCGCGGGGCGGGTGGATACTCATAGCAGAGTAAACAGTACCGAACGGTCGTTATAGTTTACAGTCGAAGATAGGTTAGTATTACCTTCCTCACAGCTGGACGCAGTGTGTGAGTGTATAGGAGAATAGTGGACTTTCCTGCGGTGTAAGTAGCACAGTGGTATTAGCACCAATTAAGAGTTAAGGATGATAATTAATGGCACGTAACTATGCAGAACAGCTAGTTGACACCCTAGAAAAGCAGGGTGTCGAGCGCATTTATGGCCTAGTCGGTGACTCTCTGAATCCGATCGTGGATGCAGTACGTCGCTCCTCCATCGAGTGGATTCACGTCCGCAATGAGGAGGCTGCAGCCTTCGCCGCTGAGGCAGATTCCCTGACCACCGGCAAGCTGGCAGTATGTGCTGCATCCTGCGGTCCGGGCAACACTCACCTCATCCAGGGCCTGTATGACGCCCACCGCAACGGCGCCAAGGTTCTGGCGCTGGCTTCCCACATTCCATCCCGCCAGATCGGCTCCAAGTTCTTCCAGGAGACCCACCCAGAGGCAATCTTCCAGGAGTGCTCTGGTTATTGCGAGATGGTCAATTCCGCAGAGCAGGGCGGTGTTGTCCTGCACCACGCCATTCAGTCCACCATGGCGGGCAACGGTGTTTCCGTGCTGGTCATCCCGGGCGACGTCTCCATGCAGGACGCCGACGATGACTCCTTTGTGGAGTCTAAGATCTCTACCGGTCGCCCGGTTGTCTTCCCAGACCCAGCCGAGGCTGCGGCCCTGACCCAGGCCATCAACGAGGCTAAGACTGTCACCCTCTTCGTTGGTGCTGGCGTCAAGGATGCCCGCGAACAGGTGCTGAAGCTGGCGGAGAAGATTAAGGCTCCTATCGGCCACGCCTTGGGTGGCAAGATGTACATCCAGTACGAGAATCCATTCGATGTGGGCATGAATGGCCTGCTGGGCTACGGCGCAGCACACGAGGCCACCCACGAGGCTGACCTGCTCATCCTGTTGGGCACCGACTTCCCGTACAACGACTTCCTGCCGGATGCCAATGTGGCACAGGTGGACATCAACGGCTCCCACATCGGCCGCCGCACCAAGATTTCTTATCCGGTTACCGGCGATGTAGCCGCTACCATCGAGAACATCCTGCCGCACGTGGATGAGAAGAAGGACCGCTCCTTCTTGGATAAGATGCTCAAGAAGCACTACGGCAAGCTGGAGCACGTCGTGGAGGCCTACACCTCCAACGTGGAAAAGCACACCCCGATCCACCCAGAGTACGTTGCAGACCTCATCGATAGGAACGCGGATGAAGACGCCATCTTCACCGTCGATACCGGCATGTGCAACGTGTGGGGCGCTCGCTACATCACTGCCAACGGCAAGCGCGAGCAGATTGGCTCCTTCCGCCACGGCACCATGGCCAACGCCCTGCCACAGGCGCTGGGTGCACAGGCCGCTAACCCTGGCCGCCAGGTCATCACCTTCTCTGGTGACGGCGGACTATCCATGCTGATGGGTGAGCTGCTGACCGTAAAGCTCCACAACCTGCCTATCAAGATGTTCGTGTTCAATAACTCTTCCCTGGGCATGGTCAAGCTGGAGATGCTGGTGCAGGGTCTACCGGAGCACGAGACCGACCACGAGTCTGTCAACTTTGCCAAGATTGCAGAGGCTTCCGGTATCAAGCACTTCCGCATCGAGGATCCGAAGGAAGCTCCGGAGCAGATCAAGAAGGCGTTGGCCTACAACGGCCCGGCTCTTATCGACGTCGTTACTGACCCCAACGCCCTGTCCCTGCCACCAACGCTGACCATCGAGCAGCTCATGGGCTTCTCCAAGGCCGCAACCCGCACCGTTCTGGACGGTGGTGTGGGCCAGATGATCACCATGGCAAAGTCCAACCTGCGCAACATCCCACGCCCGCAGGACTTCTAAATAGCGCGCCGCGTTAGTTACCACGCTCTTCCTCACTAGGGGAGGGGCGTGGTTTTCTTTTGCGGCGACCAGGGCGAGCATCTATGTTCACAGGATTCAGCCAGAAACTCTTCAGTAGGCTGGGAAGCAAGCGTGTCATGATTGCGTGATAGAAATTCGCAACCTTTAAGGGAGTCTGAGGAGAACATGGAAGACAAAAAACTCGCCAAGGTTCTTGTCGTCGATGACGAGCCCAATATTGTGGAGCTGCTCACCGTATCGTTGAAGTTCCAGAACTTCGAGGTCTTCAGCGCCAATTCCGGCCACGAGGCGCTGCGCGTAGCCCGTGAGGTAAACCCTGATGCCTACATCCTGGACGTGATGATGCCGGGCATGGACGGCTTCGAGCTGCTAGGAAAGCTGCGTCAGGAGGGGCTGGACGGCCCGGTGCTGTACCTCACGGCAAAGGATGGGGTGGACCAGCGCATCCACGGCCTGACCATCGGTGCGGATGATTATGTGACCAAGCCATTTAGCTTGGAAGAGGTCATCACCCGCCTGCGCGTCATCATGCGCCGCGGTGGTGCGGCGGAAGAATCCACCAACGACGCCACCATGAGCTACGCAGATTTGACGCTTAATGATGACACCCATGAGGTCACCAAGGCCGGTGAGCTCATCGAGCTTTCCCCCACCGAGTTCAATCTGCTGCGCTACCTCATGCAGAACAAAGAAGTGGTGCTGTCTAAGTCCAAGATTTTGGATAACGTGTGGCACTACGATTTCGGCGGCGATGGCAACGTGGTCGAGTCCTATATCTCCTACCTGCGCCGCAAGATTGATACGGGCGATACCCAGTTGATCCACACCGTGCGCGGCGTGGGTTATGTACTGCGCACCCCGCGCTCCTAAAGTGCTGTGGTAATGGAAGATTCACAGGAGACCCAGGGCCAGGCGCCTGCGCCAGCGGCAGCGCGCCCGCAATCCATGTGGCATGAAGGCCTAGGGCAAGACGAGGGGGAGGACAAGTCCTCCAAGCGGCGGATGTTTTCCCAGATTCCGCAGGCAATGCCGCTGCGTACGTGGTTGGTCATCCTCCTTGTCGTAGTCTCTGGGCTGGGTATTACAGGCTCGTCCTTTGCGGTGAACTCCATTATGCGCAATGTGCTCTTTAATAACGTCGATGATGAGCTGCGCTCCGCATCGACTACGTGGGCACGCGATATCAGCAATGACTTCTTTATCGGTGATCACACTAAGCGCCCGCCTACCGAATACGTGGTGCTGAACTACCTGCCCAATGGCACCATCCGCTATTCGGGGCCGTCTTCGACCACACCGAATGCGGAGAATATCCCGCTTGGCGGCTATCCCACCACCGTTGGGTCCATCGAGAACAATACCAAGTGGCGCGCGCTGGCTTTTGCGGATTCTAATGGCGTCATCACGGTCATCGCTAAGGATATGACCCATGAAAAGGAAATCCTGCACGGCCTGGCGATGGTGCAGGTGACCATCGCCGCCATCGCCTTGGCCGCCATTGCGGCCGTGGGTTTCTGGTTTATCCGCAGGGCGTTGCGGCCGCTGCGGGTGGTGGAAAAGACGGCGTCGGAAATCGCGGCGGGCGACCTGGACAAGCGCGTTCCCAAGTGGCCGCTGCATACCGAGGTGGGCCAGCTGGCCGCCGCGCTCAATATTATGCTGGGGCAGCTACAGCGCTCCGTCGTGCGTGCGCAGGACAAAGAGGAACAGATGCGCCGCTTCGTAGGTGATGCCTCGCACGAGCTGCGCACGCCGCTTACTAGCCTGCGCGGCTATACCGAGCTTTATCGCTCCGGTGCCACCAAGGACGTGGACATGGTCTTTTCTAAGATCGATGATGAATCGAAGCGCATGTCCCTGCTGGTGGAGGATTTGCTGGCGCTTACCCGCGCCGAGGGTACACGCCTCGACCTGCGTCCGGTGGATCTATTGGAACTGGCCCTGTCCGTAGGCTCGTCCGCGCGTGCGGCCTTCCCCGGCCGCGAGATTTCGGTGGCCAATGATGCCAAGTCCATCCCCGTGGTCAATGGTGATGCCAGCCGCCTGCACCAGGTGCTGCTTAACCTAGTGACCAATGGCATCCGCCACGGCGGCGAGGGGGCCACGGTGACGCTGCGCCTGCGCCGTGAAGCCAATGACGTGCTGATCGATGTCATCGATGATGGCAAAGGCATGTCCAAAGAAGATGCGGCGCATATCTTCGAGCGCTTCTACCGCGCGGATACCTCGCGCACCCGCGATACCGGCGGTTCCGGCTTGGGCTTGGCCATCGTGCACTCCCTAGTGGAACAGCACGATGGCAGCATTAGCGTCGACTCCGAGCTCGGCCGCGGCACCACCTTTACGGTGCGCCTGCCCGCGCTTGCCGACGCCCCCTCTGAGTCCTAGTCCTCCTCCCGAAAGCCTTCCTCGTTGCAGCCCAGGTGCTGGCGGATGCGGGCGGCCGCCTCATCCATCGCGGCATCGTCGGTGTTATCGGCGTCGAAGGCCTTGGCAAAGTCATACTCTTCCATCTTCTCGGTAGGGAAGAGATGGATGTGGGTATGCGGGACGTCGAATCCGGCGATGATATAGCCAGTGCGCGGGGTATTGAACGCGGTCTTGATGGCACCGCCGATTTCCAGGGCGACCTCGTTGAGGTGGGCCCAGGTCTGCGGATCCAGGTCGGTCCACTTATCTACTTCCTCGATGGGCACGACCAGGGTGTGGCCGTAGCGCAGCGGCTCGATGGAGAGGAAAGCCACGCAGGTCTCATCGCGGTAGACAAAGCGAGCGGGTAGTTCACCGTTAATGATCTTGCTAAATACAGAAGCCATGTGTGCCAGGCTACCCGCTGGTTATGATGGTGGGCATGCGCATTCTCGTAATTGGTTCGGGCGGCCGTGAACACGCCCTTGTGAAGGGCCTGTCCGCCGACCCCCAGAGCACCGAAATCCACGCCGCGCCGGGCAGCGCGGCCATGTCCACTCTCGCCACGGTCCACCCGGAATACTCCCAGGTAGATGACGTGGATCGCATGGTAGAACTGGCCCGGGATATCGCCGCAGATCTCGTCGTCATCGGTCCCGAGGTGCCGCTCGTTGCTGGCGTGGCAGACGCCCTGCGCGCCGCCGGCATCGCGGTCTTCGGCCCCAGCAAGGAAGCAGCCCAGATCGAGGGATCCAAGGCCTTTGCCAAGGACGTCATGGAGGCGGCAGGCGTTAAGACCGCTCGCGCGGAACAGCTGCGCCCAGGTGCGGCCGAGGAAGACATTGAGGCCGCGCTCGACCGCTTCGGCCCACAGTTTGTGGTCAAAGACGATGGTCTTGCCGGCGGCAAAGGCGTGGTGGTCACCGCGGACCGCGCCGCTGCCCGCGCTCACGTAGATACCGTCCTTGCCGCCGGCAATCCGGTGTTGCTGGAGTCTTTCCTCGATGGACCTGAAATTTCGCTTTTCTGCCTGGTTGACGGCGAGACCGTCGTCCCGCTGCTGCCAGCTCAGGACCACAAGCGCGCCTATGACAACGACGAAGGCCCCAATACCGGCGGCATGGGGGCGTACACCCCGTTGCCGTGGCTGCCGGAGGAGGGCGTGCAGCGCATCGTGGACGAGGTTTGCGTCCCTGTGGCCAAGGAGATGGTATGCCGCGGCACCCCATATTCCGGCCTGCTTTATGCCGGCTTGGCGTGGGGCGAAGAAGGCCCGGCCGTAGTCGAGTTCAACTGCCGCTTCGGCGATCCCGAGACCCAGGCCGTGCTTTCCCTTCTCAAGTCCCCACTAGCAGAGGCCCTCCACGCCACCGCGACTGGCACCCTGGCCGAGCTCGCGCCGCTGGAATGGGAGGATGGCTTCGCCGTTATCGTAGTCATGGCGGCAGAAGGCTACCCGGCCTCCCCGCGCAAGGGCGATGCCATCTCCGGAGCTGCGCTGGATGATCCGCAACGCGTCCTGCACGCCGGCACCGTTCACACAGACGGGGCCTACCACACCGCGGGCGGTCGCGTGCTTAGCGTGCTGGGAAAGGGATCCACGCTGGCTGAAGCGCGAGCAGACGCCTACGCCACCGTCGACGGCATCGAGTTTGCGGGTGGTTTTGTCCGCCGGGACATCGGCAAGCGAGCAGAAGACGGTGAGATTTCTCTCTAACCCTTCACCCCGCGGTGGGGCAGGCATGGAATAATAGTCACGTGGCTGAAAAGAAGAAGATTTCCAACGTCCTGTCCTCCCGCTATGCCTCCGCAGAGCTGTCCAACATCTGGAGCCCGGAGCATAAAATCATCCTGGAACGCAAGCTCTGGATTGCGGTTATGCGCGCCCAAAAGGATTTGGGCGTAGACATCCCCTCCAAAGCCATCGATGCCTACGAGGCCGTGGTGGAAGACGTGAACCTCGAGTCCATCGCGGAGCGCGAGCGCGTGACCCGCCACGATGTGAAGGCCCGCATCGAGGAGTTCAATGCGTTGGCCGGTTATGAGCACATCCACAAGGGCATGACCAGCCGTGATCTCACCGAGAACGTGGAACAGCTGCAAATCCACACCTCGCTGGAGATCATCCGCGATAAGGCCATTGCCGTGGTCTCCCGCATCGGCCGTCATGCCGCCGAGTACCAGTCCCTGGTTATGGCCGGCCGCTCCCATAACGTGGCCGCGCAGGCCACCACCCTGGGCAAGCGCTTTGCTACGGCCGGCGATGAGATGCTGCTGGCCATCGAGCGTGTCGAAGACCTTCTTGCGCGCTACCCGCTGCGCGGCATTAAGGGGCCGATGGGCACCTCCCAAGACATGCTGGATCTCATGGGCGGCTCCGAAGACAAACTTGCCTCCCTGGAGACCGCCATCGCGGATTACCTGGGCTTCCACCGCATCTTCAACTCCGTGGGCCAGGTCTACCCACGCTCCCTCGACTTCGACGCCATCTCCGCCCTAGTGGAGCTCGGCGCCGCCCCGTCCTCGTTGGCCACCACCATCCGCCTGATGGCCGGCAATGAGACCGTCACCGAAGGCTTCAAGGAAGGCCAGGTCGGCTCTTCTGCCATGCCGCACAAGATGAACGCCCGCTCCTGCGAGCGCGTTGGTGGCCTGCAGGTCATCCTCCGCGGCTACCTCACCATGGCCGCAGACCTGGCCGGCCAGCAGTGGAACGAAGGCGATGTCTTCTGCTCCGTCGTCCGCCGCGTCGCGCTTCCCGACGCCTTCTTTGCCCTCGACGGCCAATTCGAAACCTTCCTCACCGTCCTCGACGAGTTCGGTGCCTTCCCCGCCATGATTGACCGCGAATTGGAGCGCTACCTGCCCTTCCTGGCTACCACCCGCATCCTCATGGCGGCCGTGCGTGCCGGCGTGGGCCGCGAGACCGCCCACGAGGTCATCAAGGAAAACGCCGTAGCCGTTGCGCTCAATATGCGCGAAAACGGTGGCGAGCAGGACTTGGTCCAGCGCCTTGCCGCCGATGACCGCCTGCCCATGGACGAGTCCGACCTCGAGGCCGCCCTGGCCGATAAGCACGCCTTCATCGGCGCTGCCGAGTCCCAGGTCAACCAGGTGCTCAACCGCATTAACGCCTTGGTAGGCGAGCACCCCAAGGCCGCCGCCTATACCCCGGGCGAAATCCTCTAGCCCGCATTTTCCGGCTCCCTTCGCAATTCGATCAAATAGTCCCCGGATCCCGCCCGGATTCCGGGGCTTATTTGATCGAAACCTACTCGCCACCCCTGGGCGCTAGAATGACGGTCATGCGACCTGAGCTTTCTTCATATACCCATCTTGCCTCCGGCAAGGTCCGCGATATCTACGATGTAGACGAAAACACCCTGCTGATGGTGGTTTCGGACCGCATCTCCGCCTACGACCACGCCTTAGAGCCGGCCATCCCGGATAAAGGTCGCGTGCTGACCGCGACCTCGAAGTTCTTCTTCGATTCCATCGATTTTCCCAACCACCTGGCCGGCCCGCTCGATGATGAGCGCATCCCTGCCGAGTGCCTCGGCCGCGCGATGGTAGTCAAGAAATTGGACATGCTGCCCTTCGAGTGTGTGGCCCGCGGCTTTCTCACCGGCTCCGGTTTGAAGGAGTACAAGGCCAATGGCACCGTGTGTGGCATCGAGCTGCCAGATGGCCTCGTGGAGGCTTCCCGCCTGCCCGAGCCCATCTTCACCCCGGCCACCAAGGCGGAGCAGGGCGAGCACGATGAGAACGTGTCCTTCGACTACGTGGTGGACAAGCTAGGCGCCGAGCGCGCCGAGGAGCTACGCGCGGCCACCCTGCGCATCTATTCCACGGCCGCCGCACTCGCGGAGGACAAGGGCATCATCCTCGCCGATACCAAGTTCGAGTTCGGCCTCGACCAGGACGGTACGCTCGTGCTGGCCGATGAGGTCCTCACCCCAGATTCCTCCCGCTACTGGCCGGCTGATTCTTATGTCGAGGGCGAGGTTCAGCCATCCTTCGACAAGCAGTATGTGCGCAATTGGCTGACTTCCGACGCCTCCGGATGGGACCAAGCCGCCGACGGCACCCCACCTCAGCTGCCTGCCGACGTCGTTTCCGCCACCCGCCTGCGCTACATCGAGGCCTACGAGCGGCTGTCCGGCAAGCATTTCGCTGATTTCCTCTCGCCCGAGGACTAACTCCCCGCCGAAGCTCCCGCACCACGGGGTGCCACGCGTACAGTGGGACGGCATGAGCAACGAGAATCTTTCCGCCCCCGTAGCCGCCGTCCACCCCGTGACCCGTTCCTTCCACGGCCGGGAGTTCGTGGATAACTACGAGTGGCTGCGCGATAAGGAATCCCAGGAAACCCTGGATTACCTCAACGCCGAAAATGATTACACCAAGGCGAAGACCGCGCACTTGGAGGAGATGACGGAGAATATCTTCCAGGAGATTAAGTCCCGCATCAAACAGACTGATATGTCCGTGCCCTCCCGCCGCGGCGATTACTGGTACTACGGTCGCACTGAGGAGGGTAAGAGCTACGGTTATTCCTGCCGCCTTCCGGTAGAGGAGGGTTCTGATCCCTGGACCGCCCCGATTATCCCGGAGGAAGGCACCCCGGACGGGGAAGAGATTATCCTCGACGCCAACGCGTTGGCCGAGGGGAAGGACTTCTTCGCGCTCGGTGCCGCCTCCATCTCTGATTCTGGCCGCTACCTAGCCTATTCGGTGGATTTTGCCGGAGATGAGCGCTTTGAACTCTACATCAAGGACCTAGAGACCGGCGAGCTTCTCGACGACCACCTAGAGGGCATTTTCTACGGCGCTACCTGGGCTGGAGACGGCTTTATTTTCTACACCACCGTCGACGATGCATGGCGTCCCGATACCATTTGGCGCCACAAGGTAGGCACCGCGCAGTCCGAGGACGTGCAGGTGTTTAAGGAAGATGACGAGCACTTCAACGTCGGCATCGGCAGCGCCCGCTCTGATAAGTACCTCTTCCTTGGCATAAGCTCCAAGGTGACCTCTGAGGTATGGGTGCTCGAAGAGGACAACCCCGAGGGCGACTTCCGCCTGCTGTGGGAGCGTGAATCCGGCGTGGACTACGACGTCGAACACGCCGTCGTCAAGGGCGAGAACTACTGGATTGTCACCCACAATGCCACCGGCCCCAACTTCGAGGTGGGCTATACCAAGGCCGACGGCGAGCTGCCCGCTCTCCGGGATCTGCCCGCGCTGCTGCCTCATAAGGAAACCACCCGCATCGAGGGCGTGGATACCTACCGCGACCAAATTGTGGTGGGTTACCGCCGCGGCGGCATCGGCCGTGCCGCCATCATGCGCATTAACGACGGCTTTGGCGAATTCGAAGAGCTCAACTTCAACGAAGAGCTTTTCACCGTTTCCGTATCTGGTAACCCGGAGTGGGACGCGCCGGTGCTTCGCGTAAGCTATGTGTCCTTTACCCAGCCCGCCCAGCTTTTCGATTACCGCGTGGACACCGGCGAGTACACCCTGCTCAAGGAGCAAGAGGTTCCCGGTGGTTATAATCCGGATGATTATGTGGCCTACCGCTTGTGGACCACGGCTGCCGACGGCACCGACATCCCCGTCTCCATTGTTCATCGCGCCGATCTTGACCGCACCCAGCCGAATCCGACTCTGCTCTACGGCTATGGCTCCTATGAGGTCAGCGTGGATCCGGCCTTCTCCGTGACCCGCCTGTCCCTGATGGACCGCGGCATGATTTTTGCGGTTGCCCATGTACGCGGCGGCGGCGAGATGGGGCGCACGTGGTACGACGATGGCAAAATGCTCAAAAAGAAAAACACCTTTACTGACTTCATCGCCGTTGCCGATGACCTCATCGCCCGAGGCGTGACCACCGCAGACCAAATGGTGGCCGAGGGCGGTTCGGCCGGCGGAATGCTTATGGGTGCAATCGCCAATATGGCCCCAGACCGCTTTACCGCCATCCAAGCCGTTGTTCCGTTCGTGGACCCGCTGACCTCTATCCTCATGCCGGAACTGCCGCTTACGGTGCCTGAGTGGGAAGAATGGGGCGATCCGTACCACGATCCTGAGGTCTATGACTATATGAAGTCTTACTCGCCGTACGAGAATATTGAGGCCAAAGACTACCCGGACATCCTGGCTATTACCTCGCTAAACGATACCCGCGTGCTCTACGTCGAACCGGCCAAGTGGATTGCCCAGCTGCGGGCGACGGCCACCGGCGGCGAATTCCTGCTCAAGACCGAAATGGCTGCAGGCCACGGCGGAGTGTCCGGCCGTTATGAAAAATGGCGCCAAAACGCCTTTGAGTATGCGTGGACCATCAATAAGGCCACCGGTCTGGAGAAGTAAAACCCGGATAGGGGGCCAGCGCGCGAATCCTGAATTCCTGTGCGATAATTTTTCTTATGAATGGCCACCTTCTGGTATCGATCTCCAGCATCTTTGATGACACACGGAAGCAGGCTAGCCGGCTCCTCTCGATCCTTGATCGAGAGGAGATTCCTGTTTCCCTGCTTATTGCCCCGCATATCGATGGCAATTGGCACCTTGCGAAAGATAAAGACACCAAAAGCTGGCTCCGAGACCAAGCCGATGCCGGCCGCATTCTCATCCTCAACGGTTTCGACCGCTCGGTACAGGGCCGTCGAGCGGAGTTCGCGAATCTCGACTCCCACGAGGCAAAGCTCCGACTCGCGGGTGCTACCCGCCAGATGGCCAAGATGGGCTTCGAGCCCACAATTTTCGCGCCACCGCGCTGGCGCATGTCTCCCGGGACTTTGCAGGTATTGCCTCAGTTCAAATTTGAGGTAGCCGCCTCCACCCGCGGCATTTTGCAGATTAGCTCCGGCAAGTTCCATCAAGCCCGCAACTTGTCCTTTGGCGAGGGATTCGGTTCTGCCAAATGGTGGCGCAAAAACATCATCCGTGCGGCAGAGCGTTCCGCGCAGCGTGGAAATACCGTCCGCCTGTCCGTGTCCGGACGAAACCTAGATGACCGCAAGGTGATCCATGACTTCGTCAAGGCCGCCGACCGCGCCATCAATGCAGGGGCGACCCCTGCCGATTATGGCGCCTTCCTGCCAAATTAGGGAGCGCATTCCCTCGTCAGAGGTTCTGCGAACAAAAGTGGCGGGGATGGTTGGTGGTGTCTATGTCCGGTAGCACGATTTCGTCCATCTAAAACCCTGTTTCCGTCAACGGTTGTAGTGTTTTAGATGGACGAAATCGTTGAAATCGCAAAAATTAAGACCCCGCACGCTTGGGATTTCTCCGAAGCGAGCGGGGTCTGCGTCTGTGGGCGGTTAGCGCTGCAGGCTGGTGATGAAGTTCTTCACTTCCAGCGGCAGCATGCCCCAGATGGGGGCCGGGATGGTCTTCTGGAGGTTGCCGGTCACGGCGAGGAAGCCGGGGATGGCGATAAGACCGGCGATGGCCGCGATGGCGGCGGCGATACCGGCGCCGACAGAGCTAGTGCTGGAGCTAGAACCAGGCTTTTCAGGCTTGTCCTCTGGCTTATCGGAAGGCCTGTCCGCAGGATCGTCTGGCTGGCCGGCGGAGTCGTCCGCGCCGAGGGTGAAGCCGACCTTGACCGGGTCGTGGTCGGAGGCGCGGAATGGGGAGTCATCGTAGAAGTCCACGATGTTGTAGTTGCGGCGGGAGTATTCGAAGGCGACGGGTTCGTCGGCGTTGATGTTCCACACTTGGGCGTCGTCAAGCGTGCCGGTGGCAACCTTATTGGCCAGCACGTGGTCGAGGGTGCCAAGCAGACCGGAGAACTGGTAGGAGGGATCGGCCTCATACTTTTCGGCGGGCACGGTAAAGCCATCGTTGCGGAAGACATCGAGCGCGGTCTCGTGGGTATAGGTATTGAAATCACCGAGGGCGAAAAGTGGCTTATCCTTCCAGTCTTCCTGCTTGTGGAGGGCATCGAGGACGGCCTGTGCCTGCGCGTTGCGCACGTTCGGGTTATTGCCCTGGCCATCGCCGGAATCGGCATCGCCCTTGGCCACCGAGCCCTTGGACTTGAAATGGTTGGCCAAGGCAACGAAGGACTCCTCGCCCTCCTTTAGCGGTTGGAATTCCTGGGCAAGAGGCTCGCGGGCGGTGCCGGTGGAGCGATCGTCCTGGAAGATGCGGGACTCGCCGACAGGCTTCACCACATCCTTGTGGTAGATAAACGCGGTGCGGATGACATCCGGGGAGTCTGGTACGGCGTCCTTGGACGGGGAAGGAACGAAGGCCCACTTATCGGAGCCGGCGGCCTCATTGAGCTTTTCCGTCAGGTGCTTGAGTGCCTTATCGCGCTGGGCAAAGTCACCGGTGACAGCGTAGCCATCTTCGATTTCGGAAAGGCCGATGACATCGGCATCGAGGCCGTTGATGGCCGCGACAATCTTGCGTTCCTGGTCCGCGAGTGCGGATTGGGTATAGGCGCCGCGGGTCTTACCGCGGTTGACCGTGACCTTATTGCCCTCGCGGTCGGTGTAGGCGCTGCCGCCGAGTTCCTCGCCCAGGGAGGTGAAGTAATTCAAAACGTTGAAGGCGCCGATGGTGTATTCGCCCTTGACGTCATCGATGGCGTGCAGCTCAGCCTCGCGGGAGTTCTCCCAAGAGATGGGCAGGTCTGCGCCCGCGGTGTTGCCGGTGACTGGGGTAGTGGGCTGGAAGCGCCACTGCTCGTGAGAAAAGCCTACGATGACCGGGTGCTGGAAAGAGACGGTATCGGTGGTACGCAGGGACTTGATGGTGTGGGCATCATCCTGGGCGATATACGGCAGCGGGGTATTCTGGTCGGTCTTTAAGTAGTCGCGGGTGCGGCCATCGTCCAAGGTGACCAGTTTATCGGCGTTGTCCTTGGTCAGCTTCTGGATATCGGAATTGGGATCCGTGGAAGGGGAGAAGATATCGGAAGGCTGGCGGAAGGCTTCCTTGCCAGGGGCAAGGCCAATCTCGCCGTACTGGTTGAGAGCGTAGTTATTGGTTACGGTGTGCTCGCCGGGCTGGATGAGCATGTGCTCGAAGGGCTCGCGGGCCTCGTTGCCATCGGGAAGCTGATCCACCTTGAGTGGGGTGACCTTCTCTAGCGGGGTATCGAGCTGCGTGACCGTGGAGGCGGTGAGCTGGGTGGAACCGTAGAACTCGGAGACCTTGCCGGTGACCGCAACGGAATCCTCGAGGTCAGGGTACTGGTCGGCCGGCTTATCACCCATGTAGACAAAGATGGCCTGGGAAGCATCGGTAGCTTCGGCACCGGTCCCGCCCGTCTGGATGGTGAAGCCATTGAGGCCACCCTGGCTCCACACGCCGGTGACGACGCCCTCGGTGGCAACGGTCTGGTCCTTGAGCGGGGACTCAGCGCCGGTGCCTTGGATATCCGCGATGGCGGTGACGCCCTCGGGAGCAGGTTGCTCGGGCTCGGCCGGATCCTCAGGCTGAGGGGAGGGAGCCTCATTACCGGTATTAGTCGGGGTGGGAGCGCCACTGGTGAAGTCGGCGGCATTGTCATCGGTATCGGTGCCCTCGGCGTCGCGAGAGGCGGATTTGGCATTGGACAGACCCGCAGCAGCGGTGCTCTCCTTGAGGGAAGCGGCGCCGTAGCCGATGACATCGATGGGGGTTCCGGTGGCGTCGGCAAGCTGCACCGAGCCCTTGGAGCCGGACATATTGAGGCTGCCCTCGGCATCTGGGGCAGGCAGGGCCTCGCCCGCGCCATTGCCGGCCGCGCCCTGCACCAGGAAGTAGCCGTGCGGGGCAATGGTGCCGGAAAGCCCCACCTTGCCGCCGGTGTTGCCGGAGGCGGAGAAGTACTCCACGGTGTATCCGGTCAGGTCAATTGGAGCATCGGTGGGGTTATAGAGCTCGATGAAGTCATGGGTGAAGGCAGCGCCCTTATTGCCGCCTCCCCCGTAGACCTCGGAGATGACGGCAGCGGAGCCATCGGTTGCGGCCGTGGCGGTAGGAACGGCAAGGGCGGCAGAAGACAAGGCGGTGGCAAGTGCCAGCGCGCCGAGGCGGCGAGAACACATAGATTCAACCTTAAAAAGAGAGCGACAGTGTGCGTCGTCTATTAGTAGAGCACCGCGCCAGGCCAGGCGGGAGCGCACGCCGAAGTTTGCTAGAGCGTCGTTTGGGGTTCACGTAGAGTTTGCCCAACCGGGGTGAAACCCACACAGCGGGGGTGAGTCTAGGTAAAAGGCGGGGGTGCCAACTAGACTAAGCCGCGCAGACCAAAGCCCCATACAGTAAGGCAAATATTTCATGGCTCGTGTAGTTGTCAATGTCATGCCCAAGGCGGAGATTCTGGATCCGCAGGGCCAAGCCGTCGTCCGCGCGCTGGGTCGCATCGGGGTATCCGGTGTCAGCGATGTGCGTCAGGGAAAGCGCTTCGAGCTCGAGGTCGATGACTCCGTCACCGCAGAGGACCTAGATAAGGTAGCCGCCACACTGCTGGCCAATACCGTCATCGAGGACTACGAGGTTGTTGGGCTGGAGGTCAAGTAAGTGGCCGCAACAATCGGAGTAATCACTTTCCCCGGAACCCTGGATGATGTGGATGCCGCTCGCGCAGCCCGCACCGCCGGCGCAGAGGTGAAAAGCCTCTGGCACGCAGATAGCGATCTGCACGGCGTGGATGCGGTCGTAGTGCCGGGCGGTTTTTCTTATGGTGACTACCTGCGTTCGGGCGCTATTTCCGCGCTTGCGCCGGTAATGCAGTCCGTTATTGACCGTGCGAAGCAGGGCATGCCGGTGCTCGGCATTTGCAATGGCTTCCAGATTTTGACGGAGGCGGGCCTGTTGCCGGGCGCGCTGACCCGCAATAAGGGCCTGCACTTCCACTGCACCGATACCTTCCTCGAGGTGGCCAATTCCACCACCGCGTGGACCAGCGAGTTTGAGCAGGGACAGAAGATTCTGGTGCCTGCCAAGCACGGTGAGGGCCGCTTCCAGGCCGGTGATGATGACATTGCCCGCATCGAGGGCGAGGGCCGCGTGGTCTTCCGCTATACCGATAATTACAACGGCTCTGTCAACGGCATTGCCGGTGTCAGCGATGAATCTGGCCGCATCGTGGGCCTCATGCCGCACCCAGAGCACGCCATTGACACGCTGACCGGCCCATCCACCGACGGACTGGGACTTTTCGTATCCGCCATCAAGGCCGTCGCCCAAGCGCCGGCGGTTTAAGGAGGCCACTTTAATGACCGTTCATAATGACACCGTAGAAAAGGCGCAGTCCACCCCGGACGAGCAGCAGCCCTACGCGGAGCTCGGCTTGAAGGATGACGAGTACCAGCGCATCCACGATATTTTGGGCCGCCGTCCTACCGACGCGGAGCTGACCATGTACTCCGTTATGTGGTCCGAGCACTGTTCCTATAAGTCCTCCAAGACGCACCTGCGTTATTTTGGCGAGACCATGACCGAGGAGATGGGGGA
Organism: Corynebacterium sp. KPL4072; assembly: GCF_037908395.1. Classification (NCBI taxonomy): domain Bacteria; kingdom Bacillati; phylum Actinomycetota; class Actinomycetes; order Mycobacteriales; family Corynebacteriaceae; genus Corynebacterium; species Corynebacterium sp. KPL4072. The sequence goes on from NZ_JBBMGE010000007.1 coordinate 123,039, forward strand.
GAAGATCCTCGCTGGCATCGGTGAGAACGCCGGCGTGGTGGACATCGGAGACGGCAACGCGGTGACCTTCCGCGTGGAGTCCCACAATCACCCGTCCTACGTGGAGCCTTACCAGGGTGCGGCCACCGGCGTGGGCGGTATCGTCCGCGACATCATGGCCATGGGCGCCCGCCCGATTGCCGTGATGGACCAGCTGCGCTTTGGGCCTGCCGACGCCCCCGATACCAAGCGCGTCCTGCCCGGCGTGGTCTCCGGCATTGGCGGCTACGGCAACTCCCTGGGTCTGCCCAATATTGGTGGCGAGACCGTCTTTGATGAGACCTACGCGGGTAACCCGCTGGTCAATGCCCTGTGCGTGGGCACCCTCAAGGTTGATGACCTGAAGCTGGCCTTTGCGTCCGGCAAGGGCAATAAGGTCATGCTCTTCGGCTCCCGCACCGGCTTGGACGGCATCGGCGGCGTATCCGTGCTGGCCTCCGATACCTTCGAGGACGGCGCCGAGCGCAAGCTGCCGGCCGTGCAGGTAGGCGACCCCTTCGCAGAAAAGGTGCTCATCGAGTGCTGCCTGGATCTCTACCACGCCGGCGTGGTCGTGGGCATCCAGGATCTCGGCGGTGCGGGCTTGGCCTGTGCCACCTCGGAGCTGGCAGCGGCCGGCGATGGCGGCATGGAGGTCAACCTCGATAATGTGCCGCTGCGTGCGAAGGATATGACCGCAGCCGAGATCCTCGCCTCCGAGTCCCAGGAGCGCATGTGCGCCGTGGTGGCGCCGGAGAACGTGGAGAAGTTCCGCGAAATCTGCGCGCACTGGGATGTAACCTGCGCCGAGATTGGTGAGGTCACCGAGGGCAATCACCTGGTTATCCGCCACCAGGGTGAGGTCGTCGTGGATGCTCCCGCCGGCACCATCGCGGATGAGGCCCCAGTGTACGAGCGCCCCTATGCCCGCCCGGAGTGGCAGGACGAGCTGCAAAAGTACCAAGGCACCGACAAGCGTGGCCTGGTTGAGTCCTTGCAGAAGCTCGTCTCCTCCCCGTCGCTGTGCTCGCGCGATTTCATCATGAACCAATATGACCGCTACGTGCGCGGTAATACCGTCCAGTCCCATCACGCGGATGCCGGCGTGCTGCGCATCGATGAGGAGACCGGCCGCGGCGTGGCCGTTTCTGCCGATGCTTCCGGCCGCTACACCAAGCTGGATCCAAATATGGGTGCCCGCCTCGCGCTGGCTGAGGCTTATCGCAACGTCGCTGTCACCGGTGCAAAGCCCGTCGCGATTACCAACTGCTTGAACTACGGCTCCCCGGAAAACCCCGACGTGATGTGGCAATTCCGCGAGTCGGTGCATGGGCTTGCCGACGCCGCAGTGGAGCTTTCCATCCCCGTCTCCGGCGGCAATGTCTCCTTCTACAACCAGACCGGCGAGGAGCCGATCCTTCCTACCCCGGTGGTCGGCGTGCTGGGTGTTATCGATGACGTCCACAAAGTCATCGGTAATGAGCTCGGCACCGTGGACGAAAAGGAAGTACTTATCGCCCTAGGTGAGACCAAGGACGAGTTCGGCGGCTCCATCTGGCAACAGGTAAGCGCCGATACTTCCGATGCTTCCTCCCTCAATGGCCTGCCGCCACAGGTGGATATGGCCAACGAGAAGCGCCTGGCTGAGTTCTTCCACGGCAATGAGCTGCTTACCGCCGCGCATGACCTGTCCGAGGGCGGCCTAGCAGTGGCCGCTTTTGAGATGGCTAAGCGCGCTGGTGCGACTGCCGACGGCGCCGGCCTCGGCCTCAACCTGGACCTTTCCGCAGTCCACGAGGACGAATTCGTCGCCGCCTTCTCTGAGTCCGCCTCCCGCGTGCTCGTGGCCACCACCGCCGACCGCGCCGATCAAGTGCTTTCCCGCGCCGGCGAGCTGGGCATCCCAGCCGCCATCGTGGGTGAGACTACCGAAACCGGCGCCCTTACCCTCGGCGGCGAGTCCGTCGCCATCTCCCAGCTGGTCTCCGCCTGGTCCGCCACCCTGCCGGACCTCTTCGACCATGCGGTGGGTGCTAACTCCGTGGTGGAGTAAAATCTCCCGGCGTTGCACACGCAACGAAGCGAGAATGCGGAAAGCCCGGCTTCGGCCGGGCTTTAATGCTCGTTAGCGGCAGGGACAAAGGCTCGGTCTTATAAAGAAAAGCGTCGGGACGAGTTCTTTTCAATCATTTTCCTTTCAGGCAACCTTTCCGTAACGTCAGCGGCCTACCGTGGGTGTGTCCCTCTTCAAAATATCCACTACTCATGGAAGCTAACGTTCAATGCGCATTCGTACTCTCGCTCTTATTGTCGCCGTTGCGTGTGCCGGTGGAACAGTGCCAGCCACGGCCGCCGAGCATGGTTCCTATTACTCCACCAAGCAGCACTATGAACCGCAGGGGCGGGAGTATTCCGAAGCTCCCGCAGGATTCCGACAGATCTATACCTCCACGGTGGACCGGCATGGCTCGCGTGGGCTGTCTAGCTTTAAGTATGACGACCTCGCGCAGCAGATGCTGGAGTATGCTCAGGAGCGTGGTGAGCTCACGGATTTAGGAGAAAAGCTCATTCCGCAGGTAGAAGCGATGATTTCCGTGAATGAGGAATTGGCCGGTGGCGCCGGACAAGACGCCGGATACGGAAACCTCACCGCAGTTGGGCGGGAAGAACTGCGGGGGATTGGTCAGCGCAATGCGCAACGCAATGCTGAGCTTATGCACAGCATCGACAGGGACGACTCCAAGGTGAAATTCATCTCTTCGGGTGAAGACCGCGCTAATGACTCTGGTTGGAATTTCGGTGCGGCGTGGCTGAAGGAAGCTCCCACTCTTGCTGACAACCTCGTGGACGGAACCAACGATGGTCATGTCACCATCGAGCCACGCACCGACCTGATGTATGCGCATAAAGATAAGAAGTCACCGTCGTACGAAAAATATTCGGCGTGGAAAGACTCACCGCAGCTACAGGAAAAGATCCAGGAAGCTTATTCCAAGCCGGCCTCCCAAGAAGCATCGCAGGAGTTGCTGTCCAAGATTTTCACCTCGGATTTTGTCGATGAGTTAAAAGATGGGTCCATTTCATTTAGCGCCCGTGAAAAGGATGGCAAGACAGTAGAAGGAATAGTGGACGCCGCGCTGCAGTTCTACAATCTGTACATCATTGCTCCAGCACTTGCTCATGAGGAGAAAACCCCTGCTGAGGGGTGGATATTTGATCAGTACATGGACGATGCGAGCGGGCCTACCTTTGCATACCTATTGGATGTAGAAGACTTCTATGAGAAGGGGCCGGCTATCGAGGGTCGCACTGTTTCTTACGACAATTATGAGCCACTGCTTGAGGAAATGATTGAGGGCGTACAGGAACGCGCGGCCGGTGGTGATATAGCTGCGGAATATAGGTTTGGTCACGCGGAAACTATCATTCCGCTCGCCGCATTGCTGAAAACACCTGGCTCAGAGAATGGAGTTCCCGCAGGAGAGCTCTACACCTGGCAGAACTCGGATTGGCGTGGTGACGAGGTCTCCCCAATGGGAGCAAATATCCAGTGGGATGCCTTCCAGAATGACAATGGCGAGACCCTCGTGCGCATGCTGTACAACGAGAAGGAAATTCCCTTCAAGGAGGGGTGTGAGCCAATAAGTGAGGGCTCGACGTTTTATACCATCGATGAGCTGTCCGCTTGTCTGCCGCTTGGTTCTGTCTCTGACCACTCTCAAGCTCATATTGATTCCACCGCGGACAGCGGGTACAAGCCACAAACAGGAAGTAGCGTTGCCTCTTCACAGTCGAAGATGTGGGCGGTAGTTGGTGCTCTCGTCAGCATACTGACTATTGCAGTTGGAACTGTGTACATTAACCGGCAGCAGATAGAAAGTCTGCTACATAAGTTCGGCATCCAACTTCCCTTTTAGTATCGGCAAGGTTTACTGAGTGGCCACTGCCGAGTTGATGCTGGGCGCTCTTGGCCTCTGTTATAGGTGTGGGGAGACGGGAACAATACACATTCATTCCGACTTATGTTCGGGATAGCGTGCCAGTGGCGTTGTAGGCGAGCTACACAGCCAGCTAAGCCGTATTTCTAACCTGCTTTGTCTTTGTCAAAGGCCAGGTAGGCTCCGCCACAACGAACTCTAAGCACCAGGGTCTACCCTGGCGGGCATGAAGGTTATCGCCCGGCTGCTCTCGATTCCGTTGACACTTATAACAATGCTGGTGCTGTGGCTAGCGGTCTCGCCCTTTACCCCGCACATTTCATATTGGGGCGCTGGATCGCTCATCGGGCCGCAGTACATAGGGCCGCTGTTGCTGATCGCGCTGGTATTGGTGATCTTGGCGGCGCTGGGCGCGTTGGCCTCGCGCAGCTGCTACGTGCCAAGTGTGTTAGCTGGCATTGCCTTGGTAGCGAGCGTGGGTTTATTGGGAACACAGATTCATGCCGCAAAAGAGCAGGGAACCGACGTCGATATCCCGGCGGCCTTTACTTGGACCGGCGTTGAGAAGGCCGATGAAGGCCCGGATCATACGGTGACATATGACTCCTTCAACGGCGATGACCTCACCATGGATATCTACTCTCCGGAGACACACAGTATTCGCTCCGGCAGCAGCCATCCGCGCAAGCACCCGGTGATGATGTATGTCCACGGCGGCGGTTGGGACCAGATGACTAAGCGCTCCCAGGCTTTCAATATGCGGCAGATGGCCCAGCGTGGTTACCTCGTATTATCCATTGACTACACATTGTCTAGCTGGGAACAGCCCACGTGGAAGGTGGCGGCGGGGCAGGTGGGCTGCGCGATGAACTGGGTCAACGCCCATGCCGCAGATTATGGCGGCGACTCGGAGCGCTTCTTTACCTATGGTGAATCCGCCGGTGGGCAGTTGGTCCTGAACGCGACTGCCGATGTCGCCGCACACCCCAGCCAGCTGCCTTTCACCGACTGTTCCGGTACGCCGGCTGTTCCCAGCGCCGTCTATGCGGATTCACCGGCCTTGGATGTGCGCCACATTTATGATTCTGACGACCCCTATGCCGGGCAGGGCTCCCGCGATACCGTGGAGAAATACCTGGGTGGAACGCCTAAGGAATATCCAGACCGCGCGGACTTCGTGACTTCAGCTACGCATCTGACCTCGGATATGCCGCCTATCATGATCGTGCGCAGTGACCACGACCGGTTAGTTCCACCGGCTAGTTACGATGACTTTCGCCAGCGGGCGAAGGACAAAGGCGTAGAGCTTGAAGAGTACGTGCGCCCGCATGCCGATCATGCTTCCGCCTTGAGCGCACACGGCGTATGGAACCAGCACCTGTTGCAGGCTATGACTGAATTCTTTCAAGCCAATGACTTAGAAGATGACCTATAAGGGAAGGATCCTAAACGCTCGGTGCTAAATTGACCAGAGTTAGGCGGCGTAAGCCAGTGGATGGCTGGCAGGTCAGGCATAATGCTTTATGTCAAAATTCTCCGAGGTACTGGATCAGCTGCGCGAAAACCAACCAAAGGCGAAGTACGGCATCGCCTTTGAAAAGCTCATGGTGAATTTTTTCCGTACCGATCCGACTTTGAGAACGCAATTTGATGAGGTCAGCCGCTGGGTTGATTGGCGCTATAACGGCGGCAAGGCGGATACGGGGAATTGACTTGGTTGCCCGCCGCGTGGATGACGGCACGTGGATGGCCATCCAGTGCAAGTTCTACGCTTCCAATGCTCGCATCCAGAAATCTCATCTCGATTCCTTCTTTGAGGCCTCAGGGCATTCCTTTGAGACCGAAAACGGCAGCGAATATTTTGGCAGCCGCATGATTATCTCCACCACTGATTATTGGTCTTCACATGCGGAAGCGGCGTTGGCCAACCAGATGATTCCCACCAGCCGCATCGGCATTTCGACCATTGCCGAGTCCCCGATCAACTGGGACGTGGCGTTCCCGGGCTCTGAGGTCCGGGACAAAAATATCCAAATCAACCTTTCGCAGCGCGAAACCTTTGAACCACGCCCGCACCAGCAAACGGCCATTGATAAGGCCATTGAAGGATTTAAGACCCATGACCGCGGCAAGCTCATCATGGCCTGCGGTACCGGCAAGACCTTCACCGCGCTGCGCCTGGCGGAGCGCGTCGCAGAAGAGAATGGTGGCAAAGCCCGCATTCTGTTCCTCGTTCCTTCCATCTCCTTGTTATCGCAGACACTAAAGGAGTGGACCGCTCAAGGCCGCCTAGACATGCGTGCCTTCGCGGTGTGCTCGGATTCAAAGGTCTCAAAGAAGGCGGAGGACATTGCGGTCTATGACCTCGAGGTTCCAGTATCTACGGACGGTGAGGAGATTACTCAGCGCTTTGCTTCAGGCAAGCGCGCTAAGGGCCTCAATATCGTCTTTTCTACGTACCAGTCCCTGCCGGCGGTCCACGAGGCACAGCAGCAGGGTCTAGATGATTTTGATTTGGTCATCTGCGATGAGGCCCACCGCACCACCGGCATCACCTTGGCTGGTGAAGATGCCAGCAACTTTGTACGCATCCATGATGCTGGCTATATCAGGGCGGCAAAGCGTCTTTATATGACCGCCACGCCAAGGCTTTATGACGACGCGGTAAAGGGCAAGGCCGCTGAGCACTCCGCCGAGCTGACCTCCATGGATGATGAGGGCATCTACGGCCCCGAGTTCTACCGCCTTGGCTTTGGTGAGGCCGTGGACAAGGGCTTATTGACTGATTACAAGGTTCTTGTCATGACGGTTGATGAGTCAGTGGCTGCGGAAGCGATGGCCCGCAGCGACGACAACCAGATAAACCTCACCACGGCTTCGGCGATGATCGGTGCCTGGAATGGTTTGGCCAAGCGCTCTGGTGAATTGCAGGGCAAGAAAGGCGGCTTTGAGGAAAACGCCCAGCCTATGCAACGCGCTGTGGCCTTTGCCAAAGACATTAAGTCCTCACAGCTCATCGCTGATACCTATCCTTCGCTCATTGCCACCCACCAGGAGCTGCTCAAGGATAAGGCAGTGCTGAACGATGTCTCCTTGACCAACGTTGATCTGCGCGTTGCTGCACAGCACGTTGATGGCGGCATGAACGCCATGGAGCGTGGCACCAAGCTTTCTCGGATCGAATCGCCGGCGGATGAAAACGAAAGCCGCATGCTTACCAATGCACGCCGTCTGTCCGAGGGCGTGGATGTGCCGGCGTTGGATGCGGTCGTATTCTTTCGCCAAAAGAATGCGCCCATCAACGTAGTTATTGGCAACCCGCCATATTCTGCCGGCCAAAAGTCCGCCAACGATTTGAACGCCAACCAGAAATATCCGAGCCTGGACAAGCGCATTGCAGAAACCTACGCGGAGAAATCCACAGCCACTAATAAAAACTCCTTGTACGACTCGTACCTGCGCGCTTTTAGGTGGGCCACCGACCGCATCGGCGACCAAGGCATAGTAGCCTTCGCGTCCAATGGCGGATGGATAGACGGCAACACTGGCGACGGCGTGCGCTTATCGATGGCCGAGGACTTCACCGACCTTTATGTGTTTAACCTTCGAGGGAACCAACGTACAGCAGGTGAGCAATCACGAAAAGAAGGCGGCAAAGTCTTTGGATCTGGTTCCCGCAGTACTGTAGCTATAACAATCGGTGTTAAAGATCCAACAAAGTCAGGCTTCGAACTGCACTACCGTGACATCGGCGACTATCTCACCGCAGAGGAGAAGCTTGGCATCGTCGACTCTTCCTCAATTGAAACCATTGACTGGCAAGCCGTTACACCCAACAAGGAAGGTGACTGGCTGAATCAGCGATCGGAAGAATTCGAAACTTGGCCTGTTATCGGCGAGAAGAAGGGAACAAGTAGGACAATTTTCAATGTGTTTTCTGCGGGGCTTCAAACTAACCGTGATTCCTGGGTTTATTCTTCTTCTACCTCAGCTCTTGAGAAACAAGTTGCTACGTTGAGAGATACGTATTCTCAGGCGCTCGAAGCAATCAAGCCAGATCAGAAGGCGAAGGACTTCCTCAAGCAAGAGCCGTGGTTTATCGATTCTACGCGCAGTAAATGGTCCTCTAGTTTAGAGAAACAGTTGGATAGACGGTTAGAGCTGAGGCAGACTGGTTTTACCGTTTCAAGTCTCTATCGACCTTTTCACCGGCAGATTGTCTATTTTGATAGCCAATTGAATCATCGACGCTATCAACTCCCATCAATGTTTCCGACTCCACAGCAATCAAATATCGGATTTTATATTCCCGCAGTTAGTAGTGCCGCTAGACAATTCAATTCATTAGCTACAGATTTGCTTCCTGATTTGTGTTTAAGCGGATCTGGCTCAGGCCAATTCTTTCCCCGCTTCACCTGGTCCGCCGTCGAGGCCGACGACGGAGGACTGTTTAGTGAGGGGGCGTCGTCAAGCAGAGCGAATCCAGCATCTATGGCAAGGTCGGTGAGGTTGTTGATGGGTACGTGCGCGTGGACAACATCACTGATGAGATTAAGACCTCGTATCGGGAGGCGTTGGGCGCTGACGTTACGGGCGATGACATCTTCCACTTTGTCTACGGCAAGCTGCATGATCCTGGTTATCGCACGAAGTATGCGGCGGATTTGAAGAAGATGCTGCCACATATTGAGACGCCGTCGTCGCGTGTGGAGTTCGACAAGTTTGCTGCTGCGGGCCAGGAACTAATGGACTTGCACGTGAACTACGAATCCGTGGAGCCGTGGCCGCTGGACATTCAGGTCAAGGGTGATGAGTCCGACCGTGAGACGTGGCGCGTGCTCAAGATGAAGTGGGCCAAGCGCAAGGACCCGGAAACGGGCAAGAACGTCAATGATGTGACCAAGCTGATCTACAACAAACGCGTGACCATATCCGGTATTCCGGAAGAGGCGGATGAGTACATGCTGGGCTCGCGCTCAGCGGTGGCGTGGTTGATTGACCGCTACCAGGTCAAAAAAGATAAGGCCTCCGGCATTGTCAATGACCCGAATGATTGGGCCGATGAGGTGGACAATCCGCGCTACATCGTGGACCTAATTGGCAAGGTTACTCGCGTGGCGATGGAGACGGTGCGCATTGTTGATGGGCTGGTAGAGGAAGGCTCGGCTGCGGAAAGTTAGCAGCATTTCGAAGCGATTTTCCTTGAAGCCCTCCGGCCACGCCCGTAGACTTACGGTATCGTAAGTTTCTTGTTGGGGTTGGTTGCGGCTAGCAGAAGGGAAGTACCTCGTGGCACAGATGCATGCAGATAGCGCGCCGGGGCCGGGTCTTGTCCAGCGAACCTATTGGATGGCGGACCGCGGGCCTAGGCCGCTTAGCCGTGGCTGGGGGCATGCAATAGCGGCGCTATTGTCGGTGATTGCCTCCGCCGTGCTCATTACCTATGCATGGATGACGCTGCACTGGTGGCAAGGGCTTGGCGTGACTGTCTACGGCGTGGGGCTGGTGGGGCTTTTTGGTGTCTCAGCGCTCTATCACCGCTACCCGTGGGCGAGCGCGCGTGCGGTGCAGTGGTGGCGGCGAGCGGACCACGCGACCATCTCGGTATTTATTGCCGCGACATATACGCCGCTGTGCCTCATCGTGTTATCGCCGGTGCAAGCGGCATGGATGCTAGGCGTTGCCTGGGCAGGGGCGATTCTTGGCGTGATTTTGAACCTGGTGTGGATTAGCCATCCGCGCTGGCTCGACGTGGTGGTCTACCTAGCGCTGGGCTGGCTGGTGCTGCCGCTCTTGCCCACGCTGTGGACACAGGCAGGGGCCGCGGTGGTCTGGCTGCTCTTTGCCGGCGGCGTGGTGTACTCGCTAGGCGCGCTGGTCTATGGCTTTAAATGGCCCGGGCGCAATGCGCGCTACTACGGCTACCATGAGCACTTCCACACCGCGACCATCGCGGCCGCGGTGGTGCACCTCGTGGCGGTGTGGATGGTCGTAGTCCAAGGCGCTGCTTAGTCAGCGTCAGGGAAAAGCTCCGCGGGATCGGTATCGGTCGTAATCGCGGCGGCAAGCAGCATACGTGCTTGGGGAGCGCGCAGGGTGCCAGAGGAGATAACGCCGGCGTCGGCAAGCGTGGCACCGCCACCGGCCCCGCCGTAGATTCCCTCCACTGGGCCGTGATCCACGCGGGTGGTGAGCACCACCGGAACCTTCTTGGCCGCGGCCTGAGCAGCCTGGGCTAGCTCGTCGCCGATATTGCCGGCGCCCATGCCCTCAATGACGATGCCTTCGGCGCCGCTGTCCAAGGAACGCTGGATGAGATCAGCCGGCGCGCCGGGGTAGGCGGCGATAATATCGACGCGGGTATTGCCCAGTGGCTTAAACTTCAGAGCCTTCGGGCGCTGAGGCTGCTTCTCGCCATTGTTATTGGCAAAGCCATCGGCTTTGGACGTATCGGACTTGAAAGCGCCGCGGGCAGGAATGACCTGATCCGCAAAGGCGATAAACGTGCCGCGGCCCCTATTGGCGGGATCGGTGACGGTCTTCACCGCGAGCGCCAAGTTATCCGGGCCATCTGGATTCGGATCATCAAAGGGGCGCATTGCACCGGTTAAGGCCACCGGCTTCTCACTGGCTTGGAAGGTATCGACAGCGATGGCGGTCTCTTCCATGGAATCGGTGCCATGGGTTACCACAACACCATCGACGTCCTTGCGCTGCAGCTCCTTGTGTACGGCCGTGATAATGCTATCGGTATCGTCCAAGGTCATCGCGGAAGAATCCAGCTTAGCAATGTCTTTGACCTCTAACGTGAGTTTGTTGTTATCAAAGGTGCCAGAAAGCGGTTCCACCAACTTGGAGCCAGTAACGGTAGGCACCACCGCGCCAGTCTTATCGTGTGTGCTGGCGATAGTGCCGCCGGTAGAAAGGACCACCACGTGTCCCTCGGCGGTGGCGCGTGGGCCCTCGCTTTCCGTGGCGGAGGTTTCGGTTGCTTCTGTGGTCGCGGGCTCAGAACTGGTGGGGCTGTGCGAGGCGGAAGACTCGGGTGTGGTGGCCGAAGTTTCGTCCGCTGGGCGGTTATCCGGATTCTGGCAGGACGCCAAGAGGCAGGCCGAAGCTATCAGGGCAAGGCCGGTGCGTACCGACCGGCGCAAAGTTGGGGTGTGCATATTCCCTCGTTTCTGTGTGGATATAAGAGCAGACGGCAGGAAACGTCGTCTGCGTATAAGTCCATCTAAAGCAGAAAGAAGGCGTGTTCGCCGCCCACTATGGACTTATTAACACCGAAACGAGGGGAGAGCAGTTAATCGATGTGCTGATTTGTCGGCGCCACCACCAAAGGTTTTGGCGAGTACTTGGCGCGTAGCTCGCGCAGCACGGTGGCGTGCTCGGCCAAGCGCTTATCTTCCTCGGTACGCGGATGGAAGGGGCGGGCCACCTGTGGCTGACCATCATGATCGAGGGCGATATAGGCCACGGTGGCATGGATGGCGGTTTGCAAGTGCTCACGGCCGCCGCGGGGGTTGCCGGAGCGGACGTGGATGGACATCTGCATCGAGCGGGTATCGGTACGCATCATGCGGGCGTCGACCTCGATGAGGTCGCCGATGGAAATCGGGCGGTAGAAGCGGATGCCACCGGCATAGACAGCTACGGTGCGCTCGGCGGACCACTCCATGGTGCAGGCCGCACCGGCCTCATCGATCCATTGCATGGCGGTGCCGCCGTGGACCTTGCCGCCCCAGTTGACGTCGGTGGGCTTGGCTAGGAAGCGGTTGACCATGCGCGGGGCATCGGAAGGCCCGTCATAGGTTTGCTCTTCCATCTCCGCCTCGATGGCCTTGCGCAGCTCAATGCGGGACTTGGCTGCTTCTTCTACGCGGCACTGTTCATCGGTTTCCGGCACGAAGGGCGGCACCGGGGTGGACTTGCCAGTGGCAGGGTCCTTGGCTACGAAGATGACCAGGCAATCGCAGGCGCGAGTGAAGATGCCTTCGCGCGGGTCAGCCGAAAGCACCTCATTGACGATGTGCATGGAAGACCGGCCGGTCATGGCGATGCGCGAGCGTACCTCCACGATGTGCCCGGAGGGGATCGGCCGAGTGAAATGGATATGGCCCACGTATGCGGTCACGCAGTATTGGCCGGACCACTGCACGGCGCAGGCATAGGCGGCCTTATCAATCCATTCCAGGACGCGTCCGCCGCTGATGCCGGGGGCGCCGGCCATGGTGACGTCGGTTGGCGATGCCATAAAGCGCAGCGTCAGCGCCGGCGATTTCTGATTTTCCGCAACGGAAGGCGTAGGTGACATAAACAACAAGATAACAGTAGTTATGATGTAGCTATGAAAAAGCCCGTCGATCCCGCTGCCACCCGCGCGGCCGTCATGGCCATCAAAGACTGGATTGCCGCCCCGGCGGAGCATGATAAGCCAGGTAGGACCCTGCTTGCCGACGCCGTCCGGCGCACCGCTCGCACCCTCGAAGCCGACGCGCCGGGTCACTCCGTGGAGCTGCGCGTACCCCCATTTGTTGCGGTGCAATGCATTGAGGGACCCCGCCATACCCGCGGCACCCCACCCAATGTGGTGGAGACTGATCCGGAAACCTGGCTGCGCCTTGCCACCGGATTGGCGGACTGGGAGGAGGCCGTAAGTACTGGTCGCGTGGATGCTTCTGGCTCCCGCGCGGGCGAAATCGCGCAGTGGTTGCCGCTCATTCCGTTAGTTTCCGGCGGCGCGACAGGCTAAACTCAACGCCGTGGTAGAAGTACATACTCCTAGTATCACCAATCTTGACGATCACAATGAGCAGGAGCCCCGCGAAGAGTGCGGCGTCTACGGCGTTTGGGCTCCCGGGGAGGAAGTCTCCAAGCTAACCTACTTTGGGCTCTTCGCCCTGCAACACCGCGGCCAGGAGGCCGCCGGCATCGCGGTGGGCGATGATGACCGCATCGTCGTATTCAAAGACATGGGCCTGGTGGCCAATATCTTTGATGAATCCACCCTGTCTGCCCTGCAAGGAAACGTAGCGGTGGGGCACACGCGCTATTCCACCGCCGGCGGCAAGGAATGGTCCAACGTGCAGCCCATGTTTTCTACCTCCTCCACCGGGGTAGACATTGCCCTTGGGCACAACGGCAATCTGGTCAACTACCTGGAGCTGCGCGAGGAGGCCGTGCAACGCGGCCTCATCAAGCCGCACGAGGAATCCGTTTCTGACTCCATGTGCTTGTCCATGCTGCTTGCCGACGGCGTGGATGAAGACACCTCCGTCTTCGACTCCGCCCGCGATCTGCTCCCGCGCGTTAAGGGCGCTTTCTGCCTGACCTTTACCGATGGGCACACCATGTACGCCGCCCGCGACCCGCACGGCGTGCGCCCGCTTGTCCTTGGCCGCCTGGCCAAGGGCTGGGTCGTGGCCTCCGAAACCTGTGCGCTCGATATCTGCGGCGCCCAGTTCATCCGCGAGATTGAACCCGGTGAGCTCGTCGCCATCGATGAGGCTGGCATCCGATCCGTGAACTTCGCGCCGGCAAAGCGCCACGGTTGCGTCTTCGAATACGTCTACTTGGCCCGCCCGGATAGCGATATCAAGGGCCGTTCCGTCAACGCCTCCCGTGTGGATATTGGCCGCCGCTTGGCCCGCGAATACCCCGCGGAGGGCGCGGACCTCGTCATCCCAGTACCCGAATCCGGTAATCCAGCCGCCGTAGGCTATGCCCGCGAATCGGGAATCACCTTCGCCCACGGTTTGGTCAAAAACGCCTATGTAGGTCGCACCTTCATCCAGCCCACCCAGACCCTGCGCCAGCTGGGCATCCGCTTGAAGCTCAACCCGCTGCGCGAGGTCATCAACGGCAAGAAGCTCGTCGTGGTGGATGATTCCATCGTTCGCGGCAATACCCAGCGCGCTCTCATCCGCATGCTGCGCGAGGCCGGCGCCGCTGAGGTGCACGTGCGCATCGCCTCCCCGCCGGTGAAGTGGCCGTGCTTCTACGGCATTGACTTCGCCTCCCCAGGCGAGCTGATTGCCAATGCCAGCCCCTCCGACGATCCGGAAACCGTTTGCGCCACTATCTGCGACACCATCGGCGCCGATTCCCTGGGCTTTGTCTCCGTTGAGGAGATGGTGGCCGCCACCGAGCAGCCCCGGTCCGAGCTGTGCACCGCTTGCTTCACGGGCGAGTACCCGCTCGGCCTGCCCGCCGGAAACTCCAATGCAGACGCCGTGCGCACCTTGCTCGGCACCAAATAACAAAGGACTTTTGAAACCATGAGTGACAATACCTACGCCGCAGCCGGCGTCAGCATCGAAGAGGGCGACCGCGCCGTTGAGCTTTTCGCCCCGCACGCCAAGCGCGCCACCCGCCCCGAGGTCCTTGGCGGCCTCGGCGGCTTTGCCGGCCTGTTTAAGCTCGGCGATTATAAGGAGCCCATCTTGGCCGCGGGTTCCGATGGCGTTGGCACCAAGCTGGCCGTGGCCCAGGCCATGGACAAGCACGAGACCATCGGCATCGACTTGGTCGCCATGTGCGTCGATGATCTCGTCGTCTGCGGCGCGGAGCCGCTTTTCTTGCAGGACTATATTGCCGTGGGCAAGGTCGTGCCGGAAAAGGTGGCCGAGGTAGTCAAGGGCATCGCCGAGGGGTGTGTGCAGGCCGGTGCCGCGCTATTGGGCGGCGAGACCGCCGAACACCCCGGCATGATGGAAGAAAATGAATACGATGTCTCCGCCACCGCGGTGGGCGTCGTTGAGGCTGATGGCGTGCTCGGCCCCGATAAGGTCCGTGATGGCGACGTGCTCATCGCCATGGGGTCTTCCGGCTTGCACTCCAATGGCTACTCTTTGGCCCGCCACGTCCTTTTGGAGCAGGCTGGCATGCCTCTCGACGGCCACGTGGAGGAACTCGGCCGTCCCCTCGGAGAGGAACTGCTGGAGCCTACCCGCATCTACGCCAAGGACTGCCTGGCTTTGGCCAGTGAGTGCTCTGTATCCACCTTCTGCCACGTCACCGGCGGTGGGCTGGCCGGCAACCTCGAGCGCGTCATCCCGGAAGGCCTAGCCGCCGATATTAACCGCGCTTCGTGGACCCCGGGTCAGATTTTCAAGCTCATTTCCTCAGTGGGCAAGGTGGAGCTGGCTGAGATGGAGAAGACCTTCAATATGGGCGTGGGTATGATTGCCGTGGTCAACCCTGAAGACCGCGACCGCGCCCTAGCGATGCTTACTGCGCGCCACATCGATGCGTGGGAGCTGGGCACCGTTCGCTCCGCGTCTGGCGAAGAGCCGCGCGTGCTCATGCACGGCGAGCACCCAAATTTCTAAAAGTGTCTTGTCCCGCTAGGGGAGGGCATGAGGAAGGGCCCTAGGAAATCCTAGGGCCCTTGAACTATCCGGCGGCGAGCGGAAGATTAGCGTTCGTCGCGGTCGTCATCCCATTCATCGACGTAGTCGGCGTATGGGTCATCCTCTTCATAATCGCGGGAGTCACCCTCTTGCTGTGCGGCGAGTTCCCGTTGTAGGGACTCGATATCCATCTCGGGTGAGTTGTACTTGAGCTGGCGTGCAACTTTGGTCTGCTTTGCCTTTGCGCGTCCGCGTCCCATGTGCATGACCCCCTTGGGTTAGTAGGGCGCGCCAGGGATTCTTGGGCGCCCCATCGACTTGTCTATTGAGTATCTTCCTGTAAGACACAATAGCCTGTGTGACGAAAAAATTCCGCACCGCCCCCTAGCTAGTGGGAGATCTAACGTCCGCGCAGCCGGTTTACCGCCTCACGTCCGGCCTTGGGGCCCTCATCTTCGGGGATGGAAGAAGGATCGATAGAAGCCGCCGTATCGCCCACCTCTAGGGTGCCGGCGTCCAGCGCAGAGCGCTTCACGAGGCCTAGGGCAATGGGGCCAAAATCGCAGTCATCCACGATCGTGCCGATGCGGCCTACCTTACGTCCATTGAAAGTAATGTCATCGCCCACATTCGGCCGTTGCGGGGCTGAGCCGTCGAGGTGTAGCTGCACCAATAGGCGAGGAGAGCGGCCGAGGTTTTCCACGCGCGCTACCGTTTCCTGACCGCGGTAACAGCCCTTATTGAGGTGGACGTGGGCCGGATTATCTGCGCTACGGCTAATCCACTGCGGTACCTCGTGGGGGATGGATTTATTATCTAGATCCGCTGCCAGCTCCGGCTCACGGGCCCGCACACGCTCGGCGGTAAACGCCATAAGCCCGGCCAGTCGCGCGCCGGATTCCTCCAAGAGCTTCGTTGCCTCAACCAAGGATTCGCGCGGAACTCCCAGGTCAACGCGATTGATTCCGGTCCACTGAACCTGGCGGGAAAACTCCACCATGGGTGGTAGGGGAATATCGGTTTCACCCAGGAGGGTGAGGATGGCGATATCAGCCTCCTCTACGGTGACCTCGGACCAAAAGATCATCATGGTGAGGAACTTGAAAAGGGAGTCGAATTGGGCCGCGGGGACGTCGATAAGAAAGGCGTCTTCGGTGCGGACGATATCCATGTGGTGGAGGATATGTCCTTGGATGTCTAGGTCAAGGGCGCCGGCGCTAAAGCCCACGGGGGCGGTATCCAGCTTTTGCGAAAGCAAATTATTAAGAAACTCGGCGGCGTCCTTGCCGCTGACACGGATGACGCGGCGTTGGGAACGGTCGATGACTATGGTGCCGCCATCGGCAGCTCGTTGCTCACCCAGCGGATTGCCATAGTGCCAGGCCACGCCTTGGGCATCGAGTACGGTTGCGTCCTGGTGCTCCGCGGCACCGGTGCGTTGCAGAAGAGGCGAAGAATAACTCACAACTACCGATGGTAGGGCATAATCAAAGGTATGAAGTTCTCGCCGCGAAAAGAGCCGGTCATCTACGTTGTGGAGCCCTTTGGAGGGTCGGTACGCAGGCACATGCCCACGCTGCCTCTCGTCTATGCGGATGATGCCGCGGTCACCCGCGGCGATGGCATTTTTGAATCCCTGCTCGTACGCGGAGGAAAAGCCGCCAACCTGCAGCGGCACGCGCAACGCTTCTGCGATTCAGCGCGCACCATGAATCTGCCAGAACCGCCTATGGAGAAGTGGGAAGAAGCCACGCGTCTCGCGATTGCGGACTTCTGCGGGGATGAGACAGGGGATGCCAAATGCACCTGGACTTATACCCGCGGGCGCGCCTCTACGGGAAGGCCGAGCGCCTGGGTCGTGGTTCAACCCATCGAGGAAAGGGTCCTAGAACAGCGCGCGCACGGCGTAGCCGTCATGACCAGCCCGCGCCTGTGGCACGTAGCGGAGGAATTACCCGCCAAGACGCTCAACTATGCGGCCACGATGGCGATGTTGCGTATGGCGCGCGAGAAGGGATTTGAGGATCTCATCCTCACCGACCCAGACACCGGAGAAATCCTCGAGGGCGCAACCTCGACCGTGGTGGCCGTCAAGGGAGAGAAACTGCGCACCGCCGCCGGCCGCGGCATCCTTCCCGGAACCACGCAGGCGGCCTTTTTCGCCCACGCCACTAAGGAGGGCTATCGCTGCAAAGCCAAGCCGCTCACCGTGGAGTATCTGGAAAAGGCGGACTCAGTGTGGCTGGTGTCCTCGGTGCGCGTTGCCGCCCGGGTCACCCGGCTTAATGGCAAAAAATTAAAGGCCCCGGATAACGTGGACGTCATTCGAGACCTTATTGATAAAGCGCTGGGGGACTAGCCAGCGATACGGGTGAGCTCCGCGGACATGTAGGGGCGCATTTCCCCATCAACCATGCGCTCGTCTACCCAGCCCAGGTTGTTATTGGGCATCAGGCCGTACATGCGCTTGCCCGGCCCCAGGTTTTTCGGTCCGGTTTCGGTGACCATGGTGGAGGCGGACTCCAGCTGCCATGCGCGGTCATTGAACGGCTCGCCGTAGAAGATTTCCACAATGCCGTTGGAAGAGGTGTAAGTGACCTCGATTTCATCCTTTTCAGAAATGCGCCAGAAGCCGGTCTCGCGCACGGAGGGGCCTTCCGGCTTGCCCTCGGTATCAATCTTCCAGGTACGGGAGCTAAACGTGAGGTAATTCTCGCCATCGTGGGCGATGACCAGCTGCTGGCCAAAGGTATATTCCTGGCCCTGCGTATCGTGTGCCTGGCCCTCGCCTTGCCAGACGCCCACGAGGGGGAGCAGTCCTAGCAGGCCGTCGTGCAGCGATGGGCCCTGGCGCAGGTTAGCGGTATCGTCCGGTACCGGGGTATCGCCCAGCTCGAGAGCGGGGATATTGCGGCTAGCGGCGTCTTTCCACTGCTCGGCGGCCTGGTTCACGGCATCGTTGCCGTTGAGCTTTCCCGGATCATTTTCCGGGTGGGAAGCCGCGGTGGTTTCGATGTTTTCGGGAGTGGTTTCATTTTTATTTTCGCTCATGGGCGTCCAGCCTAGTCGTGAACCCGCCTATTTAACTACTAGACTTGGGCCTCGTGCATGCATTGATGATCTCGAATCCCAACTCGACCTCACAAACCAACGCCCTTTTCCGCCAAATCGTTCCTTGCCTACAAGCGGTGGAGGGGCTGCGCCTGAAGGTGCAATTTACGCACCACCCCGGCCACGCCGAAGAGATGGTCAAGGGAATGACCAGGGATGACTATGACGTCATTATCGCTGTAGGCGGAGATGGGACCGTCAACGAGGTAGTCAACGGGCTCCTCGGCCCGGCCGATGGGCAGCGCCCCGACCCCCACTCCATCCCCGCGTTGGCCGTAATTCCTACCGGGTCTGCCAATGTTTTCGTGCGCGCTCTAGGTTTTCCCAACACTCCGGTGGAAGCCACTCACGTATTGGCGCGCATGCTGGAGCGCAACCTCCGTCGCACCATTTACCTGGGCACGTGGAACGATCGCTGGTTTGCCGTCAATGCCGGCTTCGGCTTGGATGCGGATGTTTTGGCGCGCGTGGACCGGGCGCGCGAGCAAGGATTTTCTGCCACTCCACTGCGCTATCTCAATGTTGCCATTCGGGCGTGGAGCCGCGCGCGGAAGAATCCACCGCATATTGCGGTTAAGGCCGAATCCAGCATCGGCGAGCAGCTGCGCAAAGACGATGTGCCGCTCATGTTTACCTCCAATACCAACCCGTGGACCTTCCTAGGCCCTCTGCCGGTTGTGACCAATCCGCGCAATTCTTTTGATGAGGGCCTTGCTCTTTTTGGCCTGGAGGAGTTTAGCGGACTTGGCGGCGTCGTCGGCCTGCTGCACCTCTTTGGTGCCGATAAACGTGGATGGCTCAATAAGCTCACCAAAGAAAAGACCGTGGCCTTCGACGATGCCATGCGCGTCGAACTGGTCTGCCGCGAACCGCAGCGCTTCCAGGCCGACGGGGAATCTGAGGGGCGCTTCGATGCCGTTACCTTAGCCTCCGTAAAGGAAGCCATCGAGGTATTCGCCCCGCAGGATAGGAGAGAAGTCCATAAGCGCACGATGAAGGAAGTGCTCCGGGACTTTATCCGCCTGCGCTAGCCTGCGGCGCAGGTCCCACCCGGTGCTTGGTGTCGGCGGCTTTCTTTTCTGCCTCTTCCACGGCCTTTTGCTCCGAGCCTTCAATCTCCAGAGGAGAGAGTTGGGCCAGCTGCACCTTGATATTGCGGCGCTGTATTTCGAAGGAGATGGTGCCGCCCTGCATTTTTACCGCGGTAGCCTGGGCCGGAAGCGGAAGCTGGCGAGTATCAAAGTTGAGGGAAAAGGCCTTTTGCAGGCGCTCGTCATCGGTGTCATAGACCTGCATGCGAAACTCCGGCCCGACTAAGCGGAGGGTGACTTTGGCGGTGGACTTGTGAGTATCGCCAGGCAGGGTGCCTGTCAGCTCAGCTTCCGCGGAGGTGCCACCGGAAGGGGAGATATCGTCTGGGTTGGCAATGGATAGATCGGTAATTCCCAGCAGGCGGCCCAACGCCACCCCGTCTAAGGAAATGCCGCGCGAGTAGGTAGAAACAGGCGCGCCCTCAATATCGCCGTTCATTACTTGTTCTGGGGTCACCGTAATATCGCGCAGTACGGTCGAAGCATTGACCATTCCCAGCTTGGGCACCTCCACGTCGAGCGCCTTGACCTCCAAATAGGGAATTTCCTTCGAGGCCGCAGCCCACACGTAGGGGGTGCCACCGATAAAGACATCTGGCGTATTTTCCAGCCGTGAATTGGCTTTTACGGCCTGTGCCACCTTGTGTTCCGTGTGCATAGCCACGCAGGCATCCGCCACCCAGGCCGCAATGAATACGCACACCACGAGGAGGATGTGTACGATGCGCCGGTCAATTCTTAGAACACTCACCCCTTCATTCTTACCCTACGTATTCTGGGGTCTATGACTAGCAATGCCTTTAGTATCACGGAAGAAAACCTGCCGGACTCCCCGGAGCTGGCGAGCCGCCTAGAAGAGCTTGCTGAGCAGGCCGAACGTGTGGATGGAATGGCGCCCCTTTCAGAGCAGTTCCTTAATGGCCTCACTGATTCCCGCCTGCAGCATCGCCACTTGGTGGCGTGGGTAGATAAGAAGCCGTGCGGCGTGGCTGGGCTGGATGGTTCCACCGCCGAGCTATTTATCGCCCCAGATTTCCGCGGACAGGGCTATGGGGCCTTGCTTTACGACGCCGCCGCGGAAACCCCCAATCTCCAGGCCTGGGCCCACGGGAACCTGCCGGCCGCACAGGCCCTGGCACACTCCCGAGGTCTGCAGGTCACCCGTAAGCTAGTGGTTATGGGTATTGGGGGAGAAGAGCTCGCTGCTGTCGCCCGTCCCGAGGACGTGCCTTTGACGGCGCTCAATTACTCCGAGTCGGTAGCAAAATGGGGGCAGGAGTTTGTGGAGGAGCAGTGGCTCAAGGCAAATAATGAGGCTTTTTCCTGGCACCCTGAGCAAGGTGGCTGGGATATAGATCGCCTGCACCGCGGCATGGAGGCGGATTGGTTTGATCCCGCTGACCTGCTCTTCTTGTGGGATACGGCAGGAGATCCGATCCTAGCCGGCTTCCACTGGACCAAATGGCATGCGGAGGAAGCCCCGGGATTCGGTGAGGTCTACGTGGTGGGCTTGGCTGCGGACTATCGCGGCAAGAAATTGGGTGGACCGCTGCTGCAGATTGGTCTGCGTCGCATGGTGGAAAAGGGTGCTCAGCGGGTAATTCTTTATGTGGAAGCGGACAATGATCCGGCGCTGAAAGCATATGAGCGCCTGGGCTTTAAAGTTGATGAAGAACACGTCGTATGGGGTGTATGTGATTAAAGTCATGGGGTGAGCCGTGTTTGTTCACTCAGTGTTCACCTATTGGCACCCTTTTGGTCAGATCCTGCGGATAGCTTTACACCTTGTGAGTTAACCGCACCTGCGCACCTGCATCTCGCCCCAGAAGGCGAAGCGGGATGCGGGAAATATCTCTCTAGGAGATGCGGTTTCCTCGGACAATCAATCTCTGATCTGCACCGGAAAGGGTTTTCCCGTGATTCGCAACTTCAAGCGCACTGCCGCAATTTTCGGCATCGTAGCCGCAACCTCTACCGCTCTCGTAGCTTGCTCTGAGGAGTCTGGCTCCTCCTCCGATTCCGCTGGCGGCGAGGACGTCTCCGGCGAGCTCGTCGGAGACGGTGCCTCCTCCCAGCAGAACGCAATGTCTTACTTCCAGACCGCGTTCTCCGAGGATCACCCAGACGCTTCCCTGTCCTACAACGCTTCCGGTTCCGGCGCCGGCGTTGAGGCCTTCACCAACGGCCAGGCTGACTTCGCTGGTTCTGACTCCGCCCTGAAGGAAGACGAGGGCGAGGTTGAGGCTGCCGCTAAGCGTTGCGACGGCAACGAGGCATGGCACCTGCCAACCACCATCGGCCCGGTTGCAATCGCCTACAACCTGGGTGACACCGAGATTAACCTTTCCACCAAGACCCTGGGCAAGATCTTCAAGGGCGAAATCAAGAAGTGGAACGACAAGGCTATCGCCGCTGACAACGAGGGCACCGACCTGCCGGACAAGGACATCACCGTCATCTTCCGTTCCGACGAGTCCGGTACCTCCGCAAACTTCCAGAAGTTCCTGAAGGCCGCTACGGGCGACTGGGACTCCGAGGGCAAGCAGTTCCCGGATTCTGTTGGTGAGGGCGCTAACGGTTCCTCCGGCGTTGCTGACCAGGTTGCAAGCATCGACGGTGCTATCACCTACGTCGAGGCTGGCTTTGCAGACCAGAAGGAAGGCGAGGGCGTTAAGAAGGCCAAGATTGACTTCGGCCACGGCCCAGTTGAGCTCTCCACCGAGTCCGTCAACAAGGCTCTGGAAAACCTGGAGTTCAAGAAGACCGACTCCGAGCACAACATGGTTGTTGACTCTGAGGCACTGTTCTCCTCCGATAACGAGGGTGCATACCCGCTCATCCTGACCACCTACAACATCGTCTGCTCCAAGGGCTACGATGAGGAGACCTCCAAGCTGGTCAAGTCCTTCTTCACCACCGTCCTGGATCACCAGGACGACCAGCTGGCTGAGCAAGGCTTCATCCCGGTTGAGGGTGCTCACCTGGACAAGCTGAAGGCTGCTGTTGACGCTTTGCAGTAAGCGCTAAAGCTGTAAAAGCTTAATACCTCCCGCCCCCACTGCCGCACACGATTCGCGCTTTGGGGGCGCAGGTATGTAACGATATTTTCCATTTTCAACGCTGAAAAGGATTAACAGTCTCATGGCAGACAATAATCTCACCACGGCTCCAGAGCAGGCGGACGCGAATATCACCGCTGCCGAGCGAGTCTCCACCAGCGGACACGAAGAGGTAGCTACCACCAGCTCCAATAGCGGCGTAAAGCGCCCAGGCGATCGTGTCTTTGAGTTCCTGTCCACTGCTTCGGCAACACTTATTACCGTCATGATTGCGGCTATTGCCGCCTTCCTGCTGTGGCGTGCAGTTCCCGCCCTGGGAGTCAACGACGGCGGCATCTTGGGCTTCTTTACCTATGGTGGGCGTTGGGAGACCACCGATACTTCTGCGATGAAGTTCGGTATCCCGACGATGTTCGGTACCACCGTCCTTATCTCCGTCTTCGCCCTCCTGCTGGCTATGCCGGTGGCCCTGGCCATTGCCATCTTCCTGTCCAACTACGCGCCTGCCCGATTGGTCAAGCCCCTCGGCTTCCTGGTGGACATGCTCGCTGCGGTTCCTTCCATTGTTTATGGTCTGTGGGGCTGGCAGGTTCTCGGCCCGGCGCTATCCGGCTTCTACTCCTGGATGGAGTCTTGGGCCGGTGGCTTCTTCCTCTTCCATGTCTTCGATAACTCACCCTCTTTTGCTACCGGCCGCAACTTGTTTACCGGTGGCATCGTGCTCGCCGTGATGATTCTGCCGATCATCGCGGCCACCGCCCGCGAGGTCTTCGTGCAGACCCCTCCAGGCCAGGTGGAATCCGCCCTGGCGCTGGGCGCTACCCGTTGGGAAGTTATCCGCATGACCGTGCTGCCATTCGGCATGTCCGGCTATATCGCAGGCTCCATGCTCGGTCTGGGCCGTGCGCTGGGTGAGACCATGGCGCTGTACATGGTCGTCTCCCCGCTGATTGACTTCCGCTTCTCGCTTTTCGATGGCGGCACGACCTTCGCCACGGCCATCGCCCTGGCATCTGCCGAGTTCGGTAACGAGATGCGCGCTGGTGCCTACATCGCCGCCGGCCTCATGCTGTTCTTGCTGACCTTCGTGGTCAACGCAATTGCCCGCGCCATCGTGAAGAAGAAGTAAGGAGGGGAGGATCAATGACTACGACAACTAATGCCAAGCCTGCCTCCCAAGGCGGCGCGACATTCCTGGACATCTCCGGCTCCCGCAAGATGACCAATAACATCGCCACTGCAGTGGTCTGGGGCGCAATGATTTTGGCTATGGTCCCGCTGGTGTGGGTTCTGTGGGAACTCATCGCCCGCGGTAGTGGCGTAATCCTCAACCCTGAGTGGTGGACCGCCTCCCAGCGCGGCATCATGAATAGCTCGGCTGGCGGCGGTGCTGCCCACGCAATCGTGGGTACTTTCGTGCAAACCATTTTGGCTTCCGTCATCTCCATTCCCATCGGCATCTTCACCGCTATTTACCTGGTGGAGTACTCCAAGGGTGGATGGCTTGGCCGCATCACTACCTTCATGGTGGACATCCTGTCCGGTGTGCCTTCCATCGTCGCAGCCCTGTTCATCTTCGCCATGTGGATTACCCTCTTCGGCTTCGGCCGCTCTGGCTTCGCCGTGGCGCTGTCCCTGGTACTGCTGATGATTCCGATTGTGGTGCGCAATACCGAAGAGATGCTGCGCGTGGTCCCAATGGACTTGCGTGAGGCGTCCTACGCGCTCGGTGTACCAAAGTGGAAGACCATCGCCCGTATCGTTCTGCCTACCGCCCTGTCCGGCATTGTCACCGGCATCATGCTGGCGATTGCCCGCGTGATGGGTGAGTCCTCGCCGGTGCTGGTCTTGGTTGGTTCCTCCTCCGTCATCAATTGGGACGCTTTCAAGGGATCTCAGTCCTCGCTCCCGTTGATGATGCTGGATATGTACAAGGCCGGCGCTCAGCCAGCCGTGCTGGACAAGCTTTGGGGTGCAGCTTTGACGCTGGTTATCCTCATCGCCGTCCTCAATATTGCGGCCCGCATCGTGTCCGCAAAGTTCTCGGTTAAGAAGTAAAACGCCGTAACACTCGATTCCGCCATACACTTGCTAGAGGAGAAACTCCCAAATGTCTAAGCTCGCGCTCAATGACGTGAACATTTTCTACGGCGACTTCCACGCCGTGCAGAACGTGAATATGCAGATCCCGGCCCAGGCCGTGACCGCATTCATCGGCCCTTCCGGCTGCGGTAAGTCCACCGTGCTGCGCACCATCAACCGTATGCACGAGGTCATTCCCGGCGCCTCGGTAAAGGGTGAAATCCTGCTCGATGACACCAATATCTACGGACCAAAGGTTGACCCAGTATCCGTACGCAACACCATCGGCATGGTCTTCCAGAAGGCTAACCCGTTCCCCACGATGTCCATTGAGGACAATGTCGTGGCTGGCCTCAAGCTTTCCGGTGAGAAGAACAAGAAGAAGCTCAAGGAAGTCGCGGAGAAGTCCCTGCGCGGCGCCAACCTGTGGGACGAGGTCAAGGACCGCCTGGACAAGCCGGGCGGCGGCCTTTCCGGTGGTCAGCAGCAGCGTCTGTGCATCGCCCGCGCCATCGCCGTGGAGCCAGAGGTGCTGCTCATGGACGAGCCTTGTTCCGCCCTAGACCCGATTTCCACCCTCGCCGTGGAGGACCTTATCCACGAGCTGAAGGAGAACTTCACCATCGTCATCGTGACCCACAATATGCAGCAGGCAGCCCGTGTGTCCGATAAGACCGGCTTCTTCTCCCTGGAAGCAACCGGCAAGCCGGGTCACCTGGTGGAGTTCGATGACACCACCAAGATCTTCGAGAATCCTTCCCAGAAGGAGACCGAGGATTATATCTCTGGCCGCTTTGGCTAAAGAGTAGAGAGATTGTCCGAGAAAACGGGCCGGTTCATTCGAACCGGCCCGTTTCTTAGTTTTTATTCCTTAGCGGCGGAACTGACGCTCCAGCTCGGCCATACGGGCCTCGAACTCCGCGTCCTTCTTGCTCTCTTCTAGCTTCTTGGCATAGTCGTGGGGCAGCAGCCCAGTGATCAAATAGATAATGTGGCCGGCAACCGAAACGCAGTGGTCGGCATAGCGCTCGTAATAGCGCGTAATCTGCGAGGTCTCCACTGCCTCTCGGACGGATCCTTCCCACTCGCGCTGGGTCAGGAGGCGCAAAAGATGAGAGTTGATATCGTCCACGGCGTCGTCATCGGCGCGAAGGTTCACGGATAGATCCGCGTCGGGAGTAACGAGAATATTGTGCAGCACAGAACCCATCTCTTCAGTGAGACGGTACAGCTCCTCAAAGTAGCCCATGTAGTTCGCAGGCACCACGGGATCGGGGTGGCGGCGGCGTGCGGAATCCGCGATGTGTTGGGCAAGCTTTCCCATTCGGTAGAGGTCTTCCACGATATAGATGGAAGAGACAACTTGGCGGAGATCCTGCGCCATGGGGTTTTCTAGTGCTAAAAGTTTTACGGCGCGCTCCGAGCATCGAGTGCGGATCTCATCGAGCTCCTCAGTCATAGTGAGAGCTTCTTCGGCAGACTCCAAAACGCCCTGGATTAGCGCCTGTGAGGCCTTATCCATGATGGTGCGCACGGTATCGCACATGACGATGAGGTCATGGGAGAAGTTGTCTAAGTGTTCCCTGTAGGCAGCACGCATGCCAGAAATAATAGCGAAAACTTTCCATTCCCGCGCAACTTAAGTGGAAGATAAATGCACGATACCTATATACCCCAGGGTGCTCTGATGCCCTAATAAGGTTAACCGCCGGAATTCATAATATCTGCGGCGACGGGAACGCATTCATCCTCCGGATCGTCGAGCCAGCCATCTGGCAATGCCACCTTGGAAGGCGAACCTTGGCGGCCTCGGGCACCGTCGGCGTCGGCAGCCAAGGCGTCGGAATCTGCCCATGGGGCTAGGAGCTCTCGCAGTGCGTCGAGGGAATCCACCTTGGCCAAGCCCGCGCGTACTTGGCCGCCGACTGGGAAGCCGCGCAGGTACCAGCCAATGTGTTTGCGAATGTCGCGGGAAGCATTATCCTCGCCATCGTGCTCTGCGAGTAGCTCTGCGTGGCGGAGAATAACCTGGGTAACCTCACCCAGGGTGGGCTCAGCTGGGATGGACTCGCCGCGAAGGGCAGCGCCGAGCTCCGCAAAGAGCCACGGGCGGCCGAGGCAGCCGCGCCCGACCTGCACGCCGTCACAACCGGTCTGTTCCATCATGCGGCGCGCATCCTCGGCGCGGAAGATATCGCCATTGCCCAAAACCGGGACTCCAGTGTCTGCTAGGTGCTCTTTTAGTCGGGCGATCTCGTCCCACCGTGCTTCACCGGAATAGCGCTGGGCGGCGGTACGGCCATGCAAGGTAACGGCGGCGGCGCCGGATTCGACGGCGATGCGCCCCGCATCAAGATGCGTATGGTGTTCATCGTCAATGCCTACGCGCATCTTTACCGTTACTGGGATGTCGGTGCCCTCAGTAGCTTTGACGGCGGCGGAGACAATATTGCCAAAGAGGCGTCGCTTATAAGGCAAAGCGGATCCACCGCCGCGACGGGTCACCTTGGGAACCGGGCAGCCAAAGTTCATATCAATGTGGTCCGCCAAGTTCTCGTCCACGATCATCTTTGCTGCCTTGTAAGTATATTCCGGATCCACCGCATAAATCTGCAGTGATCGGGGATCCTCCTGCGGAGCAAAGGTTGTCATGTGCAGCGTCTTTTCATTGCGCTCTACTAGCGCGCGGGCGGTGACCATCTCACAGACGTAGAGGCCGGAAACCGTGCCAGTGCGCGCCAATTCCTGCTCGCGGCACAACGTGCGGAAAGCAACGTTGGTTACCCCCGCCATCGGGGCGAGGATGACGGGGGAGGAGAGATCGTAGTGTCCAATGCGCAAATTCACGCCCCAATTGTGCTAGTTGACGGGCCAAAATAGCAACTAGGGCCACAGTGGTGGCGTTCCTTATTTCCGTTTTATGGGGTGGGGGTCACACAAATGTGGTGGAAATCTTGCAAAGATTCGCTAATGTGGTCTGTGTAACTAATTAGGACGGCCGTTATTTTGGCTAGTCTCTCGATGAAGGAGGATTACCCTTGTCCGAAAGAATCGCGTATGCCCCGTTTCAAAAGCTCGTAGTTTCGGCAGAAGAGGCTGCTCAGCACGTAAACCACGGTGATCGCGTAGGCATTTCCGGCTTTACCGGCGCTGGCTACCCTAAGGGCCTGCCTACCGCCATTGCAGAAAAGGCCAAGGCCCTGCACGAAAAGGGCGAGGAATTTAAGATCGATGTCTTCTCTGGTGCCTCTACTGCTCCGGATTGCGATGGCGTCCTCGCGGAAGCTGAGGCGATTCGCTTCCGCTCTCCTTATAACTCCGATCCCACCTTGCGTAAGCAGTTCAATGACGGAACCGCGCTCTACCAGGACATTCACCTGTCTCACTCTGGCCAGCAAGTAGAGGAGGGCTTCTACGGTGATTTCCAGGTAGCCATCATCGAGGCTGTGCGCATCACCGAGGAAGGCCACGTCGTCCCGTCCTCCGCCGTGGGCAATAACCTCGAATACATTGAGGCTGCGGATAAGATCATCATCGAGATTAATGAGTGGCAGTCCATCAACCTCGAGGGCATGCACGATATCTACCGCATTGAAAAGCTGCCGAACCGTCAGCCTATCCCTATCACCAAGCCGGGCGACCGCATTGGTACCACCTACATGGAGGTACCGGAGGACAAAGTTGTCGCAGTGGTCAAGACCGATGCCCCCGATCGCAACGCGCCATTTAAGGAGCCGGACGAGATCTCGGAAAAGATCGCCGCGAACTTCATCGAGTTCCTTGAAGGCGAGGTAGCCGCCGGCCGTCTTGAGTATGACAAGTTCATCATGCAGTCCGGCGTGGGCAACGTGCCAAATGCCGTGATGGCTGGCCTCTTGGATTCCAAGTTTGAAAATATCCAGGCCTACACCGAGGTTATCCAGGATGGCATGCTTGATCTTATTGACGCCGGCAAGATGACCATGGCCTCTGCTACCTCCTTTGCCCTTTCCCCGGAGTATGCCGAGAAGATGAACGCGGAGGCAGAGCGCTACCGCAAGCACATCATTCTTCGCCCACAGCAGGTCTCCAACCACCCAGAGGTCATTCGCCGCGTCGGCTTGATTTCTTCCAATGGCATGATTGAGGCCGATATTTACGGCAATATCAACTCCACCAACGTCTCCGGCTCCCGAATCATGAACGGCACCGGTGGCTCGGGTGACTTCACCCGCAACGCCTATATCTCCACCTTCGTCTCGCCGTCCGTGGCCAAGGATGGCGCCATTTCCGCGCTGGTTCCTTTCGTGTCCCACACGGACCACACCGAACATGACACCATGGTCATCATTACCGAGTATGGAGTAGCTGACCTGCGCGGACTGGCTCCGAAGGAGCGCGTGGAGAAGGTCATCTCTGTGGCTCACCCGGACTACCGTCCGCTGCTGGAGGACTACTTCAAGCGTGCCAAGGGAAACAAGTTCCAGCACACCCCGCACGATTTGAAGACCGCCTTCGACTTCCAAGTGAACTTCATGGAAAAGGGCGATATGCGCGGCTAATCTAGCTGCGTCCTGGCAGGCGCTCAGTGCTAAGCTGGGCGCCTTTCGCTTGCCGACGCCCCCCTAATTAGGACTTTGCAAATGCCGCAAGCTAAGATGTAGCGACGTTGGGCCTTTAGCTCAGTTGGTAGAGCTACGGACTTTTAATCCGCAGGTCGTGGGTTCGATCC
The DNA here is from genome assembly GCF_037908395.1 of Corynebacterium sp. KPL4072. Classification (NCBI taxonomy): domain Bacteria; kingdom Bacillati; phylum Actinomycetota; class Actinomycetes; order Mycobacteriales; family Corynebacteriaceae; genus Corynebacterium; species Corynebacterium sp. KPL4072. The sequence goes on from NZ_JBBMGE010000007.1 coordinate 152,400, forward strand.
CCACAGGGCCCACAACTGGAGCCACCTTATCGGGTGGCTCCTTTTAGTTTTTCACCATCTTCTTGATGGCGCGCATAGCCTCTTCTAGCTTCTCCGTGGCCACTTCGCCGTCCTCGGCGGCAGCACCGGCCACGCAGTGCTCGATATGGTCTTCTAGGAGCGCGAGTGAGACATTTTCTAGCGCTGACTTCACGGCCGAAATCTGGGTAATAATATCAATGCAATATTGGTCTTCCTCGATCATGCGATGGATGCCGCGTGTTTGGCCCTCAATACGTTTGAGCCGTGCGAGGTAGCGATCTTTACTTTGTGAATCTGCGTTATATCCGTGCACGTGTGGCTCGTGACAGGAGCACGTTTGATGCTGGTCAGACATGGTTCCTAATCTTTCTGGGGGAGCGATTTTGTAACTAGGTGAGGTCTCCAGTATATTTCTAGAGGTCGCCATAGCGCGACGGGCCCCCATCGTCTAGCGGCCTAGGACACTGCCCTTTCACGGCAGCGGCACGGGTTCGAATCCCGTTGGGGGTACCAACATGAAAGTGTTGGTACGAATTAAATATTCGATTGGCCTTGTGGCGCAGTTGGTTAGCGCGCCGCCCTGTCACGGCGGAGGTCGCGGGTTCAAGTCCCGTCAAGGTCGCAGAAAAGCAGCAATCGTTTCTACGATTGCTGCTTTTTGTTTTGGTACGCTGGCGCCAACTAAGGAATTAGGAGAGTCAGCACTGTGGAACCATACGTAGGGATTGTCGTCTTTGAGCTCGTGTCGCAGGATTCGGAGCTTAGGAATTTCTACCGGGAAGACTTCTTCCTCGTCTACGCAGATTCTGAGGAGGAGGCGCACCACAAAGTTGCTAACCGAGCTCACGAGCAAGAGTATGAAGAGCTGAAGTTGCGCCACATTGTAGATGTTGCTCCGGCCCTGTATGGCTATGTGGACCGAGATTGCGACCTTTACTCGCGACACTTTGCCGCACTGGAAGACTATGAGCGCTTTGAGATGAAATTAGGAGGAAGCGATCCTCTTCAGGCTCCCGAATAGTGTTATGACGTGCTGATTTGGTGAGTGTTGGGAGTCTTCTGTAAAGTAACTATCCGTGCCAGAGAGCACACATAATTTAAAATGGCCTTGTGGCGCAGTTGGTTAGCGCGCCGCCCTGTCACGGCGGAGGTCGCGGGTTCAAGTCCCGTCAAGGTCGCGGAAACCTTCGGGTTTCTGGCCAGATAGCTCAGTCGGTAGAGCACACGCCTGAAAAGTGTGGGGTCGCCAGTTCGATCCTGGCTCTGGCCACAATAATGGCTCCTCTTAAGAGGGGCCATTTTTGCTTTAGTATAGGTGCATGGAACACGCTATTGCACACCAGACCGATAAATCCCGTTACGTCCTCACCGTGGACGGTACTGAGGCGGGTGCTTGCTACTACGTAGACGCGGGCGATACCCGCGAGTTCAACCACACGGTCATCAAGGATGCTTTTCGCGGCCAAGGACTGTCTGCGCCGTTGATTAAGGCTGCGCTTGATGATGCCCGGGGCGTCGGCAAGCAAGTCATCGCTTCCTGCTCCGCCGTGGCGCACTTTATAGAAAAGAATCCCGAATACCGCGACCTGCTACGCCCAGAAGGCATATAAAAAGCGGCCCACAGTTGCCTGTGGGCCGCTGGGAGAGAACTTAGATGTAGTAATCGGGGTCGACCAGTTTAATGCGCTCATTTGGATTGCGTGGGCGGTTCTTGGCTGGGATGCCCACCGCGATATGTTCGGCGGGCACGTCCTTCGTCACTACGGCATTGGCGCCAATGGCCGATCCCTCACCGATCGTAATGGGGCCGAGTACCTTAGCGCCTGCGCCGATGACTACATTGTCCTCGATGGTGGGGTGGCGCTTAGTCTGAGTGAGTACCTGGCCACCGAGGGTGACACCGTGGTAAAGCATGACGCCATCGCCAATCTCGGCGGTTTCACCGATGACGATGCCCATGCCGTGGTCAATAAAGAAGCGGCGACCGATAGTGGCGCCCGGGTGGATTTCCACGCCGGTAAAGAAGCGGTTAATTTGCGCTAATATGCGCGCGGGCCCGCGTAGGCCGCGCTTCCACATCCAGTGCGAAATGCGATGAGACCACACCGCGTGGAGGCCGGAGTACACTATTGCATTTTCGACGTCGCCGCGAGCGGCTGGATCGTGATCTCTTGCATTCGCTAAGTCTTCACGGATGTAGCTCATAATGTTCATGCTCACATAGTACTGGCATAAAAAAGGCACCCGCCAAGGTTGGCGGGTGCTTTTATTCATCCGAAGTGATTTAAGCCTCGCGGATGTCCTCGAAGAGGATGGTGGAGACGTAGCGCTCACCGAAGTCCGGCAGGACAACCACGATGGTCTTGCCCTCGAACTCTGGGCGCTCTGCCAGCTTCAAAGCTGCAGAGACGTTAGCGCCGGCGGAAATGCCCACCAGCAGGCCTTCCTGGGTGGCCAGGTCGCGGGAGGCCTTAATGGACTCCTCGGTGGTGGCGGTAAAGACTTCGTCGAGAAGCTCGCGGTCAAGTACCTCAGGAACGAAGTTGGCGCCGATGCCCTGGATCTTGTGCGGGCCAGCGTGGCCTTCAGACAGGACAGGGGAGTCGGACGGCTCGACGGCGGCCAAGTGCAGGTCCGGGTTCTTGGACTTCAGGAAGCGACCTACACCGGTAACGGTGCCGCCGGTGCCTACACCAGCAACGAAGGCATCAACCTTGCCCTCGGCGTCTTCCCAGATCTCCGGGCCGGTGGTCTCCTCGTGCATCTTCGGGTTTGCTTCGTTGGCGAACTGTGCAGCCAGGATTGCGTTGTCGTTCTCGGCGACGATTTCATTCGCCTTGTCGACGGCGCCCTGCATGCCCGCCGCACCTGGGGTCAGCACAATCTCTGCGCCGTAGGCGCGCAGCAGTACCTTGCGCTCGTTGGACATGGTCTCCGGCATGGTCAAGATGACCTTGTAGCCCAAAGTGGCGCCGGCCAGAGCCAAGGCAATGCCGGTATTGCCGGACGTGGCTTCCACGATGGTGCCGCCCGGCTTGAGCTGACCAGACTTCTCAGCGGCCTCAACGATGGCCTTGCCGATGCGGTCTTTCACGGAGTTAGCGGGGTTAAACGATTCAACCTTGGCAAGCACGGTTGCACCCTTGCCCTCGGTAAGACGGTTTAGGCGGACCAACGGGGTACCGCCGATGGTTTCCATAATGTTGTTGTAGACAGCCATTGTATTGACTCCTTTGGGAATCGGATTTGGATTCAAATCGTGTACAACGCAAGGGTACACTACACAAGTAGACCAGTCAGTATATAAATTCTAGACCGGGCATTCGGGCATTCCATGTGGGATTACAACACCGGATAAGCCAGGGGCGATTTCGAATTACCCCCACATGCTGTCTATACTTCCACTCAGTTGCCCGCTGGCCCCCAAATTCCCGGGGGGAAGACGGGTACACCTGCTTGGTTACCCCCGACGAGGAAAGAGTCTCATGGAGTCGCATCGCCTCAAAGATGATGAAGAATCCGTACGCGCGGCGTTATCGTCCCTGAAAACCGCTACAGGTATTCCGGTGACGATGTATGCCACGCTGCTGCCAGACAATCGCTTGCAGATTACGCAGTGGGTGGGCCTACGTACCCCAGCGCTGCAGAATCTGATCATTGACTCAGGCGTTGGTGTGGGTGGGCGAGTGGTGAGCACTCGCCGCGCGGTAGGCGTCTCCGATTACACCCGTGCTACTACCATTTCGCACGAGAATGATCGCGTAATCCAAGACGAGGGCCTGCACTCCATCGTGGCTGTGCCCGTTACGGTCCAGCGCGAAATCCGCGGCGTCCTCTACGTGGGAGTGCATTCCCCAGTTCGCCTGGGCGACAAGGTCATCGAAGAAGTGACGATGACCGCGCGCACTCTTGAGCAGGACCTAGCTGTAAATTCCGCGATGCGCCGCGCCGATGGGGCTAAAGGCGGAGCCGCCCGCGGCCACGTTATGAACGGTGCTGAGTGGGAACAGGTACGCTCCACCCACTCCAAGCTGCGCATGCTGGCTAACCGCGTGGAAGACGAGGAGCTGCGCAAGGAACTGGAGACGCTATGTGACCAGATGGTTTCTCCGGTGCGCGTGAAGCAATCCACCAAGCTCTCCGCCCGCGAGCTCGACGTTCTCTCTTGTGTGGCCCTGGGCCACACCAACGTGGAAGCGGCTGAGGAAATGGGAATCGGCGCAGAAACTGTGAAGTCTTATCTGCGCTCGGTAATGCGTAAACTCGGTGCGCACACCCGCTACGAGGCGGTCAATGCCGCCCGTCGCATCGGCGCGTTGCCTTAAGAACCGGTAGCGTAGGCAGTTGTGAAAGATCAGTTTATTGTTTCCGGCGGTGCCCGCTTAGAGGGCACCGTCAAAGTAGATGGCGCAAAAAATAGCGTCTTAAAGCTCATGGCCGCATCCTTGCTGGCGGAGGGCACTACGACGCTGACCAACTGCCCAGAAATTCTGGACGTCCCCCTGATGAAGAAGGTCCTCGAGGGGCTCGGTTGCGAGGTAGTTATCGAGGGCTCTGAAGTCCGGATTACTACTCCTGCGCAGCCACAATCTAATGCGGACTTTGATGCAGTCCGCCAGTTCCGCGCCTCCGTTTGTGTGCTCGGACCCCTGACCTCCCGCTGTGGTCATGCCAAGGTAGCGCTGCCCGGCGGCGACGCGATTGGTTCCCGCCCGCTAGACATGCACCAGACGGGCCTGGAAAAGCTGGGCGCTACCACTCGTATTGAGCACGGTGCCGTCGTGGCAGAAGCCACCCACCTACGTGGCGCGAATATTCGCCTTGATTTCCCGTCAGTGGGTGCAACCGAAAACATCCTCACCGCCGCGGTTCTCGCTGAGGGGGAAACCGTTCTGCATAATGCGGCTCGTGAGCCCGAAATCGTCGATCTGTGCACCATGCTCAAGTCCATGGGTGCCGATATCGAAGGTGAAGGAAGCTCGGTGGTGACTATCCGGGGCGTCGATAAGCTGCAGCCCACCCAGCACGAGGTTATCGGTGACCGCATCGTGGCAGGTACATGGGCATATGCCGCCGCCATGACTCAGGGGGACATCACGGTGGGCGGTATCTCGCCGCGCCACCTGCACCTGCCACTGGAAAAGCTGAAGTCCGCCGGTGCCGAACTGGAAACCTATGAGAACGGCTTCCGCGTACGCATGGATCAGCGCCCGCAGTCGATGGACTATCAGACCCTGCCATTTCCGGGGTTCCCTACTGATTTGCAGCCTATGGCCATTGGCATCTCCGCCATTGCGGACGGAACGACGGTCATTACAGAGAATGTCTTTGAATCCCGCTTCCGCTTTGTAGATGAAATGCTGCGCCTGGGTGCCGATGCCCAGGTTGATGGACACCATGTAGTAGTCCGCGGCAAAGAGCGGCTGTCTTCTACTCACGTATGGAGCTCCGATATCCGCGCAGGTGCGGGCTTGGTGCTTTCTGCGTTGTGTGCGGATGAGACCACTACGGTTCACGATGTTTTCCACATCGACCGCGGTTATCCGAATTTTGTAGAAAACCTGCAGCGTCTCGGCGCCACGATCGAAAGAACTCAGGAAGAAGAGCTCTTTTAACGACGTCCCCAGTACACAGTTTTCCGTTGTGTGCTGGGGATTTGTGTTGTTTGGTTGTGGTGGACTACATTAAACCAAGTCGCCGGGAGGTAGCCGGGAGGTTACTTGATGGTGACATTTTGTACGGACTTGGTTTGATGATTTG